>DATGIH010000384.1:0-2580 GCA_035295865.1 Bryobacteraceae bacterium
TCCTGCACCACAGGATGATCCGGACAATCGCAGCAGAGGATCGCGGGTTGCGCGTAAGCTCCCCCAGACACCCAGGATTCCTGCGCGCGCGCCGCGTATAGAAGATGCACTCCGTGGATGCGGTTATCCTGCAGAGCGCAAGCCACGATCGCCGCGGTCTCATCCCGCTTCGACGCGCTGACCACCGGTCCAATGTCGGTGGCAGGATCCAGCGGATCGCCCCAAACCAGATTTTCGCCGGCAGAGATCAGCTCTTCGAGGAGAGCTGAGAAGACCGCGTGCGACACGATGACTCGCCGATTGGCCGTGCAGCGCTGGCCTGCGAATCCGAATGCGCCCCAAGCGATCTGTTTTGCGGCGTGCTGAAGATCCGCGTCATCCCATACGATGGCTGCGTTGTTTCCGTTTAGCTCGGCCTGCAAGGGAATCATGCGGCGCGCGCAGATTTCCTGCATCGCGTAACCGGCTGCGATGGATCCGGTCAGGGTGACCGCTGCTATGTGTTCGCTGGATGCGAGCGCTTGCGCGGTTCGGCGATCTCCTGGAACCAGCCGAACAGCATCATCGGGAACGCCCGCTTCCCGCAGCAGTTTCAAAATCGCCTGCGAGACTTGCGTTGCGGGCGGAGACGGCTTCCAGACCACGGTGTTCCCATAAGCCAGGGCCGGCGCAATCTTGCCCACCGGAATCGCAACCGGATTGTTCCAGGGCGAGATTAGCGCGATCACACCCAGCGGTTGATAGCGCACCGATCCATCGCCTTCGCGCTTCTCAAACTCAAAATCACGGGCACGCCGGATCACATCGCGGATATTGGCCGCGCCGCGGCGGACTTCTTCCAGGCCATGCGCAATTGGTTTGCCGATCTCGACCGCCATTTGATGCGCGAGCGCGGGCGCGGCTAATTCCAGCGCATCCGCCGCACGGCCTAAAATATCTAATCGCGAGGCGGTGCCCGTGTTCCGCCAGCGCTTCCAGCCGGCATGCGCCAACGCCACCTCGGGAGAAATGTGGTTCACGGCCAGCTTCTCGCCAAATTCCACACAACGCTCTTCCAGCCAACGCCGTGTAGCTGCCGCGTGAATCGGATCGTTGCTTCCCACGGCGTCTTCCGCAATGCGGACCTGGTAGCCGCGCTCCAGGCTTTCCATGGCCGCGATTCGAACGCAAGTATGCAGGTGCAGCCCCGTCAAAATCACGGCGTCACATGTCAGGCGCTTTAACGCCTCCTCCAACGAAGCATCGGCGAAGGCATTGAATCCGGATTTGTGAATCACCAGTTCGCCGGGCAGAGGCTGCAGAACATCCGGCGTCGCATGGCCGCTGGTTCCCAATTCACATTGCCAGCGATTCTCCGCCCGCCAATGCGGCAGGCGACGATCGTCGTCACGACGCACCGTCGTCCAGACGTGAATCACCGGAATCTTCGACCGCCGGCACTCAGCCAGCAGCGCAGCTGCTTTTCGGATCAGCTCGACCGCGGGCGGTTGAAGATTGGGCGAGGCCAGATAGTCGTTCTGCAGATCAATGAGCAGCAGCGCAGGTTTCATGGGACCGCTTCGTTTCCGCCGAGCGTAGAACCTCCTGCACAAATCGCTCCGTAATGCCGCTTGTGCCCTCGATTTTCGAACCCGGCTCGGCGAGATCGGCGGTGCGGAATCCTTGTCGCCACACTTCGGCCAAGGCGCCCTCGATAATTGCCGCCGCTTGCGCCAATCCGAAGCTTTCGCGCAGCAACATGGCAAGCGAGAGCATCTGTCCGGCGGGATTTGCGGTACCCGTGCCTGCTAAATCGTGCGCGCAGCCATGATTCGTCTGATAAACCCCGTGACCCTGGGCGCTGAAATTCCCTGAGAACGTCACGCCGCGCGAGGAAACCAGCACGCCCGCGACATCGGCGATGATGTCGCCAAACAGATTCGGTGCAACGATGACATCGAATTTCGCCGCGTTCTGGATTACCTCATACGCCACCAAATCGATGTTCATGAAAGCGGCTGGGACGCCGTGTTTTTGCGCCGCTTCCGTACCGACGTCGCGCCAAAGCGCGCTCATGCCCGGGATGCCGCCGTCCTTGACGATGATGTGCAGACCGCCCCGCCGACGAGCCGCCGCCCGGGCCGCGACATCGACAATCCGGCGCACTTCCCATTCGCCATATTGGAAGGAGTGTTGGGCAACTCGGCCGCGATCGGTCAAGCGTTCGCTGCCTTCACCCTGGTAGACGCCGCCAATGTTATCGCGGATGAGCAAAATATCCACGCCCCGCACAAAACGCGGATTCATTCTTCCGGCGCTCGCCAACTCGGGAACTGGCACGATGGGAACGAATTTCGCAAACAGATCGAAGCGGCGCCGCAGATCGTAGACGTAGCGCCCGCCGCCCGGTCCGCTCAGCACGGCGCCGCCGGCGCGAAAAATCTGCGAACAGAATTCCACCACCTCGTCGGGCAGCCATTGTCCGAAGTGCGTCAGCGCGTCTTCCCCAATGAGCGAGCCGCGCCGGATTTCGAATTCGATGCCGGTGATTTGTTCGACGGCAGCCAGTACTTTCAGGGTGGCGCCAATGACCTCCGATCC
>DATGIH010000385.1:0-3130 GCA_035295865.1 Bryobacteraceae bacterium
GCGACCGAGTTGGCGCAAGTGAGGGGCCGGGAGTTGCACGCTGCCACTGCTCCGGGTGCCGATGGACTGCGGAAGATCCAGCAACGCGTCGCGATCCTTTCGGATGAACTGCGCGCCGAAGCGCAGAGCTTCGCCGCAGGCGGAAAAGCGATTTTCATGGCGGTGGCCGAGGATCCGCCGTCGGTTTTGCTGGCGGCGTCGCCGGATAGCGGCGTGAATGCCGGCGCGGTTCTCAAGGCAGCGTTGGCCGAGGTTGGGGGACGGGGTGGGGGAAACGCAACGTTGGCGCAAGGAAGTCTGAATAAAGAATCGCTGGGGCGATTCCTTATTCAGCCGTTGTTCGGTTGATCGGTTGTTCAGTTGTTCGGTTCGTCATGGTTCGAAAGGTAGTTGATGAAGCCGCCAACCAGACGCGTCACCTTAATCGTTTGCCCGCGCAGAGCTTCAAACTCACCAGCAGTGAGATAACCCAAGTCCATAGCGATATAGAGGTGACTTTGAACTTCGATTGCTGATGCCCGGGCGATCCGAAGAAACCGAAGGAATTCCGTTTGACCTCCACGCCCGAAGCCTTCGGCGATATTGGCCATGATCGACACAGAAGCTCTTCGGATTTGATCGCGAAGCCCGAAATCGGTGGTGAACTTTCCACGGTTCGAAGCTTCATAAATCTTGCCTGCCAGAGCGCGAGCTTCTTGCCACCCCTCGATGTCTTCAAATTGACGAATGATCACACGACGATAGTGCTGGGCGGGTCCCTAAACTCTCCCACCGGCAGAACCGAAGAACTGAATAACCGAACAACCGAAGAACGGCGCGCGCGAAGGCGCACGCCTAATGCGTGTAAAGCGGCGCGACGGCGACCAGCATCAATCCCGCCAGAAACAGTACGAACATGAGCGTGAGCAAAGTTCGCACCCTCGATCCGGCGCCCGCGAACTCTTTCCAAACCAGTACGCCCCACAACGCGCTCACCATCGTCGCGCCCTGGCCGATCGCGTAGCTGATCGCGGGTCCGACTTGCACTCTATTGGGAGCGCTGGCTGCCACGAAATTTGAGATTGCCCCGGCGCACCACACGATGCCTCCGAAGATCCCCAACGCGTGTTGCGGGAGGGTGCCCTTGAAATATGCGAACATCGACAACGGCGGGCCTTCCACCGGCAGATTCAAAAAATACAGATTGTAGATGAACGTGGAAAAGAACACACCCAGCGCGAAAAGGAATGCCACGGCATAGGGGCCAAGACCGGCCGCGTCGACGCCGCCCGCTTTCGACATCTCAACGAGGGGATAAAACGAACCCATGAGAACGCCGCTAATCACGCTCAGGACGATTCCCTTGCTGCCAATACTGGATTTGGATTTAGCGCGACGTGGGGATGGTGCCGTCTGGGCAGGCGTGGCATGCGCGGAGTAAGCTAGCGCATCCACCACGATGGCGCACATCACCAAAGCGACGCCCGACGCCAGCAAGGTTGGATTGCCCTGCGGGTTGAGAATGTAGTTCCACAACACGCCCATCACTAACGCAATACCAATGCCGACCGGGAACGCCACAGCCAGTCCTGCGACAGAAATTGCCGCGACCAGCAGCATGTTCGCGAGATTGAAAACCATGCCGGCGCCGACCGCATAGGCCATATTTCGCTTGGCCGCGACGATCATGTTATCGGAGAAGGAAAGCTCGCTTCCCATCGATCCGAAGGTGTACGCTGCAAGGATCGCGGCCAGCAGAACGCCGATGGAATAATCGTAGTAGAACAGTTCGAAGCGCCATTTCCCGGTCAACTTGAAGGTGTTCGCCCAGGATCCCCAGCACAGCATGGAGAGGATGGTCAGCAGCAGGGCGCCTAAATAGGTATCGGGCAGGATCATATATATGTTTGGTGCTTCGCGATTCTACCACTGCACCCTACAGTGCCGCTGCCCAGAATGGTACGGCGGTTCTAAGGTGCATGCCTAAAGTTTCCCAGGCGATGCTCCGACCTATGAACTATCGAGATGCGTCCAGTTGGAAGGATCCACGGGAAGTTCGCTCTTTTTGCGTTCGCGGTATTTTTGGCCGTGGCGGCGCGTGGCGCGGACCGGCACAAACTGGATATCGATCCGGAAAGTGAAGACGGGATCCTGTTGCAAAGAATTCAACAGGAGCCGCTTCCCGAACGCAAGCTTACCTTTCTCGAAAAGTACGTCGACCAATATCCCAAGGCGGCATCGGTGGCGTGGGTTTACGAACAGCTTCTTCCGATTTACCTAAACGCCAAGCAGTGGGACAAAGTGTTGGCGACAGCGCAGAGCTTGCTAGCGCTCGATCCAGCGGACGTGGATTCTGCCTTCGCGGCGTTGCAGGCCGCTGAAGCTCAGAAGGATTTGGAACTGATCCGGAAGTACGCGATCGTAGCTTGGGACGCTGCTTCGAAAGCGGCGCAATCGCCCAAGCCTACCGATGCAGATGATGTTGCGGATTGGAACAGGCGAGTGGAGTTTGCAAACCAAACGATGGCCTACTCGGAATCCGTTTTGGCGTCGCAAGCCACGCTGGAGGCGAACTCGCAGCGGAAGACCGAGCTCATCCAGGCATTGGAGCAACGCAATCCGCAGAGCAAGTTCCTCGCTGCCGTGAAGCGAAACATTCGAATCCGGGAGGAAGCGGATCCCGCGCAGGCATTCGCAATGGCGGAGCGCGGGCTGGCGGAAGATCCGAACAATGAAGATTACTTGATGCGGATCGCCAATCACTACATGAGCCGCGAAGAAGATCTGCCCAAGGTTTTGACCTATTCGCTGCGCGTTCTGGAAGTGTTGGAGAAGAAGAGCAAGCCCGCGGGAGTATCGGCGGAGGAGTGGGCGAAGAAAAAAGCGCGCTATACCGGGGGCGCCAACTGGATGGTGGGCGTGGTTTACGGCAAGCAGGCGCGTTACGGATTGTCGGATCGCTATTTGCGCGCCGCACTGGATCACATTCAAGACGACGCACAACTGCTGGCTGCGGCCTATTTTTATCTGGGCTATGACAATTACGCGTTGGCCGGGCAGCTTCGCGACAAGGGCCGGGCCATTGAAGCCGCGAAATTCAGTAAGCTCTGTCTCGCGATCGAGGGACCGTTCCAGCCCCTGGCGCAGAAGA
>DATGIH010000386.1:0-23855 GCA_035295865.1 Bryobacteraceae bacterium
TTCGGGTGCTGGACGTCGATTTAGGATTTCGTCCCGAGCTCGTGGCAACGCTGAGGATTGACCCTAGTTTTCGGATCTCGAGCCTCGCACAGCAAAACAGTTTTATCGACGATGCGCTCCGTCGAGCGCGTTCCGTGCCCGGAATTTTAGCGGCGGGAATTACCGACGTCCTGCCGCTGCGCGACGATCGGAGCTGGGCCACGCCCGCCGTCGGGCAGGTTTACGGAAAGACACATCCGCCGCCGGAAGCTTACATTCGAGTAGTGAGCGACGGATACTTTGAAGCGGCGGGAATTCCGCTGCGCTGGGGCAGAGTCATTACGGAGCAGGATCGCGCGAAGAGCGAGCCCGTTGTCTTGATCAACGAGACGTTGGCGCGGACGCTTTGGCCCGGCCAGAACCCCTTGGGGCAAATGGTCAAGACGGACGGCGGACGGCGAGTGGTCGGGGTGGTGGCCGATGTCCGGCATGAAGCACTAGAAACTGCCGGAGGATCGGAAATGTATTTGCCGATGCGGCAAACGGAGGATTACCCAGCCATGCAATTGGTGCTGCGCAGCGCGCTTCCACTGGATAGACTCGCGGCAGGGATTCGAACGGCGCTGCGCCCGCTGGATCCGAATCTGCCGGTCCGAGAGTTTGTGACGTTCCAGGATCTGGTGGACCAAGCCGTTTCTCCGCGCCGTTTTTTAGTGCTGTTGCTGGCCGGATTCGCAGGTTTTGCCTTGATCCTTGCGTCGCTGGGAATTTACGCGGTCATCTCGTATTCGGTGAGCCAACGAGCGCAAGAGATTGGGATTCGGATGGCGCTGGGAGCGTCCGCGAGTCATCTGCAGGGTCGCATTCTTCTGCACACGTTCGGATTGGCGGCCATCGGGCTCGCACTGGGATTTGCGGTGTCACGAGCGTTGACACGCGCGCTCGAGAGCATGTTGTTTGGCGTCACGCCGGGCGATCCGGCGACATTTCTCGCCATCGGAACGCTGTTGGTGACGGTCGCCGCGCTGGCCGGCTATTTTCCGGCGCGCAGGGCTTCGCGCATTGATCCGATGGTGGCGTTACGCTCAAGTTGAGGACGGCCGGTTGAGAATCGCCACCTTCAACATCAACAACATTAATAAGCGGATCGAAAATCTCACGGCGTGGCTCCGGAAAGCCCAGCCGGACGTGGTTTGCCTGCAGGAGTTGAAAGCAGAGCAAAGCGCTTTTCCAGCGGCGAGACTGGCGGAGCTGGGTTATCGCGGAGTCTGGTTCGGGGAACGATCGTGGAACGGCGTTGCGATTCTGGCGCGCGATTGCGAGCCGGTGCTCACGCGGTCCAGCTTGCCGGGCGACGCGAACGATCGGCAGGCGCGGTATATCGAGGCGGCGGTGAATGGCGTGTTGATTACGTCGATCTATTTGCCGAACGGAAATCCGCAGCCTGGTCCGAAGTTCGATTTCAAGCTGGCTTGGTTCGAACGGTTGACGGCGCACGCGGCCAGTCTGCTGGAGGCTGGAGTGCCGGTGATTCTGGCCGGCGATTACAATGTCGTGCCAACGCCGCAGGATATTTACCCGACGCGGTCTTTGGATAACAACGCGCTGATTCAGCCGCAGAGCCGTGCGGCGTACGCGCGGCTGCTCGCGCAGGGATGGACGGACGCGCTACGCAAACTAAAGCCCGAGGGTCCGTTGTGGACGTTTTGGGATTACGAGCGGAATCGGTGGGCGTTGGATAAGGGCATGCGGCTGGATCATTTTCTGCTATCGCCGGATTTGGCCGCGCGATTGACGGATGCGGGCGTTGATCGATGGGTGCGCGGTGAAGAGAACGCGAGCGATCATGCGCCGGCTTGGATCGAGCTGGTTTAGAATCAAGGAAGACACTCTCGGGGACGTAGCTCAGATGGATAGAGCGGTCGCCTCCTAAGCGCTCTCGGACGTTCCAAGGACTATATTCCTTCATTTCGATTCTTTGTCTTATTAACAACTTGGGGAATCTGCTTTCGCCAATTCAGCATCTCCAACAGACTAACTGAGATGGGGTTTTGATACAGTTTTGATACAGTGAGACCGACGATCGGGAATTTCGTACGACCCCGCCGACTCGGGTCGAGCGCTGCGGTTAAAATTAATAGTGAGAGCCTGCTATGGAAAACGTCTCGATCAACTTGGCGCGAGATCTCCCGGCTTCGGCTAGGACTGCTGTGGAGAACTTACTCGGGCGTAGTCTGCGTGATGACGAAGAAGTCAGCGTTATGGCTCTCGATCCCCATCCGGCTCCCTCAGGCGAGGCGCGCCGGGCAAGTGCAGAACGTTTGAGGGGCGCTCTCGACCAACTCGCTCTTAAAGCGCACGACGTCGCCGACGGAGAGGTCGATGACGCCGTGGATGAAGCCATGAATCATATCCGCCCCCGGCGGACATGAGGATCGTTCTCGACACAAATATTCTCGCGCGAGCTAATCCACACTCAAAAGGCGTGGCACGGAGCCTGCTGCTTGTGATCCTGGAATCAGCAGATCATGTGCTAGTTTTGTCGCCGTTTCTGTTGCGTGAAACGGAGCGAGTCTTGAATTATCCACGGCTGCAAGCCATCTGGCCGCTCACGCCGCTCGACATTGAGCAATACACGCAGGCTCTCCAGGATTTCGCGGAGTTGGTCAATCCGCAAATTGGCGCAAGGCTAGTTCCCAACGACCAGGAAGACGATCCAGTGTTGGGGACGGCGTTGTCTGGGCGAGCGGATGTCCCATGCACGCTCGACCGGCACTTTCATCACCGAACGGTCCTCAAGAGTTGTCGCGAACACGGTATTCAAATCCTAACGGATGTTGAGCTGCTTTCGATGTTGCGCGATGTGTCCTGACCGTTTGCGTGTGAACGAGAATCATGCTCTCCAAGGTCTCTATCGGTTTTCGCCAACTCCTAACATCTACAACACACTGGGGAGGCTGCTTTCGCTCAAAGAGCAATTCCCGACGACCTGACCGATGGAGTTTTGACACAGTTTTCGCACAGCTGAGCGGGGTGACCCCCTCCGTTGAGACAGTCTAGGATAGGCACACTGCCCCCGGTGACCCGCCCCGCGTTTTGAGACAGGGGATAAGTTGAGAACGGGACCCGGGGAGAACACCTCGCTTCGGAGAACTTGCGTTCAATCGAGAACCGGTTCACGTACGGCATTGGACGTCCCGCGAACGGAATCATTCTTGATTTCATAAACGTTCTCTACGGCGGCGCGCAGAAGTTCTCCGACGCTCCAGGCTTGAGCGATGCAGCCGCGCGGCTGATGTCCGTCTTCGGCATCCGCGATTTCTGAGATGTGGCCCAATCCAGCCATCGAAAGGTGCGACCCAAATCCGTCCAACCATTCTTTCGCTTGGCGCAGCGCTTCTGGCATTCGTTCTTTTACGCGCATGTAGGCTGTCAGAAACGGGCCCATCAGCCACGGCCACACCGTGCCCTGATGGTAGGCCGTGTCACGCTCGCGAACTCCACCTTCGTAGCGCCGCCGATAACAGGGATGATGCGGCGAAAGAGATCGCAAACCAAGCGGAGTCAGAAGCTCGCGTTCGACAACCTCGACTACCTGCCGTGCACGGTCCATCGAAAGCATCGAGTGGGTTAGGCTCACAGCGATGATCTGGTTGGGACGAATGGACCCGTCGTGAACTTCGCCGTCCACCGTGTCGTAGAGATATCCACCTTCGTCGTTCCAGAATTCAGCGTTGAACGAGTCACGTGTTCGAGCGGCGAACTCTTCGAAGAAAACGGCGAGGTGACCGTCGGCGAATTCCTTGGCAAAATCCTGCATGATGCATAGCGCGTTGTACCAGAGTGCCTGGATCTCCACTGGCTTTCCGCTCCGCGGCGTGACGACGAAATCTCCGATCTTCGAATCCATCCAGGTGAGCTGGACTCCCGGCTCGCCGCATTGCAGCAGGCAATCGGGTGCAACACCGATGTGATAGCGAGTCCCGCTGAGATGCCAGTTGATAATGTCCTTCAACTTGGGATAGAGCGTGTCGCGTACGAAAGCGTGGTCGCCGGTGTATTGCAGATACGCGCGAATGGCTTCGAAGAACCACAGCGTCGCATCGACGGTGTTGAACTCCGGCGTTTCGCCTGCATCCGGGAAGCGATTCGGCAGCATGCCTTGATCTATGCTCGCGGCGAATGCATTCAGGATCTGCTTGGCGACTTCGAAGCGTCCGGTGACCAGCGTCAGGCCGGGAAGCGCGATCATGGTGTCGCGGCCCCAATCGGTGAACCAGTGGTAGCCGGCGACGATGGTCTTCAAATCTCCGCGCTCGACGATGTATTGATCGGCAGCGGCAACCAGCGCTTGTACCAGCGGCTCAGAGGATGGCGAGGCATCCACGATTGCTCTTCTTCGCGCGATCTCGCCGGCTCTCATGGAAGGCGCGGCGCCAGGATCGTGCGGCCCGGTAGAAGCGATGAGTGTCGCCGTTCTCTTTCCGGTCATCCCGAACCGCAAGAGAAGTGGATTGAACAAATCTTCTTGAAAGTCCAGGCCGCGCTCGCGTTCCACCGCATACTCGAAATTCAGATACCAGTCGCCGGTTCGCTGCAGCTCCCCGTCATGCGAAAAGAAAAGCGGCGGAAGGTCATGATAAGGCGCGATGCTCGCCACCGCGCCGGCGGTCTTCACGTCCGGATCTAGGCCGTTGTTGCGATGGGTAGTGCTGTGATAATCGCGGAATGCAATCAGCGGACGCACTTCGAGCGCGGAATCGACGGGTAGGCGTCCGTCGAGCGGCCGCAATTCGTACTCCACCACCGTCGTGTTCTCGCCGTGCAGCATAAAGACGCGCTTCTCAATCTCGACACCGCCTGCTCGATACACAAAAACCGGGAATGGATCGAGGCGGAACTCAACCATGAAGTTGTGGCCTTGCGGATGAACAACGCCTGGATATTGATTGGCGGACAAGTCATATTTGTGGTCCCCGATCACCAGACTCTCTTCGAGCTTCGAAAGCATCAGAACGCGGCCCACTGGCGGCCGGGTAGCCGCGGTCAAGAGACCGTGATAGCGCCTGGTGTTCAGCCCCGTGATGGTGGAGGAGGCAAAACCTCCCAGCCCATTTGTCTCCAGCCACTCGAGCTTGAGTGCCCGCGACAGATTCGTGCAGACATTTTGATCGAATCGAATCTTATTTGATTTCATGATTACTCTCCGTTCTGTTGAAGAAGCTTTGCGACCAGGCCGGTCCAGCCGGTCTGATGACTGGCGCCTACGCCCGATCCGTCGTCGCCATGGAAGTATTCGTAGAAAAGTACCAGGTCCTGCCAGTGGGGATCGGTCTGATAGCGGCTGTCCGCCTTATGAACCGGACGTGCGCCAGACTCGTCGCGCAAGAAGATTCGTGTGAGGCGGCGCGAGATTTCGGCCGCCACTTCCCAAAGCGTCAGATACTGGCCGGAGCCCGTGGGACACTCCACTTTGTATTCGTCGCCCAGGTAGTGATGAAACTTCTGCAGCGATTCGATCAGCAGGTAGTTCACCGGGAACCAGATCGGTCCCCGCCAGTTCGAATTGCCTCCAAAAAGCCCCGTGCTCGATTCCGCCGGTTCGTAGCTCACGCGGTATTCCGCGCCATCCGCCCTCAAAATGTAAGGATCGTCGCGATGTGCCTGCGATAACGCGCGGATGCCGTAGGGCGAGAAAAACTCGCGCTCATCCAGCATGATCTTGAGCACGCGGCGGAGCTTCTCCGAATCCACGATGGAGAGCAGCCGGCGGTCGCCTACCCCTTCGGTATGCATGCAGGCGACGTTGGCCGTCAGGTCTTTGCGATTTTCGATGAACCAATCCATGCGGCGCTGAAAGCCGGGAAGCTGGCTTATCATCGAAGGCTCCAACGTCTCCACAGCGAACAGCGGAATTAAACCAACCATGGACCGGATGGTGAGCGGCAGGTGATTGCCTGCGCCGGTGTGCAGTACGTCGTAGAAGAATCCGTCCTGGTCATGCCACATTCCGTTGCCGTTCGAGCCCAGGTGATTCATCGCGTTTGCGATGTGCAGGAAGTGCTCCCAGAACTTGCTCGCGACATCCTCGTAAGAAGGATCTTCCTTGGCTAGCTCCAGTGCGATGGCAAGCAGGTTGAGGCTGTACATCGCCATCCAACCCGTGCCGTCGGCTTGTTCCAGATGGCCGCCCGTGGGCAGCGGCGCGCTGCGATCGAAAACGCCGATGTTGTCGAGCCCCAGGAATCCGCCCTGGAAAACATTGCGTCCTTCCGCGTCTTTCCGATTCACCCACCAGGTAAAGTTCAGCAGCAGCTTGTGGAAGATGCGCTGCAGGAACGTGCGATCCCCAACGCCGCGCCGCTTCTTTTCGATTTTGTACACGCGCAACGCAGCCCACGCGTGCACCGGCGGATTGACGTCGCCAAACGCCCATTCATACGCGGGGAGCTGTCCGTTCGGATGCATGTACCACTCGCGCACCATGAGCATTAGTTGCTCTTTGGCGAAGTCTGAGTCGACGAGCGCCAGCGGAATGCAGTGGAACGCGAGATCCCAGGCTGCGTACCACGGGTATTCCCACTTGTCGGGCATCGAGATCACGTCGGCGTTGTACAAATGGCCCCACTCGTGATTGCGCCCTCCCTTGCGGGAATCGGGTGGCGGCGGACCGGCCGGATCGCCATCCAGCCATTGATTCACCACGTAGTGATAAAACTGCTTCGACCATAAGAGGCCGGCGAACGATTGACGCATCACTTTGCGCGCGTCTTCGGAGAGCTTTTCCGGAATGACGACCGCATAAAATTCGTCGGCTTCGGATTTGCGTTGCGCAAACATGTGGTCGAAACCATCGAGTGCGCCGTCGCAGGTGGGTGCGTTGTTGAGCCGCAGCCGGATGGTGATGGATCCGCCGGCGGGCACCGTCAGGTGATAATGTCCTGCCGCTTTCGTTCCCACAGCCTGCGGATTTACCGCACCCGTGGAACCATGCACGACGTATTCGTTGAAGGCATCCTTGGCGTAGGGCGAACCGTTCGAATATCCATAGAGCCGCTGCGTATTGGTCTCGTTCTCGGTGAAGAGCAGCTCCGGCGATCCGTCAAAAACCAGCAGCCGTTTTCCGTATTGCGGCTCGTTCAGCTCAACGGAATTCGGGCAAGCTGCGCGCAAGCCGGGACGCACTACCGTCTGTCCCCAAGACCATGTGTTGCGAAACCAGACCGTCGGCAAGACGTGGATTTCGGCCGCCTCTGGTCCGCGATTGGCTACCTCGATGCGGATCAATATGTCTTCCTGGCCGGCCTTTGCGTATTCGACGAACACATCGAAGTACCGATTGTCGTCGAAGACGCCCGTGTCAGCGAGTTCCAGCTCACGTCCACCGCGTCCCCGCAATCGGTTTTCCTGGATCAGTCGCTCATACGGATATGCCGCCTGCGGATACTTGTACAGATACTTCATGTACGAGTGCGTGGGCGTGCTGTCCAGATAGTAATAGCATTCCTTGACGTCCTCGCCGTGATTGCCTTCGTTGCCTGTGAGTCCGAACAAGCGCTCCTTCAGTATGGGATCGCGGCCGTTCCACAGCGCCACAGCGAAGCAGATCTTCTGGTGGCGGTCGGAGATTCCCGCCAGGCCGTCTTCGTTCCAGCGATAAGCCTGAGAGCGCGCATTGTCGTGCGGCAGAAATTCCCAGGCTGTGCCGCCTGGGCTATAGTCTTCCCGCACGGTTCCCCAGGCGCGCTCGCTGAGATAAGGTCCCCAGCGCTTCCAGTGCGATTTTCGATCTCGCGATTCTTCTAATCGTTGCTGTTCGGCGGTCATAGTTGCCACTCCTTGGCTCACATCCACCTAATGCCACGACCGGGCGCAACTATTCCGGGCTGCGGAAATATTTTGAGAGAAGATTCGAAGGAAGGACTAGCTTTCCAACTTGTCGAGGAGCGTTTTGAGCTGCGGCGCCATGGCTCGCATCATCCGCGCGTTGTCCTCTTTAGGAAGATCGGAAATCACATAAACGGCGTAATCCCGGCTTTCGAAAGCGGCCGTTTCGAATCGCTGCGCGCTGGAGGTATAGAAAACGACTCCAGCCTCAGAGAGCGCCGGCGCAAGCTGCTCAGCGCTGAATCCTTCACCGGCGGACTTGCGCGTCAGCACAACCGATAACAAGCGCGATCCGTTTCGCAAAACCACGTGCACGAATCGGCGGCTTTGATATCCGCACTGATGCGCCATCAGAATCTGGTAATCTGCCGGCACGTGCTCGCGAACAATGGGCAGAATACCGCTATACTGAGGCCCCATCTTCTCGATGAACTGCTCCATGGTGGGAGGATTCTTTGGATATTTCCGGAAGACGGCGCAGTGAATGTGATCGCCGAGGCCCACGCGCATTAATACCGCCATGCGGCTCGAAACCGAGCTAATGTAAGAATCCTGCGATGCTCGGCTGTAGCGGAAGCTTCCGAGCTGATACAGGATGGAGAATCCAGTGAGCAGAATCCCAAGTGCGGCAACCGGGGCCACTTTCCACACCCAGCGCGTCGGGCGCCGTCCGGCTGCGAGATTCGCCTTGATGCGCGCTTCGAGGAACGGCGGAGTCGCGATGCTTTCGACAGCCGCCTTCAGACGCGATTGAAGATATTGGGGGTCCACTGGGTTACTCATGGTCTGGTCCTTCGGAGGTCCATCACAACGTACATGACTGTGGACCCACGGTTTATTCCGAAACGGTGAAGATCATGCCGCAGTGCGATTCAACGCGGGCGCGGCAGGAGCAATATCCTGCTGTGGTTTCTTGCGGTTAAGGACGCGACCGAGCACGCGGTCCAGGCTCACTGGACCCGCTCCGTAGAGCACCAGCCAGACCAGAAACAGCAGCAGGACCACCGGTGAAACGTCGGCCAGCTCGGCCGGGAACTTTGCGATCAGGTTGTCCTTGTCGGCGGTGAGCAGAGCCACCACCATGGTGGACGACAGAAGAGCCGCGAACACGCGAGTGCCCAAGCCAAGGACCAGGCAGATGCCGCCGAAGAACTCGAGCGAAGAAATGAAAGCAGCGTTCGCCCAAGGGAACGGTATGCCGAGATCGGTGAAGAACGCCGCTGTGCGGTCCAGGTTGACCAGCTTTCCGCGGCCCGTGTAGAAGAACGTCACTCCTACCAGGAGGCGCGTCAAAAGCGGCGCGGCGAATTGCAGCGCGTCCACCGCTCGCTTGGAAGTAGTCAGTATTCGGGTCATGAGTTTTGTCATGATGATTCTCCTTGTTGATTAAAGTTGCTATTCGAAAATTTCTACTGCGTGGCCATCCGGATCGCGAACAATCGCGGATCGGCCCGGCTTCAGCTCTACCAGTCCGCTCGATATCAGCGGCGCGCCGGCCAGACGAAGTCGAGCTAAAGCTTCCTGCGGGTTGGCCGCGCGAACGCGCGTCTGCCAATGCACCAGGTCGTTCGGCTTTTCATCTTTTGGATAAAGCCGGCCGTCACTAGGAGCCAGGTATTCCAAAAACTCGACGCCGGGTCCGCTGGCCGCGCGCAGCGAAGTAATATGCAAGCGCGCCCCGAAGACGTTGTTGAGATGCTCCTGCTCGGTCCCGTAGTTTTCGCTTTCGCCGGAGACCTCGAATCCCAATGTGTCGCGATAGAAGCGCAGGCTGGCGGCGGTGTCGGAGACAACAATGGCCGTATGATCGATTCCCAGGAAGAGCTCGTCGGACGCGCGATGCCACTTGGCGTTGCCCTTGCCGGGCGGAAACGCGAGAACTTCCAGCGGATGCCCGTCGGGATCGCGAAAATAGAATGCGCGAATGCCACCGGCGTTCTTGTTCCAGTCGGGCAACCGCTGCGGGCCCGAAGACGCATGTTGCGCATGAAATCTGCGCAACCGCTGGTATGCGGCGTCCATATCGGTGGTGATAATCGCAACATGCTGGAACCACGTGTCGTTGCTCTTTGAATCCACCGGTGCCGGGCGGCCCTTGGGCGCGAGAAACTCCGTCAGCTCGATGTATTCATCGCCTAGGCGCATCCGGGCGATCCGCATGCGGAGACCGAATACGCCTTCCAAATGCTCGTAGGGTTCGCCGTCTACTTCAACTTCCGAGACTTTTTCGAAGGTCAAAACTTTGGAGTAAAACTCTACGGACCGGTCAAGATCCGAGACGGTTAGCCCTATCGAGTCCACTCCGGTGGCGATGGGCTTCAAGCTCCCGGCGCCAAGCATGCCTGCCAGGAGCAGCGCCACTCTGACAGCATTTTGAACAGTTCGGCGAAAGTGCATATGCATTCTCCTAGTTCATCCGCCGGATCAAGTGGTCACCCACTCGCAGTGCGTTCGCGATGATTGTCAGCGCCGGATTCACCGCGCCGCTGGAGGGAAAGAAGCTTCCATCCACGACATACAAGTTGTCCAGTTCGTGAGCCTTGCAGTTGCGGTCCAGCGCCGAAGTTCTCGGATCGTCGCCGAAACGAATGGTTCCGTTCTGGTGCGCGACGCCTGCCAGCGGAATTCGCTCGCCCACAAAAAGGTTGCGTGCGAACAAGCCTTGGTGACAATGGTGCCCGTGGACACCGCACGCCGTCTGTCGCTGCATCATTTCTTTCAGTTTTGCGGCCAGACGCTTGTGGCCTTCTTCGTTGTTGGGCCGGTACGACAGCACGATTTTTCCGTCGCGATTCACCGTTACGCGATTCTCCGGATCCGGCAGGTCTTCCGATGTAAGCCAGAAATCGAGCGAGTGATTGGCCATCAGGTCCAGCGTGAATCCGGGTGCGATCGCGGGCGCGCCGCCTTTCAGCGTCGTGCCGTCCAGCTTGCCGACAAACGATATGTGGCCCATCGGATACGGCCACTCGCTCGATCCGAAATAGAAGTCGTTTACCGAGAGAGTTTTCTGGAAGACCGTTGGGTTGGGGCACTTCGAAATTGCCATCAGGATGGAATTTACGTGGCCCATATAATGACGGCCCACCGTATCCGATCCGTTGGCCAGGCCGCGCGGATGCTTGTCGCTTGCAGATCGCAGTAGCAGCGCCGCTGAGTTAATCGCGCCGGCGGAAGCTACGATCATCGATCCGGAATACTCTTCGTACGCGCCTTCTCTGCGGACGATTACTTTGGTTATTTCGCGCCCGGATGCGTTCGTCTCAAGACGCTCCACAAACGCGCCCGTAAGGAGCGACACATTGTCGTGCCTCAGCGCCGGATCCACGGCCACTACCTGCGCGTCCGACTTCGCATACATCAAACAGGGAAATCCGTCGCAGGTGTTGCACCGGATGCAATTACTCGCATGCGGATTGCTCTCATTGATCTGTATGCCGAGCGGCGTGTGGAACGGTTTGAACCCTTGCCGCGCGAAATCGTCGCTCAAGGCTTGAAGGCGCGGTTCGTGGCTCACCGCCGGATATGGGAACGGCGTGCTGGAATGCGGTTCCGTTGGATCTTCGCCGCGCTGGCCGTGTACATGATACATTTGCTCGGCCTTGGCGTAGTACGGCTCCAGCTCGTCGTAAGAGATAGGCCACGCCGGCGAGACTCCGCCGTGGTGCTTGATTTCTCCGAAGTCCTCTTTGCGCAGCCGGAACAGTGCTGCGCCATAAAACTTGGTATTGCCGCCGACCCAATAGTTGGTATGCGGATGCAGCGGGTTGCCGTCGCGGTCGAGCCACGTCTCCTTGGTTTGATAACGGCCTTTCAGGTTGACTTCAGCGGTACTCCAGTTGTCCTTTTCGCGCGGAACGTATTCGCCGCGCTCCAGCATCAGAATCTTCTTGCCGGTGGCGGCCAGCTTGTGCGCCAGCGTTCCGCCGCCCGCGCCGGTGCCGATGATGATTACGTCGTAATTTCCGTTCGTTCCATTTTTTCCCATGACTCTTCTCCTCTAGGCGATGAGTTCCCCGTAGTTGCAGCGGAAGATGCACCGCTGGTCGTTGTGATGATGAAGCTTCGCGCAAAAAACGCGATGCAGGCCGCGGCGGAATCGAAAAAGCTGGGCGGCTCCAAACATTCCTGCAGGTGGTCCGGTGAAGTAAATCCAGAGCGCTGTCCATTGCTGCGCGGATAGGGCCGATCCAAGCGTGCGTGCTGGATTCATGCTCATCCCCGAAAATGGCGCTTCCACTGTGATGTACAGCGCCACCAGCGCACCGGCCACGAAAGGCGTGAACCGGCTCCAGCGCTTTGAGTTCGACACGTTTAATACGGTGGTCATCATTACGAACGAGATGACCAGTTCGGCGAAAAACGCGATGAGTGCGCCACGGGGCCCGGGCGTTGTGGCCACGTAGTTGACCGTAGAATGCCGCAGCATAGACCCGATGAATACGTTCGCGATTTGCACGCCCGCGATGCCGCCCGCGAACTGCGCCACGATGTAGAACACCGCATCCCAACCGTGAATTTTCCCGAGCGACAGAAAGCTCAGCGTCACCGACGGATTCATGTGGGCGCCTGACCGCTTGCCCCAGGGCGAGCAAAAGATCGCGATGGCCGTCAGCCCCATCGCGAGCCCGGCCAGCATTCGCCGCACGAAGGGGTTTGAAATGGCGCGGTGCAGCAGACCAGCTGGATGATCCAACAGGACGCTGAATGTACACGCTGAGACCATAAACAGGCCGAGCGCGGACGCTTCCATTAAATACTCAGGCCAGTGGCTACGCAGTGCTTGCAACATCGAAGTATCCTTTACTCACCCGACGACCATGCCACGCGAAACTCGGGATATAGCGTCAGGCCGCCGCATGCGAAAATCGTTTGGCCGGTGATGTACGATGCTTCGTCGGACGCAAGAAACGCGAACACCGAAGCGATCTCTTCCACACGCGCGGCGCGGCCCATCGGGATATGGCTTTCCACGGCTGCACGCGCTTGCGGATCGTTGATCCACGCGCCATTGATCGGCGTCACGACAGCGCCGGGCCCAACCGCGTTCACGCGAATGCCTTGTCCGGCATATTCGAGCGCCAGCGATTTCGTCAAATTCTCCATGCCGCCCTTGCTGATCGAATAGGGCAGATACTTCGGTTTCGGAATGATCTCGTGCACGCTCGAGTTGTTCAGGATCACGCCGCCCTTGCCGTCCTTGAGGAAATAGCGGATGGCTTCGCGCGCGCACAGGAACGCGCCGCGCAGATTGACGCCCACCACGCGATCGAAGTCATCCGCGGTCACTTCATGACTCGGCGCGGGCTTCTGGATGCCGGCGTTATTGACCAGGATATCGATGGAGCCGAACGCTTCTTCCACCTTCTCGAACATCTTCTTCACCTGATCCTCTTTAGAAATGTCCGCTTGTACGGTGAGCTCGCGGCACCCGTTGGACACGCCTTTGCAAGCTTCCTGCACCTCCACTTCTGTTGCCGCCGCTTCTTCTGGCGCGCTGCGATAATTGATGGCGACGTTCGCGCCTTCTTGCGCGAAACGGACAGCGATCGCCTGGCCGATTCCGGTGGAAGCGCCAGTGATCAGCGCGTTCTTTCCCTCTAGTCTTCGCATTGTTTTCTCCTCGTTCGTCTCTTCGTTTTGAACTGTGCACCTCCAGATGCCGCGACGCGCAGGAATTATTCCCGGAATAAAACGCGGGGCAAGAAACATTCAAGGATGACGTTATGAACAAATATTTGAGACGCGCGTCGATCGGCATTCTGGCGGGATTGGCCGCCTGCTATCCACTTGTAGTTACCCAGGAGACGCAGATCGCCGGAGTCCTCCTCGGGATTTTGTGCGGCCTGGCTTATGCGTTGGTGTTTCGTCCGACGCAGGGGGCCTATGCCGACAGCGCAATGACGGCTGCCGCGCTCGGCGTACCGGCCTGGGTTTTCTTCGGCGTCATTCTGTTTCCATTGGCGGCTGGCGAGACACCCGAATGGTCAAACCAGGGGATGCGCGACCTGTTTCCCGAATTAATCGGTTGGGTATTGTACGGTGGTGCGCTCGGATTGATCACGCAGGCGTTGAGCGACGCAGCTCTGGCGAAGTTCGGTCCGGAGCCGGAACCGAAAAAAGCAGTTGAGGCCGCACCTAAACATATCGTGATTCTCGGCGGCGGATTTGCCGGCATGACGACGGCGCAGAACCTGGAAGAAGTATTCGGGCCCGATCGCTCCGTCACGTTCACGCTGGTGAGCGAAACCAACGCATTGCTCTTTACGCCGATGCTCGCCGAAGTGGCCGGCAGCAGTCTGGAGCCAAGCCATATCAGTACGCCGCTGCGCACCAGCTTGCGACGCACTCAAGTGGTGCGCGGCCGCGTGAGCCAGGTGGACACGGAAAACCGTAAGGTGCGAGTGGCGGTGGAAGGCGGTGAGCAAGAGTTGGTCTATGACCAGTTGGTGCTGGCCCTGGGAGCTGTGTCGAATTTTCTAGGATTGACCAACGTTGAGGAGCGCGCGTTTGACTTCAAGTCGTTGTTGGACGCTATTCGCATCCGCAATCACGTCATCGATATGTTCGAGCGCGCGGACCGGGAGCCGGATTCCGAAGCCAGGCGCGAGCTGCTGACGTTCGTCATCGCGGGCGGCGGATTCGCGGGTGTGGAACTGGCCGGCGCGCTGAACGATTTCTCGCGCGGAATTCTGGCCGATTATCCCAATATCGACCCACATGATCTGCAAATTGTTTTGGTGCACGCGCGCGACCGAATTCTTCCGGAACTGAGCGAGTCGCTGGGCCGCTACGCGCAAATCAGCATGGCCGAGCGTGGCGTCACTTTCCGCTTGAACTGCCGGCTGAGCGATTGCCGGGAAGGCGCGGTGGTGTTAAGTGATGGCGAAGTGCGCGCGCGGACTCTGGTGTGGACCGCCGGCACCGCCCCGAATCCGCTGCCGCGCGCGATGGGCCTGGAGATAGATCGGCGCGGCGCCGCAATCGTCGATAGCACCATGGCAGTTGCCGCACGCCCGGGAATTTGGGCGGTGGGAGATTGCGCGTCGTTGAAGGATGGAAAGACCGGGAATCCATGCCCGCCCACCGCGCAGTTTGCTTTGCGGGAAGCGCGCGTGCTGGCGCGCAACATTCGCGCCGTTATGCGGGGTCGAGCACCGGAACCGTTCCATTTCGATTCGCTCGGCGCGCTCTGCGTGGTAGGCCATCACACCGCGTGCGCCGAATTGAGCGTGCCGTTCGCGCCGGGAAAAACAGTGCGATTCCGCGGACTCGCCGCTTGGCTGATGTGGCGCGGAATCTATCTCGCGAAGCTGCCGGGTTTGGAGCGAAAGGTCCGCGTCCTCAGCGACTGGATCATCGAGCTATTCTTCCCGCGCGACATCGTGCAAACCATCGAACTCAAATAATTCATGTCGACCACTACTCTTCCAACCACCATGAACAATTCTTTGTCGCTTTCCGCCTGGCTCACCAGCTTGTCCTTGTGCGCGATCGCCGGACTAATCGGCGGATTGATGCTGATGGCGGCCACGGGCGCTTCGTGGGTCACCGGCCCACTCTTCGGCATCGTCTACGGGCTCCTGTTCGTGCTTTTGTTTTCAAAGCGCACCAGCGGCGCCGGATCCGGACTCCTGTGGGGCCTCAGCTACGCGCTGCTGTTGTGGCTGGCTGCCGTCACGGGTCCGCTCGTGATTTCCGCTGCTCTCGCGAATCCCGGAGAATTTCAAACCAACCGCGACAGCTATCCGGATCTGGTGGGATACGTGCTCTGCTTCGGCGCTCCATTGGGCCTGACGTTAGGATCGCGGTCTGTACGTTCCAACGGCACGCCATTCAGCATCGGAAGAGCTGTGGTTGGAGGAATTCTCGCAGGCCTTGCCGGCGGATGGATATTCGGGAAGTGGATGGCGCAGGTAAACTACTATCCGTTGATCGCGGACATGGTGGGTTCTCATTCGCGAATGGTCGGTGAGTCGCTCCATTTTCTGTTCGCCGTAATTATCGGCGTCAGCTTCGCGTTCCTGTTTCAGCGCGAGGTCCGGGGGTTGGGGTCCAGCATGACCTGCGGCGTCGCATATGGAATCTTCTGGTGGTTCCTTGGGCCTCTTACGATACTGCCGCTATGGATGCGCCACCGGCCGGACTGGTCGAACGAGCATGCGAGCGACCTTTTCGGATCGCTGGTTGGGCACATCTTGTACGGCGTGGTGATCGGGCTTCTGTACTCAGCAATCGATCGCATGTGGATGCGCTTTATGACTGATTCCGATCCGATTCGCCGCGAGCCGGAAGGCCCGGGCGTTCGCTTGATTCGCACCGTTGAATGGGGGGCCGCGGCAGGGATGGCCGGCGGCCTGCTTTACGCGATCGTGCTGGCCGCCACGGGATCCTGGGCACAGATCGCCTCCGTTACCGGCGGTGTTTCGCCGGTGGCAGGCTTCGCGATCCATATCCTGATTAGTATTTTCCTGGGCGCGAGCTACGGCGTCCTGTTCCAACGCGAAGCGCCGAACGTCGTTTCCGGAATAGCCTGGGGACTCGTGTATGGGTTGATCGGCTGGTTCGTGGGCCCTCTCACGATCCTTTCGGTGTTAAAAGGGGAGCCGCTCTGGACGCAGGCAGCCACGCGCGCGCAATTCCCCGCCCTGGTTGGGCAGCTCATCTATGGCGCGATCGCCGCAGCCGCATTCTGGTTCCTGGAGCGGCGTCATAACGCATGGCTCCTGCTCGATCCGCGCATCGGCGCGCGTGAGGAGCGATTGCGCCGGCCGGTGGGCACGGCGGCCCCCGCCCTATGGCTGTTCGTGCTCGGCATGGGCGTGCTCCTGCCAATCCTGCTGGCCTAGATTCTTGAAAACAAAGTGGGGCAGGCGCTTCCGCCTGCCAATCTGGAAACTCGACGGGGTTTTTCCAAGTCCCCCACGCGACGGTCCGCCGCGAAAAACAAAACAGGCTCCCGACCGATTAAGACCGGGAGCCTGTTATAGTTTTCAGAAGCTACGCCTTCTTCGCGACTTTCTTCCCTCCGTTGTCCTCTATCAAAATTCCATCCTGCGCTTTGCACGCCGCGCCCGACGTCTGCACCCAGTTCAGGATTTTCTCCTGCGCGCCGCAGCTCGAATGCGCCCCGCAGCTATGCGTCCTGCTTTTTCCAAAGCGGGCCTTGAATTCCTGATCGCCGAGCAGCGCGCGGACGGCCTCGATGTCGGTTTTCTCCAGGCCGCATTTTGCCTGCGCATGGCAGCTATTGATTCCATAGCATTGCACTTCGTCGGTGTCTTGACCGCGCAGAGGCGCCGGTGCGCTCGCGCCCATGGCGATGCCGGCCACGGCCGCCATCAAAAACCTGTTTCGTTTTGTGCTCTTCATTTGTTTTCTCCAAGAAATGTGATTAGCGCGCGCGATGCGCGGCTATCCCTGTATGCCCCGCCGCGCTACGGTTATTCCACGGAATAAATTCGTGGGCTCCTTGGATTTTGTTTGCGAACGCATCACACAAACGAGGAGAAATCACAGTGAAAACGAAATCGACGATCCTGATTTTAGGAGCCTTGGCGGCGGCGATCAGCCCGGCCCAGGTGACTACCAAGAAGACACTTACTATGGACGGCGCCCAGCGCGTGATTCGCGCCGCCATCGAAGAAGCCACCAAACGCAAGACTACCGGCGTAATCGCGGTTGTGGACGACGGCGGCAATTTGATGGCCCTGGAACGGATTGATGGAACATTCCCGGCGGGCGCGAATATTTCGGTCGGAAAAGCGCGCACTGCGGCCCTGTTTTTGCATCCGAGCAAATTCTTTGAAGAAATCGTGAACAAAGGACGCACCGCAATGGTGGCGTTGAACGACTTCACGCCGCTGCAGGGCGGCGAGCCGATCGTCGTAGACGGCCAGATCGTCGGAGCCGTCGGTGTCAGCGGAGCATCCAGCGCGAATGAGGATGAGGAACTGGCCAAGGTTGGCGCGGGAGCGCTCAACGTACCGCCGGCACAAGTAACGTACTTCGATCACGCTCAAGTGGAGGCAGGGTTCGCCAAGGGATCCGTGTTGTTCAATGCGAGCGATAAGTACATGGTCCATGCCAGCCGCCGCGAAACGCCCGGACAAGCCGAGATCCATACCAAGGACGCCGACATTGTCTATGTTCTGGACGGCACGGCCACCATCGTCACAGGAGGTACTGCGGTCGACACGAAGTCCGTGGCTCCGGACGAAATTCGAGGGGTCAAGATCGACGGAGGGGAAAGCCGGCAACTGGCCAAGGGTGACGTTTTGATTGTCCCCGCGGGCGTACCGCACTGGTTCAAGGAAGTCAGCAATCCGTTTTTGTACTACGTCGTGAAAGCTCGCTAGTTTCAGCCGGGAGAAAACCATGAAGACGCTTCGATTTGTATTGCCTTACCTGATTTCCGCGGCAATGCCACCGTTCGTCATGGGCGACCTGCCGCTGGGTCGCACACCGGCCGGCGCGCCAGACGCTCAAGTGGATCTCGGAACCGAAGCAGGCGCAGGGCTGATGAACGGTCAATGGCGTTACAGCGACACCAAAATTGTGGAGACCAACTTTCGGAACGCCGGCGAGGATCGCCAACCGACGGGCGCTCCGAACATGACCTACGACTTCACGCCGCACGCAGGCGCTGTTACCTTCGACGACTCTCATTGGCAACAAATCAGTCCCACCAGCCTGGATGCCCGGCGGTCCACTGGACGCCTGTGTTTCAACTGGTACCGAATCAACCTCACAATTCCCCAGAACATTGCAGGGTTCGATCCAACCGGCTCGACCGTGGTCTTTGAAACATCGCTTGACGATTACGCCGAGATCTGGGTGGATGGCGAATTAACGCGATCTCTCGGGCAGAATGGTGGCTCGGTGATCGCAGGCTGGAACGCCGAGAATCGGCTGGTGATTGGGCGCGGCGTGAAGCCGGGCCAAAAGATCCAGTTGGCGGTGTTCGGCGTCAACGGCCCCATTTCGAATCCGCCGACCAACTATATCTACATGCGCTACGCTCGCCTGGCGTTCTATCGCGACGTGCCGCGACCGGTGGCGATTACGCCCGCGGAGGTGAACGTTGAGGTTGTGCGCTTGGATCCGGCGATTGACGCAATCGTGCCGCCTAACCCAAAAATCTTCAAGCTGGCTGAGGGATTCCAGTTCACCGAAGGCCCCATCTGGGTTGGCGATGGTGGATATCTGCTGTTTAGCGATCCCAATGCGAACACGATCTACAAATTCAAACCGGGCGTCCAAGATGGGCTGGGCGAGTTGTCGGTATTTCGCACTCCCAGCGGTTATGCCGGCGCGGATATTGCGGAGTACGGCCAGCCTGGGTCGAATGGCCTGACGCTCGATCCCCAGGACCGCCTGACGATCAATGAGCATGGCAACCACCGCGTAACGCGGCTCGAAAAAGACGGAACGCTGACCGTGCTTGCAGACAAGTACGAAGGTAAGCGGCTCAACAGCCCGAACGACCTGGTGTATCGGTCTGACGGAACCCTGTACTTTACCGATCCGCCGTTCGGATTGCCGAAATTTTTCGACGATCCGCGCAAGGAGCTGCCGTTCAGCGGTGTTTTTGCCATCCATAGGGGCGCGCTGAATCTCGTGAGCACGGATCTTGCTGGTCCGAATGGCCTAGCATTTTCGCCGGACGAAAAATACCTGTACGTCACCAACTGGGACGATAAGAAGAAAGTGATTCTGCGCTACGAAGCGAATGCAGACGGAACTCTGGAACGAGGCAAGCTCTTCTTCGACATGACCAGCGCTCCCGGCGAAGACGCGCTGGATGGAATGAAGGTGGATAAGCAAGGCAATCTCTACGTTTCCGGCCCCGGCGGTTTGTGGATCATCTCAGCGGAAGGCAAACATCTCGGGACCATCATCGCTCCCAAGCACCCGCACAACCTAGCCTGGGGCGGGAGCGATGGCAAGACACTATACTTGTGCGCGCAGAGCGGGCTATACAGGATGCGGTTGAACGTCGCTGGAATCCGTCCGAACTAAAAGTGCGAGCCTCAAGCTCAAGGCAAAAGACGAACGCGGCGCAACAACGGATCGAACCGGGGATCCGAACGCAATGGATCGAGATCGGGATCGACGCGCATCCAAATTGCCCGCGAGAGTTTTTGCGCACAGGCCGTATCCAAAGCTCGGAAGGCGGAGTCTTTATCGCCCAGGCTCGCCGCGAGAACCGCTCTCATGAATGCGGATTCATAGGTTGGGTTCCGAGTCTCGGCTCGCTCCAGCTCAACAAGGATGGTCCGCGCCTTGAGCTGGTTGCCAGTCTTGGCATAAAGCTGGCCAAGGTCGGCGAAACCTCTGCGCAATGGATGGAGCCGCATGGTGGTCTCGAATTCCACCTTAGCCTTCTCGTACTGGCCGGCGTGCAAATAGGATTTTCCGAGCTGATGATGAGCTGCGAAAGAGTTGGGTGCGGCCGCCACCGCCACTTTGGATTCTTGAATCGCTTCCGCCCAGCGGCGGTTGCAGTAGAACGCCCAACCCAGGTCGTCCTGAATTGTTTGGGACGTGGGATCGAGGGAATGAGCAAGCTGCATCTCGGCGAGCGCCTGTTCAGTTTGGCCCAAGGCCATCATCAGGATCGACTTCCACCAGTGCGCTTGAGCTGAATTCGGTTCGATCGCAAGCGCACGGTCGAACTCCCGATTGGCGCCAATCCAGTCCCAATCCGCCCGCATGAGCACAGCTCCTTGAGCCAGATGGGCCTCTTCCAGGTCATCGCTCAGGGTCAACGCTTTCAGAGCGGCAGAGCGCGCTCTCTGAATCGCATCCGATTGCCCGCGCATCGTCGCCAACTCCAAATAAGCACTCGCGAGTTCTGCGTATGCCAGCGCATAATCCGGGTCCTTGGCGATCGCCTGCTCATACAGGGGGACTGCGGCGTCAGGCATTCCATCCGCCGAACGCTTGAGCGCCAGGTATCGGCCCTTCACGTAAAGCTGGTAAGCCTCCGTGCTCGCTGTTTGGCGCTTCACCATCATCCGATGTTCGTTTTCGGTTAGCCTCATGGACAGCGCTACGGCGACTTTCTCGGAGATTGAATCCTGTACCTCGAAGATGTTGGTGAAGTAATCGTCGAAGCGTTCGGCCCAGAGCGGCGAGCCGTCGTGAACCCGCAAGAGTTGAACAGAAACGCGGATCATTTTCGCGGACCGCTGCACGCTTCCATCCAGTACGACATCCACCCGCAGATCTCGCCCCGCAGCCACCGGATCAACTGCCTTGCCGTAATATTTTTGGACAGCCGCGCTCGGCCGCACGGTGATTCCGTGAATCATACTCAGGCGTCCGATGAGCGCGTCCGCCATCCCCGCGCCTAGAAAGTCCTGGTCAGCGGTGGCACCCAGCGGCCGGAATGGCAGCACGGCTATGGAACGAACCTCCGACAGTCTTTGGACCTTCCGTGACCTGGAGACACCCACCAGCCATCCGATAACACCTATTGCTGCAAGCGCCAGCGCGATAACCGCCATCCTACGGGTTTTCGCCGCGACAGGCGTGCCGGGCATCGCTTGTTCTTGCGGGAGCGGCGCCTCTGCTTGTGAAGCCGCCCCTCGCTCCGGCTCAATCTGCGTTACCGTCGCCGTAAAGCGGTACCCCCGCTTCGGCACGGTTTCAATGTAATGGTCCTCGCCAAAGGCTCCCAAAGCCTTTCGAAGGGTTGAAATATTGACGCTTAAATTCGCCTCTTCGACGAAGGTGTCCGGCCAAAGAGTCTTGATGATCCACTCCTTCTCCAGCAATCGCCCAGGGTGTTCCACGAGCAAAACCAGCAGTTCGAAAACCTTCGGTGTGAGAGCTACCAGGTTCCCGGCGACGCGAAGGGTCCCTTCCTGAACATCCACTCGGGATTGTCCGAATTCGAAAATACCCTTTCTTTGGTTGGACATGCGGCTTTTGGAAATTTTTTGGAGACGTTTTGCAGCTCTCTAAGTACACGCCGGAGATACTCACATATTCTTGCACCTGAGATGACACGAATGCCACAGCGCCTGGAGGGTTCCAATGAGTATTCGGCCTAGCAATAGTGACATCCGTCAGCAATTCGAGGAACTGACACTGCCTCATCGTGATGCTCTGTACCGGGCCGCCCGCTCCACGTTAACCAGTAACGCTGCGGCAGAAGACTCCGTACTGGAGACATACTTGCAGGCCTGGAAATCATTTCATAAGTTCCAGTCAGGTACGAATTGCCGCGCCTGGCTGTTTGGAATACTATTCAACGTCGTCCGCCATGAACGACGGAAGTGGTGGTCGCGCGTTTGCTTCCCTGAAACACAGGAAGTCTTCGAGAAGACGCTCCCTTACCAACCATCTGCGGGAGAGTCGCTCACGGATAAGGAGATTCTAGGGGCGCTTGGAGACATCCCGCAGGCGTTTTCGGAAGTAGTGATTTTGGCGGACGTAGAGGAGTTCTCCTATAAGGAAATCCAGGCCGCTTTGAATATCCCCATAGGAACGGTGATGTCGCGCCTCAGCCGGGGACGGCAGCTGCTGCGGGAGAAGCTCGCGCACCGCGCCTGTGAACTGGGGATCAACAACCAAACTGCCAGGCGCGGAGAACAGTTACGCGGGCATCGTCAACTTGGGGAGCGATCCGAAACACTGGTTGTGT
This sequence comes from Bryobacteraceae bacterium, assembly GCA_035295865.1. Taxonomy (GTDB): domain Bacteria; phylum Acidobacteriota; class Terriglobia; order Bryobacterales; family Bryobacteraceae; genus Palsa-89. The sequence continues at coordinate 22,520 of DATGIH010000386.1, forward strand.
GAACTACGACCAGGCTCGCGCCGCAATTAGTCCGATGGATGCGGGCTTGTTTATTCCAAGATCACGTTATAGTTTGAGTGCCTAGCGGCCAAGGCCTCGACTCCTGCGTCGTTCGCGTTCTTTCGCCTGCCGCTCTTCATGGGCAAATGCAGCGTCAACCACGGCTTTCTGATACCGCCCAAGCCATCCGCTCCAACCGTCATCCTTCGGCATAACCCCGCCTCGAATCATTTCGCTCGTAGCCTCACGAAAGTGGGACTTGTTCCGCAACACGGCTTCCGCATCGCCCATGTCCTGGATCTCCACTACTGCACCGAACTTGCGGAGCCGAACGAACGAATTGGTTTGCAAGCCGCGCTGACTCCTCAGCTCCTCCATCTCCGGCGTTCGGTAGATGTGGTAAACCTGCCCGTCCGTACCTTCCAGCATCAGGTAGCTTCGCCCGGAAGCTTCCTCTTCACCGTGCACCAAGATCCTGCCGTCGATGGACGTAAGATCCCGAACATCCAGCGTCGTCATCGGAAGCCGGTCATCGGACAACAATGCTCCGTGTGCTGCCAAGGTTTTTTGCCGATCGGCCGTTCGCTGCATTGCTCGAAGCACCTGCTCCGAATCGCGCCGCACAAGCCAGCTTGCTCCGCCGGTCGATTCGGCCAGGCCCATCCGGTGAAGGACGGCGAGGCGTGCGGCTTCGTGCTGGGTGCGCAGGCGAGCCGCCTGGCTCAATCCGGCTTCAGTAGGATTCCGAATAACTTCGAAGTACTGTGGCCCGAAATCCCCGCTGGGATTCGACGCTTCCCGCATGATCCTACGATCGAGCGATGTAATCTCGACTCCGAGATTTCGCGCCGTTCCGCCTCTGCCGCATCGAGTTGCGTTCGATACCCGAGCTGCTTGGTGCATAGGTTCTCAGCCACGCTTCGAATTCCTTGCTGGATGTATTCCCGGCTCATGCGCAAGGCGGCGCCATCGCTTCTTAGGCCTCGCACTACAACATGCGCGTGCGAATGCTCAGTATTGTGATGTTCGACGGCCACCCATTCGAGGTCGGTACCGAGGTCCTTCTCCATACCCTCCAACATGTCGCTGGTTAGGCTGCGCAAATTGACCTGATCCCCAAACTCCGGGGAAATGATCAGCTTCCACAGCCGCTCATCGCCGGCGTGCTGCCGGTTCTCAAGGCGCGACACTATATCGATTCCTCGCTCATCGCGACAGAAACCCACGCCCTCCACCGGGTTTTCGTGTGTGGCGCTTTCGCGTGCCAGGTAACGCCCGTGCGCCCTCCACTGCCCACGCGTCTTGTTGCTCAGATAAGTCACTCTGACAGCACAAC
>DATGIH010000387.1:0-9382 GCA_035295865.1 Bryobacteraceae bacterium
AGCAGCTTTTCGTTCTCCTCAGGACCCAAATCGCGCGCCCATACAATGCGCGAAGCATCGATATCCGCTGCGTTGTACACCCACTCGTCTTGAAAAATGTGACGCGGCGAATAGCGGACGAACACCAAAAGCTGTCCCGGAATCTTCTCCAACTCTTGCGCCACGAAAATTCGGCGCGCCGGATTCGTATGGTTAATGGAATCCCAAGTTTCCAAGCGAATCGCCGCCAACGAAAAGTCATTGTCTTCGGCCAGGTGCATCGAATACCAAAACAGGAAATGCGCTGCGCAAAGAATCCCGATCAGCGCGGCGGCCTCTTGGCCAGCTGACTGTCCCCGGATGCGCAGCTGCGAGAGTTGTTGCAGGCCGGTCACTGCCACCAGAACGAACAAACACGTTGCAGCCGCGATGTAATGAATCTGGAATGCCGGAAAGAAGTTCGTTCCGAGCGCGAAAATCGCGAGCGTCGCAGCCACCCAAACAAATTGATAGTCGCGCAGGCTCCAAAAGAATGCGATGCAAGCTAAGTAAAGCGGCGGCAGAAAGAAGAATCGATAGAATCGGATGCGATATTCGAGGCGCTGAAAGTAGCTCGCGAACGTTTCTGGCCCCTGATGAAACGCGAGCTGCATTTTGTAATCCATCGCCTGCTGCGGCGTGAGTTGCCGATGCGGAACTTGCGGAGCCTCGAAGGTTAGCGATGCCGGAACGCCGTATTGATACTGGCTCAACTGTTCCGGAAGCTGCGTCCAACTGCCCGTGACCGCTTTGTTCTGCGCCAGCGTCAGAAATAGCGCCGGAACTGCCACCAAAACCCCGACGACGACGATCTTGCGCGGCCGCAAAAAGTAAAGGACTACTGCGAGTATTAAAAAGATCGATTCGAACTGCCGGATCAACAAGTGCAGCCCGAGACCGGTTCCCAAAAGCACAGCATTTCGAACACGACCGTTATCGCGAAGCCTCGGCAGGGATCCAAATACCAGGCATCCCGCAGCCGCGGCCAGTGATCCGCCCCAATAGTTGTTCGTCCACTGGTTGAGCGGACCGAACTCGATCACCGCAAGCAGACCTCCAGCCAGCGCCCACGCAGGCGTGGTCCAACCGCGCAGCATCCAATAACAGAGCGAGCACAACGCAGCGGCGCTCAACAATACTCCGGCCCACGGCAATCCGAAAAGCATCCAACCGGTCGCCATCGCCAGGCCCGGGCCAATCGGATAAATGGAACTGTACGTCGGCTCCTGCAGAACGAAGAACGTCTCGAAAAACTGCGGTAGCGCGTGCGGCGGATTCGACAAGCGAAAGTGCCGCAGCGTGTCGGCTTCTAACAAATGAGAAAACTCGTCGTACACATCCGGTCTCGGAACCGGATGGTGGCTCAGCAGCAGCAGGCGCAACGCAACGGGTGAGATCGCGAGGAACACCATGCACCAGACCGTCCGCTCGGCGAACTTTTTGAAACGCGGAAGAATCCAAGATCGTCCCCACAATGCTGCCACCAGGAGAATCAGCGCCAACATCAGCTCGATTGCATCGGCCGGACCAAATCCGATCGGATTGGGATTCGGCAGCAGCGCTTTCAGCAGACTGGTGAGCATCGGGTCAAACTATCCATTGTCTTTAAAATCAATGCACTTAAAATGATCCTAGTGCACAGCGCTCGCTACACCCTGGAAGACCAGCAGCGCATGAGCCTCGCGAAAAACTATTTCGCCTGGCAGCACCGTCTGATCGACCGGGAGCTTGGCGCGAGAGTGCTCGAAGTCGGCAGTGGCATCGGAAACTTCACCGCGAAATTGCTCGCGCGCGATGCCGTGATCGCCGTCGATCTTGAATCCGAATGTGTCCAGCGCCTCACTCAGCGATTTCCGCATCAGCCCAATCTCCACTCGTTCGCTTGCGATGTTCTTTCGCCGGAATTCCGGGCTCTCTCGCGCTTCCAACCCGATTCCGCCGTGATCGTCAACGTCTTGGAACATGTGGAGCAAGACGCGGCGGCACTCGAAGCCGTTGTTTCCGTCATCGCACCTGGAGGCTCCATTGTTTTGTTGATTCCCGCCTTTCCATCGCTCTACGGACCGATCGACAAGAACCTGGGCCATCACCGTCGCTATACGAGGCGCGCCATTCGCGAGCTTGCGGAACAGGCCGGACTTCGAGTTCGCAAACTGCACTACATGAACTCCATCGGATTCTTCGGCTGGTGGATCAACGCGCACATCCTCAAACGCGAATCCCAGTCGGAGTCACAAATCCGAATCTTCGATCGCTATATCGTGCCGCCCATGTCCACGCTGGAGCGCCGGCTGCATCCGCCCTTCGGGCAATCCTTGCTCGCCGTTCTCACTGCACCGTCAAGAACAGACTCTTGCTAATGGGATACGGCACTAGCTTGGGCGGAAGCGCGTCCGGCTCTAAGAGCCATACGGACCTGTCCGGATAATAGCTCTTGAGTTTTGCGTTCTCATCGGGAGCCAGTTCCAGAGCATAGACGACTCGCGAGTTATCGATGTCGGCTGCGTTGTGAATCCATTCGTCGAAGCGATGATTGGAGAAATAGCGGACGAAAACGAGCTGCTTGCCGGATGCTTCGGCGAGCTGTTGGTTGATCGCGATGCGCTTTTGCGGATCGCCGTAGTTGATGGAATCCCCCGTTTCGTAACGATCAGTGGCGGCCAGGATTTGCGGGTCGCCCATGGCATGAAGGCCGTACCAGAATAGAAAGTGCGCACCGCACAGGAACAGAATCCAGCGCGCGGCGAGCTGTCCGGTGGGACGTTGGCTCAAGTGTTGAAGTCCGAGCATGCAGATCAACACGAACAAGCAAGTCACTGCCGCGATGTAGTGGGGGAAGAAGTAGGGATAGAAGTTCGAACCGAGAGCAAAAAGAACAATCGTCGCAGCAATCCACGCGAAACGGAAATCGCGCAGAGCGGGCACGAAGAAAAGCGCGGCAATCACGAGCGGCGCGAGAAAGAAGAACCGGTAGAATCCAGCGCGGCTGAACAATCGCTCGAAGTAGCTCCCGACGGTATCGGGTTCACCGTGCACGGCGGATTGTCCGTCATAGTAAAGCTGCTGCGCCGCCGTCAACGCCCGATGCGGAACCGCGTTCGCTTGAAACGTGAGCGTGTTCGGAACTCCGTATTGATAGCGGCTCAACTCGTAAGGAAGCGTCGTCCAGCTTTGCGTGACCGCCTTGTTCTGCGCAAGCAGCAAGATCGCGGCAGGCAGTAATGTCAGAAAAACGGGAACGGCTAACTTCTTGAGGGATGCGCGCATCTGCACTGCAACAAACACAGCCACGCTCGCATCCAGAAACAACGATTCGTATGGACGCGTGAGCGTCTGCAACCCAATTCCCAGTCCGAGCAGGACGGCATCACGAGTATTGAATCGGTCACGCAGACGGGGCAGTGCTCCGAACACCAGGCATCCCGCCATGGCTGAAACGGATCCGCCCCAATAGCAGTTCATCCACATGTTGAGCGGACCGAACAGCGCGACCGTGATCAACCCGCCTACGAACGCCCATCCTGAAGTTAGCCAGCCGCGCAGCATCCAGAAGCACAGCGCGCAGAACAATCCGGACGACAGCAGCACGCCGGCCCACGGAGTTCCGAATATCAATTGACCGATCGCCAGGAAAAGCGCCGGACCCAGCGGATAAATGGAACTGTACGTTGGTTCCTGCAAAACGAAGACAGTTTCGAAAAAGCGGTGCATCGGATGCGTGGCGTTGGCTAGTCGAAAATGAGCCAGCGTATCGGCCAGCAGAAGATAGCTGAAATCGTCGGTGCCTGTCGCAGTTGGAATCGGATGCACGCCCAGCAGCGCCAAGCGTAGCGCGATCACCAGCACTCCGAGAAACAGCATGCACCATCCGGTCCTTCTTGCCAGAGCTTCCGCCGCCGGCTGCACCCAGGGGCGCGCCAGTACCAGCATCACCAACAGTGCGGCAATGGAAAACTCCACAAAATCGCTCGCGCCAAAACCGATCGGATTGTGCAGCGGCAGAAAGGACCGCAGAACGTGAAACAGGTACATGAACCTTTTACGATTGCGGAAAATCGGGCATTCCGCGCAGTTCGCGGATATGTCCGGCGTGAGTTTCGGCGTGCCGCGCGTTGCCCATCAGCCACTGATAACCATCCAACGGACCAAGAACGTCGTGATCGCTGAAGTGGCTGCGAATGTCGTCCTGGCAGCTGCGCGCAAACTCGAGGCTGCGCTCGCGCGCGTTGAGAAATGCAGCTTTGGCTTCGGCGAGCGACGCAAAGCGGCTGTGTGGCTGCAAAATCTCCGGTGCGCGATTGGCTCCGCGCGGAATCGGCGACTGCTTCAGCTTGGCATCGCGCTCGCGACGCTGCTCTTCGGTCTCGGGACGAGCCGGCATCTTCAGGCTCCTCTGGATAATGGCGATCAGGCCGTCATCGGAAATTGCGAGGTGCTCCACGTATTCCAGAATAGACCAGCGTTCCAGCGCCGGCTTCCAGCGCGCTTGATTTTCCGACACGCCTTCGAGCGAATCGAGCAGCGTCTGGCGGCTGCGGTTCAGCAGTCCTAATGCCTTCTCGCGTTCGAGATCGGTGAGCATTGCTAGGCCGACCAAATGGTTGAAAGCGCGCGCTCGAAGTTTCCGCCCAAGATCAGTTGGATATTGGCGGGCGAATATTTGCGGCGCAGCAGGCCTTCGGTAAGATCGTAGATCTTTTTCGAGTAATCGATGCCATCCAGATCGTTCTTGCGTTTGCTGTGACCGCCTGAATCGCGACCGGCCAAATCGACGTCGCTGCCGAGACCGACGTGCTCGATTCCGGCGAGTTGCACCACATGATCGATGTGATCGAGCACATCTTCGATGGTGGCCGGTCCACCGGGACGCACGAAATAGCGAACCATGGTTACGCCGATCACACCGCCCTTTTGCGCGACTTTCTGAATCGCTTCGTCCGTCTTGCAGCGCGAACTGTTCGGAACAAGAGCGCGGCAGTTGGAATGCGTGATCAGCACCGGCCTCTTCGATGCTTCGATGGCATCGAGCGTAGTACGGTCGGAGCAGTGCGAAACGTCCACTGCCATGCCCACTGAATTCATGCGATCCAAAATCCGAGCGCCGTATTCAGTGAGGCCGGAATCCGTTCCATCCGACGAGCCACCGCCGATGCGGTTGTGGCGATACGTAAGCTGCGAAATCCGCTGGCCAAGGCTGTAGAAATAATCCACATCTTCAACGGATCGGAAGTGCATCGAGTTCTGCTGGCCAATCACGATGCCGATCTTGCCCGTCGTTTTGGCGCTGTCAACATCGGACCGGCGATCGATGCGAACAAAATCGTCCGGCCGAGCGGCGATCAGCGAATTCCAACCCTGGATATCGTGCAGCGAGCTCTGAAATACATCGCCCTCGGTGAATCCGACCGCCGGATGAAAAATCGTAATCCCGGAATCCTTGAGCTTTTGAAAATCGGCCGGAAGGAAGCGCGCCGGCTCGGCTTGCCAAGCGGAAAGCTTGCGATAGTCGAGCGTCACCAAGCCCAGCATGTCGATGACCGTGGCTGCGTGAACCAGGTTGATAGTGAGCGCGGAGTAGGCGAGCTCGGTTTGCGCAAAGAGAGCGTAACGGCCCCGATGGATGAGTGGGGCGCCGAAAGCGAGCGCCGCGTTTCTCAGGAGAGAACGCCGTGAAACCACAGTGACTGCCGGAAGTCAAAAGTATATCACGTACAATCGGAGCCATGACCCGTCTTCTGCTCGCACTCGCGCTCTGGCAGATCGGACCGTTCACGCGTCCCGCCTATGTCGGCGCAGTGATCCAGCCGGACAAGGGCACGACGTTTCTCTGCCCGATCCGCAAGATCCCGGTGTATTGGGAGGCGCTGCACACCTTCAACCCTTCGGCGATCGTGCGTAACGGAAAAATCTACGTGCTGTATCGCGCCGAAGACAACACGGGCGAGATGGACATCGGGATGCACACTTCACGCATTGGATTGGCCGAAAGCGAAGATGGAATCCACTTCGAGCGCCGATCGTCGCCCGTGTTGTATCCGGATGAAGATTCGCAGAAGGAGCGGGAGTGGCCGGGCGGCTGCGAGGATCCGCGATTGGTGGAATCGGAAGATGGAACCTACGTAATCACGTACACGCAATGGAACCGGAAGCGGACAGCGGCGGCAATCGCCACATCGCGCGATCTGGTGAAGTGGACCAAATATGGGCCCGCGTTGCAAGGCGAAAAGTACGCCGAGCTTTCGTACAAATCCGCTGGAATCGTCACGAAGGTTGAGCGCGGCCGGCTGATCGCGGCGAAGATCAAAGGCAAATATTGGATGTACTGGGGCGAAGGCACGGTTCGTTTGGCCACTTCGACAGACTTGATCCATTGGGACGTTGTGGAAGATCGCGACGGAAACGCGATTGCGGTGCTGGCGAATCGGCCGGGCAAGTTCGACAGCAGTTTTCCGGAGGTTGGTCCGCCGCCGGTGGTGACGCGCGATGGAATTGTCGTGATCTATAACGGCAAGAACGATCCGGAGCATGGAGATCCGGAATTGGGACCGAACGCCTACGCCGCGGGACAAGCGCTGTTTGCGGCGGACGATCCTTCGCGGCTGATTTCGCGTGCCGAGAAACCGTTCTTCAAACCGGAGATGCCGTTCGAGAAGACTGGCCAGTATGCGGCCGGGACTACATTCGCCGAGGGATTGGTGTGGTTCAAGAAAAAATGGTTTTTGTATTACGGATGTGCGGATTCGCTGGTTGGCGTTGCGGTCACACGATGAATCGGGGTAGCGCTCCCTTGCGGTCGCGGTTCGGTACGGGCGATCGCGATGATCGAAGTTGGTTTCCACGGAATGAAGCGGTCGGCGCGGCGCCAGAACCAGACCATTTTGTCGAACATCTTCAGTTGAAAGCGGCCTAATCGCGAACGCTGCAGAACGCGCGAGTTCAGGAACCAGGCCGGACGCGAGATGCGATTGAAGTTCAGGATTTGGTCGACGGTGAATCCGGCTTCCTGCATTCGCGCTTTCAGTTGATCGCGCGAATAGCGGCGATAGTGGCCGAGGACCACGTCGATCTTTCCGTACAGATTCTGGCCTTCCGGAACCAAGATGATCGCGCGTCCGCCGGGTTCCAGCGCGCTGTAGATGTTTCGAAGACACGAGAGATCGTCTTCAAGGTGTTCTAAAACATTCAGGCAAATGATCGTGTCCATCGAATTTGCGTAGGCCACGAAGTCCTGTGCGTTCGAGAGATCCAAAACGGCGGATTCGAGTTTCGGGCGATGGCGCAAGCGATTGCGAAGACGCGCCAGATGCTCGGCGTCGATATCCGTCGCGACGTAGCGCTCGCGGCGGCGCGAAAGGTGACGCGTGAGATTGCCCATACCGGCGCCGATCTCGAGAACCCGTCTTCCGACAAACGGACGGATGGTGTCGGCCATCCACAAATTAAAATGTGCCGTCGCTGAAAACGCATCCAGGATTTCGGCGCCTGGATCTTTGTAGAGATCGCTCACGAGCCCGAAGCGAAGAATCGCCCACGCGATTTGGATAGCATCTTTGAAGCGGATTTTCTTGCCGTCTTCGTATGTTCGCCCGTCATAGCTCACCGGGACTTCGTGCGTTTCGGCATAGCGCCGCGCGACTTTGATGGTGAGTTCCGGCTCGACGCCAAAACGGTTGGAGCGAATCGGAATGGATTTGAGCAGCGACGTACGAAAGGCCTTGTAGCCGGTCATGACGTCGGAGAGATTCAGATCGGAAACCACGTTGCACATCGCCGTCAAGATATGATTCGCAACGCTGTGCCACAGATACAAAACACGGCGGCGCTTGGCGATGGCGAAACGCGATCCGTAGACAACATCTGCAACGCCATCGACCAGCGGCTGCAGAAGATCCACATAGTCGGCCGGATTGTATTCGAGATCCGTATCCTGAATCAAGCAATAATCGCCGGATGCGTGCTCGACGGCTTCGCGAATGGCCGCGCCTTTTCCGCGATTTTTTTCGAGGCGAAAAAGTTGAATTACCCCCGGATGGCGCGCAGAAAACTCTTCGACGATTTCCGCGGAGTCGTCGGTGGAACCGTCATCCACGACGATGATTTCGCGGTCGAGACCTGCGGGGAGCGGGGCGCGGAGGACGCGCTCCAGAATAGTTCCGATGTACTCTTCTTCGTTGAAGAGCGGCATCAGAATGGAGACGCGGGATCCGGGCATCCCGCGATTATTTCAAAAGCTTATCGATCTCGGGAAACAGGCCGGGGCCTTCAAACACGGCGCGGGAGTCCTCTTTGTATCCGAAGTCGTTGCGGATCATGCCGCGCTGATCGATCAGGAAAAGATGCGGGACATCGATGTGGCCCATGCCGGGTTTGGCGTTCATGTAGGAGATGGTCATCTGTCCCTGATCGCACACGATGGGGACGGTGATTTTATTGACCGAGCGGTATTTCGCAATGGTGTCCTGATTGTCGGGCGGCAGGACGACCGAGAGCACTTCCACTTTGTCTTTGTATTTTTCCTTGACGGATTCGAGCGTGGTGGAGAGCAGGCGGCAGTGCGGACAGTTAGTCGACATGATTTCGATGAGCAGAACTTTGCCGCGATAGTCCTGCAGATCGTAGAAGTGCGAGTATTCGGGATCGGGCAGCGCGAAGCCGGGCGCGCGGCGATTGGAGAGTTCGCCGGATGCGAACAAGGAGCAGGCGAGCGCGGCAGTGATGAATGAAGAACGCAACAGCATAAGGCTTACGGTACCAGCTTTCTCAAAGATTCCGTATATGGATGACGCGCGACGCCGCGTTCCGTGATGATGGCCGTAACGTAGCGGCTCGGTGTGACGTCGAACGCGGGATTCTGGACGGCGGTGCCATCGGGCGCGACCGGGACTCCGTGGACGTGCGTCACTTCGGCGGCGGCGCGCTGTTCGATGGGGATTTGGTCGCCGCTCGCGAGTGTGAGATCGAGCGTGGAGATTGGAGCGGCGACATAAAACGGAACGTTATTCTCTTTGGCGAGCACAGCGACGGAATAGGTTCCGATTTTGTTCGCGACATCGCCGTTGGCGGCGATGCGGTCGGCGCCGACTACGACGCAGCCGATGCGGCCGGAGTGCAAGAAATATCCGGCCATGTTGTCGGTGATCAGGGTGGTTGGAATGTTATCGTGCTGCAGCTCCCAGACGGTGAGGCGAGCGCCTTGCAGGAACGGCCGTGTTTCATCCGCGAAGACATCGATCTTTTTTCCGGCGTCGACGGCGGCGCGGATGACGCCGAGCGCGGTGCCGTAACCGGCGGTGGCGAGCGCGCCGGCATTGCAATGCGTCAGGACGGTTTTGCCATCCGGGACCAGCGAGGCTCCGTTGCGGCC
>DATGIH010000388.1:0-28241 GCA_035295865.1 Bryobacteraceae bacterium
CGCCTACACTGCCGGCGAACTGACGGTACAAATTGTTGTCGCGAGTGGGAAGCGCGCCGCCAGGTCCACCCCATTTGTTGAATGCGTTGAGATTCGGCGAATCGTAGTGGAACAATCCGCTGCCATGAATCTGGTCGGTCCCATTCTTCGACACCACCGAGACCTGGGCGCCGGAGTTGCGCCCCCATTCCGCTGAGTACGCGTTGGTGAGCACAACAACTTGTTTTACGGATTCCTGGTTCGGCGTCACTACCGCAGCTCCACCCCAATCCAGGCTGTTCACACTCACGCCGTCGATCATGTATCCGTTGTCGGATAGGCGCTGTCCGTTGGCGGAAACGGGCAACTGGTTTTCCGTCTGAAAAATGGATGTGTTCGATCCGCCAGGGCCAGTGGTGTTGGGCAATCCAACAGAGTTGCCCGATCCGTTGCGCGCCATGTCCGAAGTTACGTTCGGCGTGGTCCGGATCAATTCATAGGGATCGCGGCCGAATTGCGGGAGAGCCGCAACCTCTCGCGTGCTAATTTCGCGCCCGACCTCAGCGTTTTCGGTTTGCAATAGAGGTTCCGTATTTCCTGTAACGGTTACGGACTGCGAGACCTCGCCGGGCGCGAGGGTCAGATTGACACCGGTGGGCGACTCCGCGTTCACGATTACGTTTTCGATTACTTGCCGCGAGAAATTCGGCGCTTCACCCGTGAGCGTGTAGCTGCCGGGCGCTAGGCTGGTGAAGCGATAGAATCCGTCCGTGCTGGTGGTTACGCTTTGCTTGCGCTTCGTCTCGTTGCTGGTAAGCGTCACGGTGGCATTGGGAAGCGCGGCGCCGGAACTATCGGTGACGGTTCCCTGGACACTCGCGTTAAACTGCGCGAACAGCGCGATGGGCGCAAGAATGACAAAGAGTCCCACGAGGACCCGAAGAGTACTTTTTTCGGACATGGAAATTAACCCCTTTTGTAACTAGCAGTGAGACTCTGGATTCATCGCTTCGTTACGGAGTAACGCGCGCGTAACGTGGCGAGAATTATACGGTGCGGAATCGCCGATTCATGAGAATTCCGGCAGCGATCAGACCAGATATCATCAGGCCGAGCGCGAGCATCCAGCCCCAGTATTGTCCCGGGTGACTAAGCTTGCGGATGAAGCTTCGCCCGTACAGATCCGCGATCAGAGCGATGGCGGAGTATCGTACCGCGCGGCCGATTCCCACGACCGCGAGAAAACGATCGGTCCGGTAACTGGAAGCGCCCGCGGCGGCGAAGAACATGCTCGTAGGAAAAGGAAAGGGAATGGCCGTGGAGGCAGCCAGAACGCCGGTGCCCCAAGTCTCAAAAGTCTTTTGCAGACGTGCGACTTTTCCGCTTCCGAATTTGCCTTCGAGATAAGCCGCTCCGGCTTTGCGCGCCAGATGGAAGGTGAAGTACGCGCCGATCAAGGATCCAGCCGTCGCAACAATGGCGTATTCCCACCAAGGATTGCGATGACTGCCGGCCAGGATTGCGATCAGAATGTCCGGGCCGCCGAACGTAGGAAGAGGCGAGCTGTCGAGGATCGCCAGAAAGAAAAGCCCGAGCGCTCCGAGGTGCCGAAATAGGGAGGTGACCGAGCGGGGCCGGGTCCTTTGGAGCAAAGCGATCAACTAAGGGCACTATAACATCCCGGCCTTTGACGGCGGGGCGGTTTCTGTGTTTTGATAGATAGCATGTCTACCGTAGACAATCTATCTGAACGTCTGGATCTGCTGCAAGGCACGCTGGAGGTGCTGATTCTGCGCAGCCTGCAAATGGGGGCGAATCACGCGTATGGAATTGGCCAATTCATCGAGCACAATTCCGAGAGCGAGTTCCTGGTGGACAACGGATCGCTTTATCCGGCGCTCCAGCGGCTGCTGCAGCGCCACTGGATCACCGCGCAGTGGAAGACGTCGCCCAATTCGCGCCGCGCCAAGTACTATCGGTTGACCCCGCTCGGCCGCAGGCAGCTTCTGGCGGCCACATCCAAGTGGGAGCGCTTTGTTGCCGCGATGTCGCGAGTTTTGGCGCCGAAAGCAGGGACTGGCCGTGCGTGAATGGTGGTCGAAGTTTCGCCGGATATTCGGTGGACGTGAGGCGCTGTCAGACGATCTCGCCGATGAGATCCAGGCCAATCTGGATTTGGAAACGGACGACCGCGTCGCCCAGGGCACGCCGATAGCCCTGGCGCGCGCGGAAGCCCGGCGAAATTTCGGCAACACCGTATTGATCCGAGAGAGCGCGCGAGAAGCCTGGACGTTCCCGCGCATCGAAACAATCCTGCAAGATTTGCGATACAGCCTGCGCGGCATCTGGAAATCACCGGGCTATTCGCTGATAGTCATTCTCACACTGGCATTGGGCATCGGCGCCAACACGGCGATCTTCAGCGTCGTTAACGCGGTGCTGCTGAAACCGCTGCCCTATCCGGAGGCAGAAAGGCTGGTGTGGTTGGGAGAATCGCAAGCCAAGGCGGAAGGCATCAGCGTTACGTGGGGGAATTACCGGGCTTGGAAGAAATACAATCACACCTTCGACGCGTTGGCGGGATATCAATGGAATCACTTCACGCTCACCGGCCGCAGTGAACCCCTGTTCACCCGGGCGATCCAGGCAGATCACGCCTTTTTCGGTTTACTGGGAGCGAAGCCGCTGCTCGGGCGCACGTTCACAACGGAAGAAGATCGTGCCGGCGCGCCGAGAACGATGGTGCTGAGTCACAAATTCTGGCTCAATCAATTCGGCGGTGACGGGGGCGTGTTGGGGGCGACATTGAACCTGAACGGATTGCCCTATCGCGTGATCGGTGTGTTACCGCCCGGCTCGGATTTCCTGGGACAGCCCGTGGATTTTTACGTTCCCATCGGTCTGTTCGTAAACGATTCACAGCCCCGCTCGCAACATGGCTCCATGCGCGTTCTCGGACGGCTGCGCCCGGGCGTTACGCTCGCGGCGGCACGTGGCGACCTGGACGAAATCATGCGCCGTCTCGCGCAGGAGGATCCTGGAACCGAGAATGACCATCGATCGGCTGGAATGTTTTTAACAGACCTTTCCACCGGCGATATTCGGCCCACTTTGCTGCTGCTAATGGCTGCCGTCGGACTGATTCTGTTAATTGCATGTTCCAATGTGGCAAGTCTGGTGCTCGCCCGCAGCGCGGCCCGCGTCCGCGAGATTGCGATCCGAACGGCGATCGGCGCTGGACGTTCACGACTGGTTCGTCAGGTGCTCACCGAAAACTTGCTTACCGCGCTAATCGGCGGCCTCCTCGGCTTGGCTCTGGGTTATTGGGCGGTACGCGCACTCATCCTGATCGCGCCTAAAGGGATTCCACGCCTCGCCGAGGTTACCCTCGATCCGCGCGTGCTGCTTTTCACCGCCGGCATCACCATCTTCACGGGATTGTTGGTTGGCCTCGCTCCCATCCTGACTGCCGGACGCGTGGATCTCACTTCAGCGCTGAACGCCGGCGGGCGCTCCGGAACCGAGAACAAGCGCCAACGCTCATTCCGGAATGCGTTGGTGGTTGCCGAAATCACGGTCACGCTGGTGCTGGCGTTCAGCTCGGGATTGCTCTTACGCAGTTTGTTCACCGCGCAAAATTCCGGCGTCGGATTCGCGCCCGATCATTTGCTCGCGCTGGAGTTGGTTCTTCCGGAATCCAGTTATTCGAACCCACAAGCCGTGCGGAATTTTTACGATCAGTTGCTCGGGAGCCTCCGCACGTTGCCTGGCGCGATTGAGGCCGGCGCGGGAAATTGCCCGCCGCCAGCAGGCGATTGCGGCGATTGGTGGTACTCGGTAGTTGGCGCACCCGTTCCAGCAAAACCAGATGTCCCGCTTTCTCTGTTCAACGTAGCCGATCCCGGATACTTCCACACCATGGGTATTCCACTCCGCGAAGGGCGGAACTTCACCGCGGCGGATCGCTCCGGCGTAGTGATCGTGAATGAAGTGCTCGCGCGGCAGTGGTTTCCTAATTCTTCCGCCATCGGCCATCAAATCAAATATGGCGGCCCGTACTTGCCCGGACCAACGTTTGAGATTGTCGGCGTGGTGGGCAATGTGCGACAAGAGGGACTCGGCACGGATTCAAATCCCGAAATCTACCAACCCTTTGCACAGAACCCCAGCCATGCGATGGCCGTCATGCTTCGAACCGCCGGAGATCCGAAAGCACTCACCGCGGCGGCCCGCCGGGCGGTCGCATCACTCGACAAAAATTTACCGATCCAGAGCCTGGGACCTCAGGAGGCGAAGGTCTCGACGACGCTCAACCGCCGCCGATTCGCGACCATCCTACTCGTTCTCTTCGCCGGACTCGCGCTGGTCTTGTCCTCGATCGGTGTTTACGGACTGATAAATTACTGGGTCGCGCAGCGCGAGGAGGAAATCGCCATTCGGATGGCCCTGGGCGCTGGACGATCCGGAATTATCGCCTGGGCCGGCGGCTCGGCCGCGCGCTTGATCGGGCTTGGTGTTTTATTGGGAGTGGGTGCGGCATGGTGGGCTTCGCACCTGCTAGACGCGCTGCTCTTCGGAGTGTCCCCGCACGACCTGGGGATGCTCGGCGCCGCCCTGCTCGCGGTTGTTTCGATCGCGATTCTCGCAGCGGCAATTCCCTTGAGCCGCGCCATCCGTGTGGACGCCGCTCGAAAGCTGCAGCGCGCCTGATTCTACCGACCCAGGCGAGCGAAAGTGCGCACGCTCCGGTTCTGTGCGAAAATTGAGAAACGGTCACAGACCGCTCCTCGCGAGTAGGATGGTCAAAGGGTCGCTGTCTCAATAAATATAAGATGCTGCTGAGCAGAGAATTCATCGCATACTTGTCCCGGCAACTTGTAAAAAGGATGACGCCTCAGATCATTGAGACCACTGATCCTAACGCGGCCACCGAAATGATCGGCCATGTGATCGAAGAAGAACTCACGGTGGAAGATCGGTTGAACGACGAAGTGCGCGAAATGCTCTCGCAGTACAGCGAGTATATGCGCCGGGAAGGCGTCAGTTACCAGGAAATGTTCCGCCGCATCAAGAACACGCTGATTTCGCAGCGCAAGGTGATTCGTGCGGCGGGGCGCGACACCGGCGACAACATGAAACTCTCGCGCGACAAGATCAACGACATTTCCCATAAGCTGGTCACTGCCTTTCGGAAAGCGCGCGAGTTCCGCTTGAAAAAGGACGCCAACGACGTGCGCCTGGAGATTGTACGATCCATGACGGAGCTTCTGTCGGTGGAGGAAAAAGTAGATCGCGCCGCGCGCACGAAGATCCGGTCGCAAAAGAAAGAGATCCAGGAAGGCAGCGAAGAGTGGGATCTGCTGCACAAGCGTTACTACGCCGAGGAAATGAAGAAGTTCGGCATTGATCTCGCGCGATGACCTCGTTAGTCGTGGTCGGCAGTCTCAACATGGATTTTGTTGTGACTGTGGATCAGCTCCCCGCTCCCGGCCAGACAGTGCTTGGCCGCAATTTCCAAATGATTCCGGGCGGCAAGGGCGGAAACCAGGCGTGTGCCGCTGGACGGCTCGGCGCGAATTCCTTGAGCGTGCGCATGGTGGGCCGCGTCGGTTACGATTTGTTCGCCGACCATCTTAAGGCGAGTCTTTCGGCGGCCAGCGTCGATGTGAGTGCAGTTCATGCCACGCGCTCGCAGCCTACCGGTGTGGCGCTGATTTCAGTGGATACGTCGGGACAAAACACGATCGTGGTGGCGTCCGGCGCGAATCATCTGCTACTCGCAGCGGAAGCGGAAGCTATGCGGCCAGTTTTTCGTGGCGCACGATTCGCCTTGTTCCAGTTGGAATCTCCGCTCGATACCGTCGCGGCTGCCCTGAAGCTGGCGCGGGCGGAAGGCGCTCGTACGATCTTGGATCCAGCGCCCGCCGCGCCGCTTGCCGCTGAGCTTCTTGCGAACGTGGATATTCTGACGCCGAACGAAACCGAAGCGTCTATCTTGTTGGGACAGCCTCCAGCTCGAGTGACAAAGGCGGATGCAGCGGCGCTGGCTCGTTCATTGCGTGCGCGCGGTCCGAAAGCTGTCGTGTTGAAACTCGGAGATCAGGGTTGCTTCTATTCCGACGGCGCAACCGAGATTTTCAGCCCGGCGTTTCCAGTGAATGCCGTGGATGCGACAGCCGCGGGGGACACGTTCAACGCCGCGTTGGCCGTCGCACTGGCCGAAGATCGTGGGATCGAAGCAGCACTCCGATTTGCAAACGCGGCCGCTGCTATTTCGGTCACGCGGATGGGCGCGCAAGCATCCGTGCCCGCGCGGGCGGAAGTGGACGCCTTGCTTGCCGCGAGCTAAAGTTTGTACACCACATACTGTTTGTTTTCGTAAATTGCGCGGCGATCCGCGAGCCGATGGGTTGACGTCAGGACCAGATAATCCATTCCCAGCGTAGACAATCGGCTCAGCATCGGAGGCTCGAAATGCAGCGCTTTGGTATCGAGCCACCGCTGCCACCATTCTTTGGCCAATGGCTCACTGAAGTTGATCTGACCGCCGGATTTCCAATCCACGTACACGGCCCGCAAGCTTTCCGCGCGAAAAATGCTCGGATCGAGATTCATTCCCGCATCGGCGAAAAGAAACACAGAATCTTTCGGGGTTTGCGTGCGCGCGAACGCCGCCAAATCGTGAAGCGCGCCGAGATCGGCACGCGGGTAGTTGCGAACATGCGCCAAGTAAGGCAAGGCGAAACTCGGAACAACCACTATGAAGGCAAGCAGGGCGGGCGCGAAACGGAACCGTTGCTGCAGCGCCAACGTTCCGGACAAAATGGCGGCGAGGAAAATCACCAGCAGCATGTTCTGCAGCGAGAGAGCAAAGAACGGAACGTTGGTAGGAACGGCCAAGACCAGTGCAAACCAGAATATGGATTCAAACCAGCGTTTGCCCTCCGCGGCGCGAATTCCGGCGGCCGCGCCCAGGATGACAGCGAAAGCCGTCACGAAAAGCAAGGCGCGAGCGGGCTGAACCTGCGGAATCAATCCCCACTTCAGCCGATCGAGCAGGAGATAAGAAAGCGGGACACTCAGGATTCCGATGGCCGGCATTCCAATGAGAAATTCCCGTGCCGCCTGCGGGCGAACTCTCCAAAATGCGAGCATCGATAACACCCAAAGCAGAATGTATTGCCAGAACCACCTCGCGGGCCACGTCGAGATCCAGTTGTAGGCCGCGCGCATGCGCTGCAGTTTTTCGAGATCCGGCGATACCAGCGTGAAGAAGGCTTGCGGCTCGGCAACGCCGGCCTGAAACCTGGATGCAACGAAAAGAATCGCAATGCCGGCCGCGAGGGGCCACAGGTCCATATAATGCCGGTGGCGCAATGTGACCCACACATACACCAGCAAAAATACCCAGACCGTGGGCGGATGATAAAGAAATGCGAGCGCGGCCGCGATATCCGCCCACAGCAAATGATTTTGCGCGGCGAGTCCAATTGCGAGAAAAATCAGACCTACGGCGAAAGCGCGGGGAATCGGTTCATACTCGAACGTCAGCACCGCTGGTCCCGCGATGGTTGCGCCAAGCGTGAACATCGCCGCCACCACCAGCGCCTTGCTGCGCGCCAGCGGAAACGACAGCGCCAGCAGATAAACCCCAAGAATCTGCAGCGCGCGGAACACAAGCTGCTGCGCCGTTAGGACGGCTTGAAACGAACTTCGCGTGATCCAGCGGAGGGCGATGGCAATCTCGTCGTAGAGCGTGAAAGAGAGATGCGGTTTGGGCGCCACCAGATCGTGCGTCAGCGCGGACGGATCCCAGATATGCTCCATCATCGGGACATAAATCTGTGTGTCCTGGCCCAAATACGTGTGACCGGGAAACTGGAAGTAGCTGAGGAGCGTGAGCGCGAGGATCGCGGCGCCGACCGCCAGTCTCTCTCGCATCAATTGGCCGGGGTCTTATCGAGCTGCTGTTTCGCCCAGGCGCGATTCGGATTGAGCTCCAGCGATTTCGCGATGGCTTTGCGCGCTTCATCCGGCTGGTTGACTTTGCGCAGCGCGATGCCCAACCACAGGTATGCGTCCGCGTTTTTGTTATTCAGCTCAATGGCCTTCCGGAAATCCGCGATGGCGAGATCGAACCCCCCGCCCAAAGCCTGCGGCAAATAGTAATTGCCAACGCCATGGCTTAAATAATTCATGGAAGACTTCGGGTCGATTTCAATTGCCTTGTTGACGGCTGTCAGCGCGCACTTGCCGTACTTCAGGCCCGCGATCCCGTTGCCGGAAATCATTTGCCCGCACAACGTGCCGAGCAGCCGCTGATACTCGGACGAATCGGGCTTCAAAGCCACCGCTCGTTCCGCCGCATCGATGCCGGCCTGCGCGGCGGTCTTGGCGAGATTCTTGTCGTGCGTTTCAATCGCAACTTCCGCGTAGTACGATTCCGCCAGCGCGAGATGATACTGCGCGGCGGCGTCTTTCGGATCCTTGTCGGCCTGAACTTTTAGATCGCCGGCCATTTTTTCGAGACCGGCTTTGTCCTGCCGGTCCCGCGCTTTGACCAGTTCATTATCGTTGAATCCGTTGATCGCGAATAATGCGGGGATGACCAGTAAAACCCTCATCAACTACAATTCTACAGCGCCTCGCGCCGGCCTTCTGTTACAGTGCCGCCACCTTCCGCTGCACCAGCAGGAAGTACAAACCGAGGATCGCCAACAAAACTCCGTTCCAAGCGATCACCACGGGAGCTGTGAACTGCTTCACGAGCGCACCGACGATCAGGCTGCCGAAAGGCATGCCGCCGCGAAACGCAACGTTGTAGACACTCATCACGCGCCCGCGCATTTGATCGGATGTGATCATCTGCACCAGTGAACTGATGGTCACAAAAGCAGCGAGCAAAATTCCGCCCGCCAGGAAAATGAGAATGCAACTCAACACCAGGTTCTTGGATAGCGCGAAAGCGGTGATCAAGGCTCCGAGAACGATCAGCATGAGCAATGCCGAACGTCCTTGATGGCGATGTTTTCCGAGACCAGCAACGATGAGAGCGCCGGCAATGGAGCCGCATCCCGAGCAAACCAGAAAAACGGTGTAGAGATTCGGCCCACCGTGAAAAACATCTTTAGCGAATACCGGCACGAACACTATCAGTGGAAATGCCAGAAGAGTCATGGCGAACGCCAAAACGATCAGGCCCTCCATGGCGCCCTGTTTCCGGATGAAGCTGAATCCCTGCTGCATGCTGGTCAGGACGGATTCGCGCGTTTTCGTCGGCACAAATTCCGGCCGGATGATCAGCAGCGAAGCAATGGCCGCGATGAACGAAAATCCGTTCAGAGTAAAGCACCACGACGCTCCGAGTTGCGTGAGCGCCAGGCCGCCGAGCGTGGGACCGATGACGCGCGCCACATTAAACTGAATAGAATTCAGCCCAATCGCGTTCTGCAAGTCTTCGGGCTTAACCAGCGATGGCACTAACGCCTGGTACGCCGGACCGCCGAACGATTGCGCGGTCCCGACGATGAAGGACAAAAGAAGAATCGGCCAGACGCCTTCGAAACCTTTTGGACCCCCGACGTGGATCACGCCGGTGGCGAACAATGCCGCCAGCAAAAACGCGCAGATTAACTGGATCACTTGCGAGCCGACCAGGATGTGTTGGCGCGACATCCGATCCGCAAGCACACCGCCTACCAGCGAGAACAGAACTATCGGAATGCTGCCGAGAAAGGAGTCCATCCCCAGCCAGAACGGCGATCCGGAAAGCTGCAGCACCAGCCAGCTCTGCGCCATCACTTGCATCCACGTGCCGATGCTCGATGTGCACGCGCCAATCCACATCACACGGAAATCGCGATATTGGAAGGCCTTGAAAACCTTGGTGAGCAATCGAGAATCCGATCAGGGGAGCGGGCGTTCGCGCTGGATCAAATGCAGGATGTTCCCGTCGGCATCGCTGAAAAAAACCAGTCGATTGCCTTGATTGGCGAATGGTTCGGTGAGCAGATTCACTCCGCGGCTGCGTAATTCCGCCAATGCCGCATCGAAATTATTGACGGCGATCGCCAAGTGCCGGATCCCAGGATCCTTCATCTGCTGCGGCGCGCGCTCGCCCTGCGACGGAATAATCTCGAGCATCGTCCCATCCGCTGCGCGAACGAAATAGTTGCCGTCATAGGTGAAATTGATCCGAAAGTCGAGCTTCTGCACGTACCATTCGGCTAAACGGCCGGGATCGGGCGAAGCAATCGCAGTGTGTTCCAGTCCCAGGAACATAAAGAGGATTGTAGCATTGTGGGTATGCGTGGCCGTTGGAAGCTCGCGATTGCTGGTTCAGCGGTGCTGGCGTGTGCTGTCGTTGGATTCCTCGCTCTTCGCCGTTCGCCACCAGCGCAAGCAAAAGTGGCGGCGGTTTCGCCACCAAAACCCGTTGAGATCGTTCTGAGCGGAATAGTTCAAGCCGCGAACGTGATGGATGTGCCAGTACCCTTGGATGGAACGGTAGAGCAGTTCCTGGCGGAAGTGGGACAGCACGTTTCCGAAGGCGAAACTCTGGCGCGCATCAAGAATCCGAGATTGGCGGCGGCCGAGCAACTCGCGAAACTGAATGCGGAGCAGGCACAGAACCGGCTGAAACAGTTGGAGTCCGAACTCATCGCGGCCCGGCTGGAGGTTTCGCGCTCGGATGCCGACGCCACACGAGTGCGGATGTCGCTCGATCAAGCACAGAAAAACTTTGACCGCCAACAGACCATGTTCCGGGAAGGCGTGACTCCTCGGCTGGCTTATGAAAAAGCCCAGCAAGAATATCAGCAGTGGAAAACGGAATCGCAGAAATTGGCGGACACCGCCCGAAAGGCAACCGAGAGGGCGGAGTCCACTGCGAAAGAACTCGAACCGGCGCGAAAAGCAATCGCGGAAAGGAAAACCGAGTTGGAAGACGCGGAAGCCGATCTCGCGTCCGGAGAAGTGAACGCGCTGGCGGATGGCGTGGTGATCGCACGGCGCGGCAAGGTTGGCCAGCGGGTGACCGCGGCGATATCGGATCTCTTTCAGATCGCGGCGGATCCCCAGGCACTGGAAATAGTGGCAGCCAGTACCGACGCGCGGATTCGGACGGGCCAATCCGCCATCGCCGAGTTGCCGAACGGCGTAAGTCCACTGGCCGCGAAGATTAAGGAAGTCAGATCCGGCCGGGTATTCCTCGATATAACGAGCCCACCACCGGCTGTAGTGCCGGGAATGAGCGTGCAGGTTAAGATCCGGTTACCCTAGTTCTTTAAGCCGACAACAATGCATCTCTTAAAGAACAGCCTGATCGATCTGATCACCGAAACTTCAACGAATCTGCCGCCCGATGTGCGCGCCGCCATGGGATTGGCGATGGAAGACGAGACTCCGGGGACGCAAGCGTCACAAGCGCTCGGAATTATCGCCACCAATATTGACATGGCGCAGCAGGATCAGGGACCAATCTGCCAGGACACCGGCATGCCGACGTTTGTGGTGCATACTCCGGTGGGCGTGAATCAGATCCACGTGAAGCGCGCCATTCAGGAAGCGGTGGCGGAAGCCACGCGGCGCGGCAAGCTGCGCCCCAATTCGGTGGACTCATTGACTGGAAATAACAGCGGCGACAACCTGGGCGAAGAAACTCCGGTGATCCATTTCGAGCAATGGGAAGAAGATGAGATTGAGGTGAAGCTGATCTTGAAAGGCGGCGGATGCGAGAACAAGAATATCCAGTACTCGTTGCCGGCGCAGTTGGAACATCTCGGCCGTGCTGATCGGAATCTGGAAGGCGTTCGCAAATGCATTTTGCACGCAGTTTGGCAGGCGCAGGGGCAAGGCTGCGCGCCGGGTGCAGTGGGCGTTTGCATCGGAAGCGATCGCGCGCACGGATATTCACTCGCCAAGAATCAGCTTTTCCGAACGCTGGATGACACCAATACAGTACCCGAACTCGCGAAGCTAGAAGCGGAAGTGATGGACCAGGCCAATCGAATCGGCGTCGGCGCGATGGGGTTCGGCGGTAAGGTGTCGCTGATCGGTTGCAAAATCGCGGCTGCCAATCGACTTCCCGCGAGCTATTTCGTTTCCGTGGCCTATGACTGTTGGGCGTTCCGGCGGCTTGGCGTGCGGCTGGATGCATCGAGCGGCGCAATCAAACAGTGGTTGTATCGCGATCCGAAACAAGCTGTGGTCAAGATGGCGAAGTCCGAAGGTTTTCCCCTCACCGGACGCGAGGTTGTGTTGACTGCGCCGCTGAGCGAGGAATCCGTGCGAGCGCTGCGCGTGGGTGATGTAGTGCTGATCTCGGGCGAAGTCTTCACCGGCCGCGACGCAGTGCACGCCTACCTGATGAAAAATCTGCCGCCGGTGGATATGCACGGCGCGGTCCTGTATCACTGCGGCCCGGTGATGCTGAAGCAGGGCGACGAGTGGGTAGTGAAGGCCGCGGGTCCAACCACGAGCAGCCGGGAGGAGCCGTATCAGGCGACGGTGATCGAAAAATACGGCGTGCGCGCGGTGATCGGCAAGGGCGGCATGGGCGCGAAGACACTGGCGGCTCTGCAAAAATCCGGCGCGGTGTATTTGAATGCGATCGGCGGCGCGGCGCAATTCTACGCTCGCACTGTGGAGAAGGTGCTGGGCGTCCATCTCATGGAGTTCGGCATTCCGGAAGCCATGTGGCACTTGCGCGTGAAAAACTTCGCCGCGATCGTTACGATGGACGCGAACGGCAACAGTTTGCACGCGGGGATCGAGGCGGAGACGGGCGCGAAGCTGGAAGAACTGCAGCAAGTGTGAGGGTTTGTTAAAATAGGATCTCGCACACGGCCAGGTAGCTCAGTTGGTAGAGCGCAGCCCTGAAAAGGCTGGCGTCGGCGGTTCGATTCCGTCCCTGGCCACCATCCCCCTTATCTGCAAATATTTACGGAGATCCGTGAGTCCCAGAAGCGATTGCGCCTTCCAGGTCAGTTGAACTCCTCTTGGCGCGCAACTGAGCTACAATCAGTTACATATGATACGGCAGAGCTCAGCCCAATGAGGCGTTGGCCATGGACTTGGCGGTCTTTGGCAAACCCGCTTTGTTCTTCTTTCGGGTCGTCTACCCGATCTACCACCAAGTGAAGCCTGCGATCGGTCCTCATCCTTCGATGGAGACCGTGGGCACTGATGTTGCGCCGACTCTTTAGGGCGCTGTGAGCGTTCACGCTTCGCTCGATTTTCTGCACTTAGACCGGTGTTGAACAAGGTAAGCCTCTTCTTGTCGGACATGGAATTCCGCCAGCTACCCGGCCAGCGTTCGACCTTCCCGCTTCCTGACGCCTTGGACCGGAAGTGCTGGATCATTGTGAATCTCGATACGGGACGGCTCGGTGAAGATAGCCCGGACTTTCGGCAACCTGCTGCTCACGAAGGCGAAACATGCGTTCTTCGTGCGAGCTTTGCGAGACGTTGTCATCAATAAAAACATCTGTGTCGGCCGATTTTGAAAATAGTCCTTTACCTAGCGAACAGGGGGGAAGGTTAAAAGCGGCGAATCGCAACGATTGTCCGCAATCACGCACTTTCGGAAAAGGCCAAAGACGATCACCATCAGGCCGTCGAAGAACATGGCGGGATCGAAGCTGCGGGTGCGTTGTGGCTTGACGCGCACTATCTTTCGCTATCGCCGAAGGGAACGGGGCAAATCGACGAAAAAGGAAAACAAGCTATTCATCGCAGCGGACCAGCGGAAAACATCGCTATCTGATTTTGGAAGCCGCGAAAGCCTCGAACTTAGAGGCCATTATATTACTCGCCAGCCAGCAGGTCTAAGGCGTAGCGTACTTTACCGCTGGACTGCGCCGGTCATCCGTCAGATAGCGCTTGAGAGAAAGAATTGGCCGTTCGAGGAAGCGCCGGGAAAGCAGGGCCAATCCGTACGAGGCGCTGAGCACCACTGTGGCGCGAAGCAGCAACTGAGACAATGTGAGACCGGTGTGGACATAGCGTCGGAACACGGCCATGTAGCCATCGAGAAGCGCCAAGTGAATTAGATAAAGGCAGTAGCTCAGATCCCCGGTAAGTCTGGCGAACCACCAGCGTAAGGGCGTGGTAAGCCAAGTGCCTCGACAACTGATGGCCACTAGCATTCCAGCGCAGTAAACCAGTGTTGCCTGGTTGTACCGCAGCGACATGCCCGCGACTGTCTTTTGGAGGATGCCGAAGGGTAGTCCCAGCAGGGTTATTGCGACAGCAGTAGCTAAACAAACCCCTGCGGCCTGCAAAGATCGGCGTCGGGAGGCCGAAGACGATCGGAACCAGATCGCGAGCAAAGCGCCGGAGGCGAGTCCATCGAAGCGGAACCAGGAGGGGTTGTAGACGTCGGTCCCGCGCGCCACGAAGACTGCCCGCAAGATTGGTTCGGCGATGATGATTGAAGCGCATGCGAATGCAAGCGCGCGCTGGCTCAGTGCTCGAACCAGCCACGGCCAGATGAGGTAAAAGTGTTCTTCGATTGCGAGCGACCAGAATACTCCGGGGCCGTGGGGCACGCTGACACCAAGCAGACCTGCCATGTTCGCCAGAAACACCAGGCTTAACAGAAAATAAGGCCGGTTGCCAGGATAGAAGCAAGCCATCACCACGATGCATAGAAAGTACAGCGGGATAATGCGGAGCGCTCTTCGGCCATAGAAGTTTCGAAGGTAATGCGGACTCTCCCGGGTATCCAGCAGAATTCCGGTAATCAAAAAGCCCGACAGTACGAAAAACAGGTCCACTCCGAGCCATCCGTGCCCGATTAAACCTATCAACACGCGAGGTACCACGGTGAGCAGCGCGTTCGAGGATTGATCATCTGGCGCTAAAATGTGCATCATTACAACCATCAGTATCGCAATGGCGCGAATGCCGTCTAGCTCGGGAATGTAATGCGGCAGCGGTTTCGGATTGGCTTGTAGATAGCCGTCAGCGGGAACAAGAGTGCCCCCTGTCCGATCAATTTCCGAAGGCATGGATAATGGCTAGGCTCCCTTGAGGTCAAATCCGATGTCCGTACCGGCTGCCAGTTTGCGTTCGCAACTACGTTATTCTATTATGCAAGCAGCTTTGAAAAACTGCGGCCGGTGTGCGCACAAAACCCTGGGGTCGGCCTGAGTGCTTTTTGACACCCCGGTCTACTTCGCCTTTCTAACACTCGTTGTCACAGTTTACTGGCGTCTGCCTTGGAAGAAGCAAAATTGGCTGCTGCTCGGCGCCAGCTATATCTTCTACGGCTGGTGGGACTGGCGCTTTCTCGGATTGATGATCGCGTCCACCAGCTTGGATTACTTCATCGCTTTCTGGATCGCCGGCGCAACCGACATCACGCGGCGAAAACGGTTCCTGATTCTTTCCATTACGCTCAATTTAACGTTTTTGGGCTTTTTCAAATACTTCGACTTTTTTGTGGATTCATTTCTTTCGGCGGCCGCCAGCATGGGAATTCACAACCTTTCCGCGCCGCTGATACGGGTGCTCCTGCCCCCCGGCATCTCGTTTTATACTTTTCAGGAAATTGCGTACATCGTTGACGTCTATCGCGGAAGACAGAAGCCATCGCGCTCCTTCACCGAATATGCACTGTTTGTAAGCTTATTCCCGCATCTCATTGCCGGACCCATCCAGCGCCCGAGCCATCTGCTCGCACAGATTCATCGGCCGCGTATTTTTGACAACAGCAGGTTCTTCGATGGTGTGATGCTCATCATGTTTGGGCTCTTTCGTAAATGCGTGATCGCAGATCAATGCGGGATCCTGGCGAACCTTGCCTTCGATGGCGGGCTCGGGCACGGTTTCTATCCGACATTGATCGGCGCTTTCGCGTTCGCTTTCCAAATTTACGGTGACTTCGCCGGTTATACTGACCTGGCGCGCGGAAGCGCTCAGTTGCTCGGTTTTGAATTCGTCGTTAATTTCCGAAGGCCCTATCTGGCCGTTACTCTGCAGGACTTCTGGCATCGATGGCACATCTCGCTCAGCACCTGGTTACGCGACTATCTTTATATTCCGCTAGGCGGCAATCAGAAGGGCCTGGGGCGCACCTATGTCAACCTTTTGATCACAATGCTTCTCGGTGGGCTGTGGCATGGTGCAAATTGGACGTTTGTCGTATGGGGAGGTCTGCACGGGTCCTGGCTGGCTCTGGAACGGTTTTTCGCCGAGCAACTTGCATGCCCGATTCAGAAGAAGTTGGGCGCAGCCGTCTCTCGGATTCTAACGTTGACAGTGGTGTCTGTCGGCTGGATTATCTTTCGCTCCTCGACCCTCCACAGCGCGATGATTATGCTGGGCGATCTTCGGAATTTTACGTGGAACCCCCAATTTTTTCCGATCCTTATTTTCATGGCAGTGCTTGGTGGCGTGGTCATCGCCAGCGATCTGTTGTTGGAACAGCGGGATGCCCAGTATCTTTTCCAGGATATGCCTGCGTTTGGTATCGCTTTCGCCGCGGTTCTGATGCTCGTCATCAGCTTGTATGGAGCTCTGAATTCCAATGCCTTTATCTACTTCCGGTTTTGAGCCAGCGGCGACCACCGTCACCGAACCGTGTCCTCGATCGATCCGCCGGCGACACATTATCGTCATTCTTGCGACGCTGCTAGCATGTGCGATTGCGATCGAAGGCGGCACCCGCTTTGCGTTCGCTCGAATTAGTCGAATCGAACGCCGGGTTATGGTTGAGCATTCAGCGGCGCAGAACTTGCGCTTCTCGTCTCGAGTAAACCCGATTCTGTTAGTGGGAGACTCGCTTCTTCTTTTGGATGTGGATCTGGCTGTATTAGCCCAAACCCTGCGAACGAAGACCCAGTTGCAGCGTTTTCCCATTGAGCAGACCGGATATCTAGATTGGCTGTTCGGCCTGCGAAGACTTTTTGAAGAGGGTGCACGTCCCGCAGTGGTGATCCTCTGCCTGTCACCGGACAGTCTGGTTTCGAACACGATCCAAGGCGACTACTCGGCTTTCTACTTGTTTCAAGTTAAAGATATTCCAGCTATAGCGACCAGAGCCCGATACGACCTCACCCAACAGTCCAGCCTCTTTTTTGCGCATTACAGCCTTTTCCTCGCGGGACGCAGCAATTTGCGTCACTTCATCGTGATCAAGACCTTTCCGCCGTACGGCGGCGTGTTGCACAATCTATTGACTCGCCGAACTGGAGTCACTTCTGGCGGAGAGGTGCTTCGAATCTCCGAACAACGATTTCAAGAATTGCAAAGTCTGTGCAATTCCCATGGCGCGCGTCTCATATATGTGATTACGCCCGGTTTCGGCATCCAGGAAGGTGCGATTCTCCAGGCCGGTTCGAGGGCTGGCGTGCCGGTTCTTGTTCCCGTGCATAGCGACGAATGGCCGCTCTCCAGGTTCGGTGATGGATTCCACCTGAATCACGACAGCGCCCGTGAGTTCAGTGAGAAGTTAGGCCCAGGTCTCGATTCGATACTGGCGTCGTATCAAGCGGAGGCTAAATAGCCCGTGGGAGGTGGCAGACGTCTCAAGAGCATTAACAAGCCCTCGCTTTTGTAGGGCTTATTGCCGTCTTTCGATCTTGCGAGTGGAGAAACATCTTCATGACCTTCCGGCTGTAGATAAAATTGAGGGTGTGAGATCCCCAGAGTCTAAGAAAGCTCAACAGAGTCCAACAAACTGGCCGCATTTGATTAAAGCATAAGGCACTGAAAAGAGGCTATTTCCACTGAAAGCTGATGACGGCCTTGGGCGCAGAGGGCCGACGTAGGTTCGGAAGGCGTTCCCCGGGCGACCGTCTCGACCGGACCCTTTATGCTCGAAGTCTTAGGACAAAGCATTGAAAGACCGAGAGTTATTATGGCCGTTCCAAGAAAGAGGGTCTCCAGCCGGCCTCCGGACAAACTGTTTTACCTCGGAAAAACGGAATTGGCCAGCAATGGGAGAGGCAGTTTTGAGCGGCCAGAATCTTGTCCCATTCTTGTCCCAATAAATGGGGCTATTTTCGGGGCATCGAGATAGCTTTCAGCCTTTCGTTTTAACATCATAGCCGTGAACGAATTCAGCCCTGAAAAGGCTGGCGTCGGCGGTTCGATTCCGTCCCTGGCCACCACCTAGAAAACCAGTCCCTCAAACGCGAGGCAGAACAGCGCGGGCGATCGAAATCGATTTGCCATTCGCGTCAGGAACAGGTCCCACGATAATGCGGATCACGGTGTCACCCTTCAGGACGTTCAAGCCCAGGGGACCGAGTCGGATGGCACGGTCGCCTAAATTGGGAATTTCCGCGCCCAAGCCGGGAGCGCCATTCTTAGAGGCAATTCCACCGAATATGGCCTTGTTCGCGGCGACCGCGAACATTTGCGGTTTTCCGTCTGGATCGACGATGAATGTGAGGAGCGGCGCTTCCCCTCCGCTCGATCCGTTCTGGCCGGATTGGGCGGCGACAGCTCCCATCATTTTAGTCACCGTATCCGCCACGTCGCCTGGATTAATCTGGGCGCCCGCTTTCGCCTTGTCCATCATCTTCCGCGTTTCTTGGCTGGCCAGTTTTTCCGCCAAGCCAGGAGGACCGAAGTAGACACACGCCTCTTCCACCACGGCGGTCCGCTCGATCGGTTCACCGAGAAGCTGCGCCACCTCATTCTTCGGGAGTATCGAACAGGGCTTGTACACCTTGGTCCGGGACGAACGAGACGATGGAATGGGCGAAGGGATGGATTTGAGATCCACACCGTAAGTCTCGGCTTTGGCTACCACGGTCTGCTTGATCTTGTGAACGGCATAATATCCCGCCGCGATAACCGTTATCATCCCTACTGCTAAACACACAGCAACGATAATCAGCACCTTGCTGACCGACTTGGTTTGGGAGATGCCTGGCTGTCCCCCTGGAGCGGGCGCGGCTTGCGGGCGGCCGCATTGTGGGCAGAAGCTTGCGCTAGAAGTAAACTGAAATCGGCAATTCGAGCAGAAATTGGCCATAACGCCTCCGGAAAGTATTTGCGAAAGCGGCGGCCTGAATAGCTCAATACGATTGCCTAAAAATTGTCTAATTCTGGGGCAGGATCGCACCCAAAACAGCCGGCAGCAGCGAGCCCTCCTGCCAGTTAGGCTGCGGACCATAGCCCAACCGAACAACTACTAAATCGCGAGAAGGCACGATATAGCAGCGATTCGACGCATAGCCGCTGAAGGCGAACGTGTCCTTCGGCGCACCCGGATATTGGGTTCCGTCAGTGTTCACCCAAAACGTATATCCATAGCTCGCATTCAGTTGCTGAGAACTCTTGGTCGCGAGATCCACCCACCACCCGGGAACGATCTGCTTCCCCTCCCACACGCCGTGGTGCGCCATCAGATATCCGATGCGAGCAAAATCCCGTGCCGACAGACGCAGTCCGCTATGCGCGTTCGTGTGCGGACCGATATGCCCTGCCCCGCCCTGCCGATCCCATCCGACGTTCTCGACGCCGATCGGTTGAAACACGCGCTCCTTCATATAGTCGAAGATTTCGCGGCCGGTGACTTTCGAGAAGATCATGGAAAGGTGCGCGAAAGCCGCGTCGGAATAGTTCCACCGCGTCCCTGGTTCTGCCGTGAGGCTCGCGGTCGGAATCCCGAATCTGCTCGCATCCTTGCCCAAGGCCAGTTCGTATTCGCCCTTGCCGGGCGCGACCGCTATCCCGATCAAGCCTTCCGCTTGGCCGGTGATGCCCGAGGTCATCGTGAGCAAGTGCTTCATCAAAATTTTTTCTTTGCGCGGATCGCTGAGCGGATGGCCCTCCGGAATGAAATCGTAAGCGCGGCTGTCGAGATCGATTTGGGCGCCGGCCGGAAGTTTGTGATTACGGCTATCCTCGAACAGCATTCCATACGCGATCCCGGTGGCCGACTTGGTGCAGGACCAAACGTCAAAGGTCGTAGCAGGCATGGTGGGAACGCCGAACCACTCCGCCACCAGATATCCGTTATGAATGACGACAGTCGCCCAAGGCCCGTTGTAGAGCATCGCGTGTTCCTGAGCGATCATCTGCAGACGTTTCGGATCCATGCCGGCCTTATTCCGCATATCGTCGTCCGTCTGGCAGCGCCGCCAGCCACCGGCGGATTCAGACGGCGGATAATATGTCTGTGCAAGGAGCATCGCCGCACCCAGCAGCGAGACTACGGCTATTCTTTTCGTGAAACCCATATTGATTTGGGACTCCTCTTATTGAACTCGCTCCAACAGCACGGAAGTGCTGTCGTAATCGCCAGTCAGCCGCAGATTCAATCCGTGATTCTGCAAGAACGCTCCGCTCACTGTTTCCAGTTTCTCGGCGAGCTTACGGCCATCCAGAGGCTGAATGCGATAAACGGCGCGCTCGTCCAATCCTTCCAGCCGGATGGTCGGCGCCGGGCGGCCATACTGTTGCGATCGCAAAAACGCGAAGAGGACGGATTGTTTTCCGTCTTCGGAGACGTATTGGTTTGCCGTCAGATCCCCCTCGCGCGGCGAAAACAGCCGATACAGCTTGCCCTGTTGCACGGTGCCGCGTATCGTTTTGTAATAGGCGATCATCTTAGTGGCCAGCGCAAAATCCTCATTCGTCCACTTGTTCAGGTTGTTTCCGATTCCAAGCGATCCCATCATCGCCACGAGAAACCGATAGCTTAACGGGGTGGACCGTCCATTGAAGTTGGGAACGTCCGTCACCCACGCCATCATCACTTGCGCGGGATACGCATAGCTGAAACCTTCCTGGATGCGCAGCCGGTCGAAGGCTTCGGTGTTATCGGACGTCCATGCTTCGTCCATGCGTTTCAGGATGCCGAGATCCACGCGCCCGCCTCCGCCCGAGCACGATTCGATTTCAAGCTTTGGATGTTTGGCGCGCAGCCGGTCGATGATCTCGTAAAGATTGCCGACGTACTTCACCCAAAGCTTCTTTTCATTCGCGGCGCCGGCCTCGGTCCAGCCGGGCTCGGAGAAGTTGCGATTCATGTCCCACTTCAGAAACGCAATGTTGTTTTCGCTCACGAGCTTGTCGAGCCATCCGAACGTGTACTCTTTCACATCGTCGCGCGCCATGTTCAGGACCAACTGATTGCGCGCTTCGGTGCGAGGCCTTCCAGGGAAATTCATCGCCCAATCGGGATGCTTGCGATAAAGATCGCTATCCGGATTCACCATCTCCGGTTCCACCCAGATTCCAAAATCCATCCCGAGGCTGTTGACGTAATCGATCAGTGGTTTTAACCCGTTCGGAAATTTCTTGGGATTGACGAACCAATCGCCCAACCCCGCGTGATCGTTGTTGCGCGCGCCGAACCAGCCGTCGTCCATGACGAATCGCTCCACGCCGATCCGCGCGGCTTTTTCCGCGAGCGCACGCTGGCCGGGATCGTCGACATGGAACTCGGTGGCTTCCCAGGAATTGTAGAGAACCGGCCGCGGCTTGGCCGAGAGTCCACCGGGAAGAATAAACTCGCGCGTGAATCGATGCAAGATGCGCGACGCTTCGCCAAATCCGGCGTCCGAAAATCCGCCGTAGAATGGCGGCGTCTCCAGCTTTTCTCCCGGCTGCAGTGGATATGCAAAATCGAACGTGTTGTATCCGCCGGTGAGACGCACTTGTTGATGAGGAGTCTGCTCGACGCTGAATTTCCAAGACCCGCTCCAACCGAGTGCGCCAAACCACACTCGACCATTCTTTTCAGCGGGCGCGTCGATGGCAAACCAGGGATTGGTCTGATGGCTCGTCGTACCGCGGCGGCTTTCCAGAATCTTAACGCCGGGGTGAACCTCTTCCCGCACCAGTTGCGTTTCGCCGGCCCAGCGGCCGTTCAGATAAGTGAGCCGATAACCCGAACCGGGCGGCATGTACCAGGTTCCCGATTGCGCGCTTTCCACCGTGATCGCTTGTGACATCTTATTCTCGATGACGGCATGTTTCTCGATCACGCCGGACGCCGGATAAACGCGATAGTAGAGATTCACCAGGATGTCGTCGTTGATATCTTTCGTCAGAACGTGCAACGCGTCGCCGTGGATTTCGTGACTCACATAGCGCAGCACCAAATCACGATCGCCGTCCTGGCGCGTGATTTTGAGACATGCTTCGGTGTACATGTTACTTCCCCAGCCGGCGTATTCGCCTGGGGTTGTGGTCGCAGGCCCGTCGAAAGAAGCCCACTCGTTGAAGGAGTGCACGGCGGATAGGTCGGCATCGCGCCATAAGCGCTTGCCCCAGTAAACGTGCTGGAGCTGATTCTTCTCATTCACCCCGAATACATAACTGGAGTTGTTTGTGTCGAGGATCCAAAGCTTTGTGCCGGCAATAAAACGAATCGGGTCTTCCGCAAGAGCGGCCGAACCAAGTAGGGCGAAGTTCAACAGGCATACGAAGGAGCCAAGTCGCACTCAATCATCATAGTCGGCTTTCCATCAGTGGTAAACTCACACTGAAACTCGGGAGGATCGATTGTTCCGTTCAAATCAGACTCGCTTGTGCATGATCGGCGCGCTAGTAGCGATCACGGCTTTGGGCCAGCCGAAATCCTGTCCAAGCAACGATAGTGGACTGAAGTTACCGGCGGGCTTCTGCGCGACGGTGTTTGCCGACGGTATCGGTCACGCGCGTCATCTGGTGGTGGCGCCGAACGGTGTGCTTTATGTAAACACGTGGTCCGAAGAAAACTACGGATCCGCGAAGCCGCGTGAAGACGCATTTTTAGTCGCGCTCCAGGACAGGTCGGGCAAAGGTAAAGCGGATACGATCGAGCGATTTGGCGAAACCGTGAAAACAGGCGGTGCTGGTGGTACGGGCATCCTGATCCACAAAGGATACATTTACGTTGAAATCAACGATCGCGTGGTGCGCTATCCGCTGCCCAAGAGCGGGTTGGTTCCAAAAGGAGCGCCGGAGACCATTGTTTCAGGTCTCCCGCTCGGCGGCGACCATCCTATGCATCCGTTCTTCATCGGCGATGACGACAAGTTGTACGTCAACGTCGGCACCGCGACCAATGCTTGCCAACCACAAAACCGGCAGCCCAAAGTTGCCGGGGCGAACCCTTGCAAGGAGCTCGAGACTCGCGGCGGAATCTGGCTGTACGACGCAAATAAAACGAATCAGAAATTTTCGCCGGCCGATCGTTACGCTACCGGCATCCGCAACGCCGAAGGATTCGCAGTGGATGCGGCAGGGAACATCTTCATTACCCAACACGGCCGCGATCAACTGCATACCAATTGGCCCGACCTCTACAAAGCGCCCGAGGAGGCCACACTGCCCGCCGAAGAGATGATGCTGCTGAAGAAGGGCGGCGACTACGGCTGGCCGGAATGCTACTACGATCCGGGACGGAAGAAATTGGTGCTGGCGCCGGAATACGGCGGGGATGGCGGCAAGAAGGTGGGAGTTTGCGCAAGCAAAATTGCTCCCGTCGCCGCTTTTCCCGCGCACTGGGGACCCAACGCGGCAACGCGCTACGACCAGAAGCAATTTCCGGCGCGCTATCGCGACGGCGTGTTCATTGCGTTCCACGGTTCCTGGAATCGCGCGCCTTACGCGCAGGGCGGATACAACATCGTTTTCCAGCCGCTCAACGGTACTCGCGCTTCCGGCGCTTGCGAGATTTTCGCCGACGGATTCGCCGGACCCGTGAAAACTCCCGAAGGCGCTCTCTATCGTCCCTCCGGTGTCACCGCCGCACCGGATGGCGCGATGTTCGTCTCCGATGACATTCGCGGCCGCATCTACCGGATCACCTATCAAGGCGGCGTTATAGGCGATCCCGGAATCACGCCCTGCCCCAGCGCTTCGGCTCCGGCCGGAGCTGTCGTTGAAACGAAGAGTACCGAAGCCGCAAACGTTCCCGTTCCGGATGGCTCGACGAAAGACATGGTAGCGCTCGGCGATCGCATTTATCACGGACAAGAAGGAGCGACCTGCGCGGGATGCCACGGAGCGAATGCGAGCGGATCGCCGCAAGGACCGGCGCTGAATAGCGGTAAATGGCTATGGAGCGATGGGAGCTTCGCGGGACTGTTGAAGGTGATTACGCAAGGCGTGCCACATCCGAAACAATTTCGCAGCCCCATGCCGCCGATGGGCGGCGCGAAACTCTCGAAAGATCAGGCATCCGCGCTGGCTGCGTATGTTTGGGGGCTCAGCCGTCGCTGAGCCTTAAAACGTTACTCCAAACCGCTTCTTCGCAAGCAGCATCGTGACCAGGCTCACCACTAGGAACCAAACCAGCCAGTGCAGGCCGAATCCGAAAACGTCGAGGCTCGCGGCCGGATAATCTACGCTGATCCATTGGAGCGGACCGTTGGACAATCGGGCCTCGCCGGGATACCGAATCCAATCGATTAAGGAGGCGACACGGCGCTCTGAAACGAAGCCCGACGTCCGGCCGGCATCGATCCTCTTTGAAAGCGCAGCCTGGCCGGTACGAAAAATCACGTTACCGGACGCGCCGCCCAGCGCGCGCACGCGCCACGAAACCTGATGCGAATCCGGGATACGAACCGATGGGGTTTCCACCGCAATTCGTTCTCCCTCAAGCGTAGCTCCGCCCGAATCCGCGCCTTGGATAAATTGCGCCGTGACAATCGCGGATTCTCCGGCTTCGAGCGGCCGCCGCCCGTACATGGCTTCGAGCCCGAACAGCAGAAGCGCCACAGGAACCAAAACAACCACAGCCGGCCGCAGCATCAGCGCCAGATACCGCGCATTCCAGTACAGCAGTTGCTTTTGCGCGCGAAAGATCAACGCAGGCTCATCCGCGAAAAGCCGGAAAGCATAAAGATGCGCCCAAACCTTCCGCTTCGCCAGCGCGACTTGTTCCTGATTCGAGAAGCGTTGGAAGCTCCACAGCATCGCGATGCCAAACGCGATGGCGATCGCGGTGAGGCTCCACGTGTGGCCGGCGGAAAGCATCAGTCGATGTAGCCGAGTCCTTTCAGCTTTTTCACGATCTCTTCGTCGGATTGCGCGTCTTCCAATTTGGCGATCTCGCGCTCCAGCACATGCTCGATGAACTCTTCCGGGGAGCTATATCCGCCAGCAGCGGCTACTTTCGCAATCTTTTTGAGCAGGTCCTTTTTCAACTTGACGCTTGCACTCATAGCAACGCCTTCCCCTCCATCCACGCCGGAGGCTGCACGCCGAACAAATTCAAAGCAGTCGGCGCGAGATCCTCGATCCCAGGATCGTTCACATCGATTTTGCGATTGGAAAAGAGAACGCCGGGGACAAGAACCGGATCCACACAGTGATCGCCGCTCCATGCTTTGGGATTGTCGGTTACTACCTGCGTGGTGATCTTCCCCACCGCACCTTCCCATGAGCAGCGATAACCTTCGTTGTATCCGACGATAAAATCCGGAGCGGCTTCGAGATATGGACCGCGATACAGCGCAGCCGTCTGATAAACCTGCCGGATGGGCGCGGCGCCATCCTCGTCGCGCAGGGCCGCTAATTTGCCCGCGATCTCATCGCGAAGTTCTTGTGCCTCCGCGCCGCTCTGAACCACACCGCGCGCTTCGCGATCCTTGATATTCAGATAGAAACCGCTCAGGCCGAGCGCGTACGCGCGAGTGCGGCTCCAATCCACGCCTTCAAAGAAGGACCCGCTCTCCTTCGCGCCATTCCGAAGATACAGATATCCGTTTTCTAGCAGCCACGAATTGATGTTCACACCGCGCCGGAAAGAGCAGAAGCCGTGGTCGGAAAGGACAAACAACGCCGTGCCGCTATCGACATAAGAGCGGGCCTTCGCAACCAGCGCATCCATTCGCTCATACATCTTTTCGATGACTGCGGCATGGCGATCCGACGACGCCATGTGCCGAAAGAACATGTGTTGGACGCGGTCACTCGTATCGAACACGCACGCCACCACGCCGCGGCGAGTGCTTTCAAGCGCATCCAGGAACATCGCTTCGCGTTCTTCGAATATGCTGTACGCCTGGCCGAGAAACGCGTCCTCATCAATCACGCCTTCATTCAATGCCCAAGTGTCCTCCGCCATTCCGACTGTGGCGAATGAACCCAGCAACTTCGCCAGATACATCGCGTAGTACGAGGGATGGCTGATGGGCAGCGCGGGATGCTCCGGATCGATATTGATCGGCGACATGTAAACGCTGCACTCCGGATCCGTTTCCGTGAGCAGGAAACGAGAGATGCCGCTCACTTTCACTCCGATCGCGGTGCGAAAGTTCAGTTGCTGCCATGCGGTGTATTCGCCACGCTCCAGCGTGCACGCACTATCGCCGATTCGGAGCTCGAAAACGTCCCCGCGCCGGAGCAAGCGAAACGGGATTTTCAAAACCCGTCCGCCATCGACGAACGTGTCTTCCGGACCTTCGATTTCGCCCTCGAACCCGTCCGCTGTGCGCCGCAACGGATAACGGCTGCCATTCTCGTAACTGGCTTTTTCCACGCGCGTGGTGAATTGCGAAAAACTTCCCTGCGTGCCCTTGAGATCGGGTGTGGCCATCGCGGAGAGCATTTTACCTTCGAATTTTTCCGGCGGAAACGTGATTGGGACGCGCAGAATAGTCGAACTAATGCCGAGCTTCCCAAGAATTGCCCAGAATGGCTGGCTCTTCCGCCGCAGCTCCAGCGCGGGTCGCGAAAGCGGGATGCGGAGCCGCCCCAACCGCAGCACACGTTCAGGCTTGCCAACACGCGCCGAAGAGAGCCGCGGCTGATACGACTTCAAGCTCCGATCCAGAAAATCGAAAATATTGTGGCGCGCCGGGCTCACACCGGTCGCAAAAGTCGACCAAGCCACCGGCGAGAGCGCCGGAAACGTGGTGCGCAATCGCTGGTAGCTGCCCTCCTCGGCCAGACGCGCTAAATTCGGCAGCTTGCCTTCCGCCAGCATACGTTCGGTAATGCGCGGATCCAACCCATCGAGTCCCAGGAAAATGATCTTCTTCACCCGCGCTTTACGAAAACTCTTGCGGTTGAGGAGCGCCCGCCGCGCCATTCGAAACGGCCACGCCAGGATGGAGAACAGGCTCATGAAGAGCCCGGCCACCAACGTCAGAAACGATCCGAAGAATGCGAAGCCCGCGCCGGGGCCAATATAGGCGAAATGCGGACCGATCACCGCAGCTTGCCTTCCACAAACGGCACTTCCAGAACTTTTTCGTGACAGATGGGTCCGTGCCCGAAGTAACCGTCTTCGCCAAACAATTCGCCGTGGTCGGCGGTGATGGTGATGTACGTGTTCTTCGGGACCGTGTCGAAAAGCTCTTCCACCACACGGTCCAGGTATTTCACCGCAAGCACCTGGCGATGCCGCAGTTCATCCAACTTCTTTTGATCGAAAAATCGCCGCTTGCGCGCGCGCAGCTTGCCGCCCACCACGTGATCGTCCAGATGCTTGAACACGCCATGCACGCCTTCGATGTGCGGCCACTTCTCTTCCGGCTCATCCGGCAATGCATAAGGATAATGCGTTTCGCCGACGTTCAACAACCAGAAGGAGGGCTGCTTTTCGGAAAACCGCAGCTCGCGCACCATGGCGCGCATGTCGTTGTGTTTGTCCATCAAACGGAAGCTATCGAATCCATGATTGACCGGCGTTTTCGGATTCAATACCGGCAACGAAACTCGGGCGTGAGTTGCATATCCGAGAGAATCCCGCAAGAACGGCGGCAGGTAAAGCTGCGGGACCAGCGACTTGAACTGAATATCCGTCAGACCGAGCCGCTCATTGAAGCGCAGGAAGTCTTTCTTGTAATATTCCGACGCGAAAACATGTTTGGGGCTCGCGTGCGGCATCAATCCCATCAGCAGATTGAAATGCGATGGCGCGGTCCACGACGCATAGGCCCACCGCTTCTCCACGGCGCCGAGCTTACCGATCACCTTTGGCCGCGCGCGAACAAACGAATCGTAACGGCAGCTATCGAACACGACAAGAATGTAGTTGTTGCCCTTGGATGGCACGTTTGATTCCGATTATAACCGGCTGCTGCGGGCTTTGATACACTCTGTAGATCGAAGTGAAACATGAGCTTAACTCGCAAAAAATCCTTACAATCGCTCCTGGCGCAAGCCAATGAAAGCCATCTGAAGCGGACCCTAACCGCCAAGAGTCTGGTGGCGCTCGGTATTGGCGCAATTATCGGCGCCGGTCTCTTTATCCGAACAGCAGCGGCCGCCGCGCAAAACGCGGGGCCAGCCGTGATCTTGTCTTTCGTCGTGGGCGCGTTCGGCTGCCTCTTCGCCGGACTCTGTTACGCCGAATT
>DATGIH010000389.1:0-14747 GCA_035295865.1 Bryobacteraceae bacterium
CTGCTTTTCATGAATCCGCCGGGTGTCGGCATGGTGGGAGCGTCTTCGGCCGGATCCATTCTTGGCAAAAGCGTATACGACCTCATTGCGCCCGAGGATCGCGAGCGCTTCCGCGAGTTCAATGCGCGCATCTGTGGAGGCGAAAAGGGTTCGCTGGAATTCGATATTGTCAGCCTGCAGGGAATCCCGCGCAATATGGAGTCGCACGCCGCGCCGCTGCAGTATGTCGATGGCAGCACCGTACAACTTGCCGTCACGCACGATGTCACTTCGCGGAAAACCGCCCTGGACGCCTTGCACGCCAGCGAGGAGCGCTTTCGTTTAGCGCAGCATGCCGCGCGGATCGGCGTCTTCGAATGGAATATTCAAACCGGCGCCCTCACCTGGTCCCGGGAGCTGGAGGAGCTGCACGGGCTCGAGCCCGGCGGATTTGAGAGAACACCATCCGCATGGGCAGATTTGGTGCATCCCGAGGACCGGGCTGGAGCAATCGCTCAAATGGATCAAGCCGCCACCACGGGAGAGCCGGTTGTCGCTGAATGGCGCGTGATTTGGCCGGACGGCAGCGTCCATTGGCTGGCCGGGAGGTTTCAAGCTTACCGGGATGCGGAGGGTCTTCCGGCGCGGATGACCGGCGTGAATTTCGACATCACGGAGCGCAAACAGATGGAGAGCCAATTGCGCCGCGCCAACGCAGACCTGGAGCAGTTCGCTTATTCAGCCGCGCATGACTTGCAAGAGCCGTTGCGCAGTCTAATGATTTACAGCGAACTCCTGACGCAACGCTATGGCAAGAGCTTCGATGAGGATGCCCGGCAATGCGTCCAGTTCGTGCACAGCGGCGCTCAAAGAATGAGGACGCTGCTGCGCGACTTGCTGAGCTATACCCAACTCATGAAATTCGATCCGCCCGCCGAGCCCTGCGATGCAAATCAAGCTCTGCGAACCGCGCTAGCCAATTTATCGGGCGCCATTGCCGAGAGCGGCGCGCAAATCGAGGCCAAGCCTTTGCCCACGGTGACCGTTCATCCCGCGCATTTACAGCAGCTCTTCCAGAATCTGATTGGCAACGCCATCAAATACCGGAGCAACGATAAAGAACCGCGAGTCGCAATCGAGGCCGAGCGGGACAAAGGTAACTGGATCTTTTCCGTGGCCGACAACGGCATCGGCATCGAACCGCAATACCAGGAACGCATCTTCCTGGTTTCCACGCGGCTGCATACCGATGAAAAATATCCGGGCTCTGGAATCGGCCTGGCCATCTGCCATCGCATCGTGGAAAAGTATCGCGGATCCATCTGGGTTGACTCCGAGCCTGGGACGGGGTCGACATTCCGCTTCACTCTTCCGGCGTGACCGTATCGTCGCCGCAAGCGACAATAACAGTAGTGATGATCGCGGAGCTGGAAGTCTGGCGAAAGCTGTTTGATACGAAGGCGCGCGAGCTATATCCGGCGACGGATCCCGCCCACGATTTTCTGCACATCCAGCGCGTGGCCGGTAGCGCCATGACCATCGCTCGCGAAGAGGGTGCTGATTTGTGGATCGTGCTGCCCGCCGCCTATTTCCACGACTTTGTGAGCATCCCCAAAAATGATCCGCGCCGGGCGCAAGCGTCCGTGTTGTCCGCCGATGCGGCGGCAGAATATTTGAGCGGTGCCGGTTATCCTGGGCAATATCTGGATGGCATTCACCATGCGATTGCGGCGCACAGCTTCTCGGCCGGAATCAGTTGCGAGACCATTGAAGCGAAAGTGGTGCAGGACGCCGATCGCCTGGACAGCCTAGGCGGCGTGGGGATCGCGCGATGCTTCACAACCACCGCGTTGATGAGCAGGCCATATTACGAGGAGCACGATCCTTTCGCGGAACATCGCGCTCCCGACGATAAGGATTACGCGGTGGATCATTTCTTCGTCAAGCTGTTCAAGCTTTCGGACACCTTGCACACCCGGGCGGCGCGTCTGGAAGCGGCGCGCCGCGTAGCGTTTATGCACGATTATCTGAAGCAGCTTCGGTCAGAGATCGTGCC
This sequence comes from Bryobacteraceae bacterium, assembly GCA_035295865.1. Taxonomy (GTDB): domain Bacteria; phylum Acidobacteriota; class Terriglobia; order Bryobacterales; family Bryobacteraceae; genus Palsa-89. Next base: position 2,036 of record DATGIH010000389.1, read on the forward strand.
TTAGCTGCCTGCGATAGAGCTTTCCGTCGCTGGAAATTCGAGGAGCCGACGGCTGTTAGTAGGCACAGCCTGGATAGAAATGCCAGACACCGAACCGGTCATAGAATCCAGCGGGGCTGCATACCGGAGCGTAGCCCGGGTACACACCGACACCGAATCCAAAGCCACGATCGTAGCCTCGGGCCCGATAATCGCGATGGAAATCTCGATCGCCAAATTCGCGGCTGGATCCGCGACGATCGAAGTCTCTTCGAACCTCGCCACGATTCGGCGTTCCGTGCGAAAATCCTTCGCCGCGATGCTCCGCGGCCATCCCCGTTACGGGAGCCAGCGCTAACAAAGCGGCTCCCAACGTCAAACTCAATAATCTGTTTTTCATAACGCCTCCAAACTGCACCATCGCAGGATGCATGCCAGTGGCCGCGGCCAAGGCTTTGAAAGCGCTCATACATTAAGAAAATTCGCATGCTCATTTCCACCAGTTCCGGATGGATGCAACCACCAGAGCAGCCGAATTCCGGGTATACTTCCGTTTTCTATGCATCGACGATCGTTTCTCAAAGCGGCCAGCGTCACAGCCCTCGCTGCACATGCGCAGACGGCGCGCGATTTGCGGATCGCGTACGGAGGCATCGGCATCGAGTGCAGTACTTATAGCCGGTTGCGTACGCGCATGGACGAGTTCACCATTCTGCGCGGCGCGGAGATGGCGTCGAACGAGCGATTCCAATTCTTAAAACGATATCCGACGCCATTCCTGCCTACCCTGGTGGCCACGGCGGTTCCTGGGGGGCCGATCGAACGAAAGACCTACGACGCCATCAAGGCTGAGTTTTTGGATCGTCTCAAAGGGCATCTGCCACTCGACGGTATCTATCTTCCGATGCACGGCGCGATGTTTGTGGAGGGGCTGCAGGATGCGGAGGCCGATTGGTATCGCGCGGCGAGAAGCGTGGTGGGGCCGAACTGTCTGCTCTCGGCCAGCTACGATCTGCACGGCAACATCAGCCAACCGATCGTCGACACGATCGATATGCTTTCGGCGTTTCGCACCGCGCCGCATATTGACCGCGAAGAAACCATGCTGCGCGCGACGGACATGCTGCTGCATTGCTTGCGCGAGAAGATCCAACCGACGCTCCTGTGGGCGCCGATTCCAGTGTTGATGCCGGGAGAGCGCAGCAGCACGGAATGGGAGCCTGGAAAGCGGCTCTGGGCGCAACTGCCCGCGCTCAATCGCGAAGCGGGCGTTCTTGATGTGAGTCTGTTAGTCGGCTACGTGTGGGCCGACGAGCCGCGATCGACCGCGGCCGCAGTCGTTACGGGCACCGCTCCGGAAACGCAGCGCAAGATTGCCACGAATCTCGCACAACAGTACTGGGATGCGCGCCGCGAATTCCAATTCGGCACAGAAACCTGCACCGTGGATGAGTGCGTCCAGCGCGCCATGGCGGCAAAGACGCAGCCAGCGATCCTGGCCGATTCGGGCGACAATCCGACCGGAGGCGGCAACGGCGATCAAGCGACCGTTTTGGAATCGCTGCTGCGGCACAAAGCGCAAAACGTCGTCTTCGCCGGGATCACGGATCGTCCGGCGACCGAGGCTTGCTACAAAGCCGGCGTGGGCGCACGCATTCCCCTAACGATTGGCGCCACGCTCGATCCGAAAGCGAGCACGCCGGTGAAGGCGGAAGGCGTGGTCAAATCACTGCTTGCGGGAACGGACGCCGCACATCGTGAAGCTGTGGTCGAGATCCAGGGTGTGAAACTGATCCTGTCCGCGTATCGCCGTCCGTATCACGACATCCAGGATTTCACGCGATTCGGATTGGATCCGAAATCGTTCCAGATCGTGGTGGTGAAATCCGGCTATCTTTCGCCCGAATTAGCGCCAATCGCGAATCCGAGTTTGATGGCGCTCTCGGACGGCGCGATTAATCAGGACATCGTCCATCTGCCCGCAAACAAGTACCGCAGGCCGAGCTTTCCGTTTGTCGACGATCTGAAGTTCACGCCGAAGGTTTACGAGTCGGCGCGGAACCGGCGTTAGCGTACCGTTTCGGTGGAAAACGTCACGTAAGGAAAAACTTCGGGGATATGCGAATCGTAGTGACCATGGCGATTCCAGGTCCATCCGGCGCACGGATCTAAAATCTCGCCGTTCTTGCCGATCTTTTCGAACCGGCTACAGTCGATGCGCCAGACGTCGCCATTTTTTGGAGGCAAGGATCGCCCGTCGCGCAACAACTCGAGGCCCTTCCAGGGAAATGCCAGTTCCGCCGTCCAACCCCGATCCGTTTTGTCGCGCCGGTTCACCACGCCATCCACATGAACCGCTGTGCGCAGGCCCGGGTAATCCCAATCGAGGAAGCCCCAGCGTTCGCCACGCTCGTGGACATGGCCGCCCACACCGTCGAGCACCATGGTTCGTTGTGTCGTGGGATCGAACTCGGGCCGTCCGTAGTATTTCGATCCCGGTCGAAAAATGTCCTTCCAGATCCAAAACACTTCGTAGACAGTGTTGAGCGCATTCATCTCGAACTCGTAGTAGGCGTCCTGCGCTCCGATGAAGACTTCCAGGTCGTTTTCCTCGTAGATCTTCGAATCGCGCTCGGTGAGCGTGCCCCAGACGTCGTTTTCTTCGGCCCAGAATCCGAAGTAGAGATTTTCGTCATCCCAAAGCAGCGCGACTCGTGTATCGAACCAGGCGGGCCGTCCGGTTACGATGTCGACGAACGCGGTGGATCTGGGCGCGGCGATCCAGGATGGTTCATCCAGCTTTCCATCAATCGAAATGGGTCCTTTGGTGCGATAGCAGGTGTAGCGTGCGGGTTCAATGGACATTTATTGACGGGCTAGAGGCGGGGCGATGCTTACCTCTTTCGCCACGTCGCTCTTCTGTTCCTGGCTTTGTTTTTGGATATTTTGATACTGCTCCATGAGTTCGCGCGCCCGCGCGGCGTTGCCGGATTGCTGGTAGGCACGAGCCAGCGTGTAGTGCAGGCTGCCGTCGTCATCCAGGCTTAAAGCCTTTTCCAGATGTGGAATCGCGTCGGCGCCGCGATCGAGCTTGCTCAAAGCAAGTCCGAGCGATGCGTGCGCGGGCAGCATATCGGCGTCGGTGCGAAGCGCGGTTTCGAGATACGGGACGGCCTGCTCGGGCTGCTCAGAACGGAGCAGGCTTTCTCCCAACATGAAGTTCAGATCCGGGGAAGCGGGCGCAGCCGGCAATAGTTTTTGAATCAAATCAACTGCGGATTTGTAATCGCGCGAGAGAAAAAGCGAAGTCGCCAGTTCGGTTTCGAGACGCCTGTTGCCCGGCGCCAGACGCAATGCGGCGCGCCACTCGTTCGCGGCTTCTTTATCCTGCTTGTGATTGTGCAGGATCTCGGCGTTCAGCGCGTGCAATTCCACCGATTCCGGCTGGCTGGCGAAACGCGAAAAAGCTTCGAGGCCGAGTTGATGGTAGGCTTTCGCGGCCCAATACAACGAGGGCGCTTTTGGATCCGAAGCTGCGGCCTTCGCGCTTTCGAGATATCGATTTTGCACGAAATAGCACTCGGCGGGGTTCGCGGTGCAACTGGGCGCGGGCAGACTCTCCTCTTCTTTCTCCTCGGTGGCCGCCCAGTCCGCGTGGCCGGTTTCCTGATAGACCTTGCTGAGGGCCGCGTGCAAGCCGCGCAGCTTCGGCAACTTCTCCTCGGCTTGGCGGAAGAAAAAGAAGGCGCTGGGATATTGTTGGCGGTCAAGCCGCGAGTAGCCAATCAGGGCGGCCAGGTACGGCGACTCGGGAGCTTCCTGCGTAATGCGATCGAAGGTTCGCGTTTCGAGCGATTCGTAGGCCTTGACCAAGCCGTACCAGGATCGCGCGTCGTCCGGCTTCTGCGCCGTCAGCTTTTTGTACTCGGCGGCGGCGTCATCGAACTGATCCAAACCCATGTAGGTTTCGGCCAGCATGACGTGCGCGTCGTAATTCTCCGGTTCCAGCTTCAGCAGGGTCTTAAGCAACGCGAGGGCGGGCTGTGGATGGTTCAACTGAAGCTGCACGGTCGCGAGCGAGATCAGCGCCCGGGTGTTCTTGGGTTCGATTTTCAAGACTTCTTCAAACGGCCCAACGGATTCGGCGGGGTGCCCGGCCATCTCTTCCGCCATTCCCAGATTCAAGATGAGCCCGGGATTGTGGGGCATGGCTTTGACGAGCTGCCTGCAGAGCGGGATGGCTTCTTCAAAACGCCCTTCGGCCATCAGTTGTTTTACTTTATGTGAAAGTTCGGCGGGATCGTGATCCTGCGCGACGGACGCGCCCACCGCAAGGAAACAAAAAAAAGCGGCCCGTTGGACGAGCCGCTTTCTTGACGAAAACAACAACTTCATCAACTACAAACTACCATGCCAGGCGAAGTCCGAAGCGGATGTTCCTTTCACCAGACGCGCTGGTAACCTGCATGAATGAACTGTCTGTGACGCCGTTATCCACGCCATTGCCGCCGGCGCCGAAGCCGTTACCGGTGGCGGTTCCGACGAAGTGCGAAGTGTTCGGCAGGTTGTAGAAGTCGGCGCGGAATTGCAGAGTGATCCGCTCCTTGATCGGGAACATACGCGTGATCGACATGTCGGTGTTCCACATGCCTGGATTGCGCAAAATGTTCAGACCGGAGTTTCCGAATCCGACCGTGGTGACCGGAGCGAAAGCGTTCGGATCGTAGTAGTGAGCGCCAGGGCCGACGCCGCCGATGAAAGCGACGTGCGGGAGGACCTGGTTGGCGGTTTGCGTGTTGGTTCCGCCGTCGTTGAGCGAAGTATCGGGAGCGTACACAGTGAACGGAGTGCCCACGTAGCAGGCTTCACGGCCGCTCAACTGCCAGCCGCCGAGAATCTTGGCGCCGAGGCCGTCCGTCAAATATTTCTTGTTCTTCCCGAACGGCAGTTCGTAAACCCAGCCGATCTGGAAATTCTGCGGCGTATCGAATCCGGCGGTAGCGCGATTGCGCTGGAAGTCCGGCGCGTAGTTGAAGTTCACGCCCGTCCATCCGTCATCATCGGTGTAGTCGATCGCGTGCGACCAGGTGTAAGCGCCCTTGAACATCAGGCCGTTTGAGAAGGACCGGCTGAAGGAAACCTGCAGCGAGTTGTATTCCGAGCTCAGGTAGCCATCCCACATGTCCGTGGGCTGCGTGCGGCCGTAGAGGATGTTGTAAGGAAGATTGGCGAGCGTCGAACCCGGGTAGCCGGTGTTGATGTCGCGATCCGCCAGTTCATGCACGGTGTGCGATGCAACATAGCCGACCGAGGCCAGGATGTTCCACGGCAGCTTGTGTTCCACCGTCAGGTTCCAGGATTGCGTGTAGCCTCGCACAATTTTTCCCCACGGGCTGCGTTCGCTGGCGTTGCCAGGAAGCGGCACGATACCGCTAGAAATATCCGGCAGTGGAACCGGCGGAATTCCTTCGGCGAGCGTACGCGCATAGGAGAAGCTGTTAGGCGACTTAGTTTCCGCGTTGATGGTCAACGGATAGAATCCGCGCAACGGGCGCGAGAACGGAATCGGATCGTAATTCAATCCGTATCCGGCGCGAATCACGGTGTTCTGTCCCAAGCGATAGGCGATGCCAACGCGTGGGGCAAAAAGTTTGTGGCTGACGCTGATGCCGGCATCCACCGGAACATCGCCGCGACCGCCGAGATAAACGTTGTTGGTGTTCGGATCGTACCGCTCGATGCCCTTGCCGTTGCTACGGGTCATCAGCGGATAGAATTCGTAACGCAGGCCGATGCTGACTGTCAGGTTCTTGCTGACCTGCCAGCGATCCTGAGCGTACCAACCGAATTGCCACTCACGGCCGGTCATCAGGATGTACTGCACGCCCTTCTGGACGTCATCCGAGAGACCCAGCAACATCTGAGCGTAGGCGTTGAACTGATTGTTGGTGGTGGCATTGCCGCCGCCGGTGTTGAGCGTGGTGGTTTGTCCGTTGAAATCCAACAAACCGCGCGGTCCACCGTTGCTCAACTCGGGCTGCCAGTGATTCAAGTGGTGGCGCACCAAGTCGAAGCCGAAGCGGAACTCATGCGCGCCCTTGGTCCAAGCCAAGCTGTCGCTATGAGTGAACGTTTCGTCGTGCCGGAACAGCGGCATCCAGTTCGGAACACCGAAGCCGGTGTAGGCGCCGATCGAGATATCGGGGAAACCGCTGTCGCGAATGTCGTCGCCGTTCAATCCAGGAATTCCGAGGATGCTGCCGTAGTTCTTGCCAAAGTCATTCGAGATGACCGTTTGATCCAAGCGGTTCAGACCCAGGCTTCCGCTGAGGACCAGGTTCGGCGTGAAGGTATAGGTGTGGCCGATGGTCGCGACATAAACCGTGGTGTCGCCCAATCCCGGGTCCGCGCCCGGTGCAGGACCGCCCGCAACTCCGAAGATTCCTTGGCCGCCCGAAGTGGCCTTCATCTCGCCGTACTTCACGAAGATGCTGTGCTTTTCGGTGCGATTCCAGTTCAGCTTTGCGTCCGTCTGGTAGCGATTGAGAATCGGACCGCCGGCAGCATAATAGTTGTTGGCTACGCCCGACTGGTTCGGCTCCGGAAAGTAGGATTGAAGCTTTTGCGCGATCGGGCTAATTAAGCTATTTGGAATAATATTGTTCGCAAAAGGTTGACGGCCGGTGCCATCCGCATTTCCGGTAAACGGATTGTAGATCACGGTCGCGTTGTCGCCCGTCAGGTACTTACTGAAATTTCCGGCCTTCTGATCGTCGGTGGGAACGGTAAAGAAACCGTTGGCTGCAATCTTCTGATTGGTGCCGTCGAAGCTGATGAAGTAGAAAAGCTTGTTCTTCAGGATCGGTCCGCCGATGGTGGCCCCGTAGTTGTTGTAGATCGAAACCGGTTTATTGTCGGCGAAGAAGTTGCGCGCGTTGTAATGCTGGTTATTGTTGAACTCGAAGGCGCTGCCGTGAATGTCGTTGGTTCCGGATTTGGTCACCAGCGTGACGGATGAAGCACCCGCCAGTCCTTGATCGGCGTCGGCCGAGCTGGTCACGATGTTGACTTCCGCCACGTCTTCGGCGGGCACCACGTATCCGACGTGATGCGGCAGCCAAACGTTGATGCTCTCCGCACCGTCGATCTGGGTGATGTTGGTTTGCGCGTTCGCGCCGTTGATGTTGGTGCGCAGCGCGCGGCCGGGCGTGTCAGTTACGGAGTTCTGGAAGGTGGATGGCGTGGCGCCGGGCACCAGGTCAATCAGCGCCTGATAGTTGCGGAATCCGCCGAGCGGCAAGTCCACAATTTCTTCCGTGTTCAGTTCCGTGTGCGTGTCCGCTTTGTCCGTCTGGAGCTGCAGAGCTTCTCCCGAAACAGTCACGGTTTGGTTGGTTTCGCCCAGTTCCAGGTGGACATCGAGGCGGTTCACAACGTTTGGCGTGATGGTGAGATTCGACTCGACGGTTTTGAATCCCTTGGCAACGGCCTTCACGGTGTAGGTGCCGGGGAGGAGATTGAGCAAGGTATAGCGTCCACCGGAGTCGGAAACTTCCTGGCGGGTTTGGCCGGTCTGCGTATCCACCACCGTGATCACCGCATCCGGCACTACGGCCGAGCTCTGATCCGTGACGGTTCCGACCAGCGAACCATAGAGAACCTGCCCGTAAGCGGGCAACTGCATCAAGCCCGCACCCAACACGAGCAGCATTCCCAACAGCGAGAGCCAAGCCGATGGCTTGGAACAAAGGCGGAAGGTATTAGGCATCACTTCACATCCCTTTCTTTTGCGGCGTCAAACTTTATGAAAATCGGACCCCTACACGGGTCCAATCTTTTTTGTTCTGCACCAAACTACAATTGGCGGAATTCTCTAACGAGCAAAACCAACCGCTCACTAACCAACAGCGAAAACTGTGCTTGCCGAGAATTATAGGACAACTAGTACTTCTGTTACAAGTTATTTCTATTGTGTGACAGCAACATCATCGGCCTTGGATGGCGATGAGTGCCTGCTGGGCCGGTTGAAACTTAGGATCGATCTGTAGTGCTTTTTCCAGCTCGGACTTTGCTTCGCTTAATCGCGCAAGTTTCGCTAAAGCCATGCCCAAACTAGTGTGCAATTCAGCGTCTTGAGGCCGGATTTTCAGGCTTTCTCGATAGCGCGTCACAGCTTGATCGAACTTGCCGGACTCGGCAAACTCGTCCCCCCAAAGGATGAGCACCTCTCCTAGGTGCTGGTGCGCTTTTTCGTTCGCGGGGTCTTCCATGAGCACCTGCTTGAAGTCGTTGACCGCGAGTTCCCATTTTCCGGCCGATGCTTCGAGACTGGCCAAGTTGAAACGCGCATCGGTAAATTTGGAATCGAGCTGAAGGGCCTGTTGGAAAAGCTGCAAAGCTTCGAGCGGCTTATTCGCGTTGAGCATCGCCACACCCAATTCATTGGCGGCGAGCGCGCTGGTGGGCTGCGCTTTCCACGCGGTCAGGAAATACGGAATAGCGCCGGATGCATCGCCGCGATCCATCAGGAGCGCGCCGATACTGAAATTCGCCGAGAAATCGCCGGGGTATTTTTCGAGCCGCTGCCGCATCAGCGCTTCGTGCAACACGGGACGCTGATCGCTTTGCCCGACGGGCAGCACCTGCAGCCAGAGATGACCCATTTCATCCGTTGCGGCATTTCCCGCCGCTACGCGCTTCGGCGGACTGCTGGGGTTGCGCACGTTGTCGCTCGAATTGTCGTAGTGATAGCGCATCGAAATCACCGTGCCGCGCGGCAGAAAAACTGGTTCGGTGGTGCGATAGACTCCCTGCCAATTTAAATCCCACTTCGGAATGCGGATAATCCATTTGCGAGTGCCATCCGGTAGCGTCGCGTAGCCTTCCATCAACGTGGCCAGATAATGCGCGTGCGGATAGACGGCCAAAACATTCATGTCCAACGGAACCTTGAAATCGTCGGTCACCAGAAAATCTTTGTCGCCGGGCGGAATGTCGATGGCGCCGTCGTGCTCAAGCTGCACCAGCATCGGAAATTTCGTCTGCGGCTTGTCGGTGAAGTAGAGGCCGATTTCCGGATTGATGGTCTCGGGCTTCCCGGTGGGGCGAAGATGGACATTCAGAACAAGATCCATGCCCGGATCCGCACGCCATGCCATGCCGTCTGGTTCCACCACGGGCTCGCTGCCCGGCTTCCAGGAAAGGAAATGGCTATCCGGATCGAACGTGTCCTCTTGCACGGTCAGATCCATGCCCGAAAATCCGGCGCCCGGTTTCTCTTCGTGGCGCTCGGATGAACGCGCGCGATCGATAATCACGTTGGCATGATGGAAAACGCGCGGATTCCCCGGGCGAACCTCCATCGCCTTCACCCAGCGCTGCTGCTGGATCGGGACGCGAATCACGAAGTTCCAGAAAACTTCGGCGCCGTCAGGAGCGAGCTGATAGGGCTTCACGACATGCAAAACCAGATCCGGCTTGCCGAGCTGCCATTCGGACGTGAATTTCGGGAGCGGGGGCGCTTGCGAGGCCAATCCAGCCACTGCTCCCTGATCCACCCATTGGCGGATCGTTTGGATTTGCGCATCGGTGAGACGGCGCTCTTCGGCGAAATCGCCGTATCCTTGCTCCGGCTGCCAGGGCGGCATGTAGCGGCGCTTGGTGACGTCGGCGATCTGCGCGGCGCGCTTTTTCACGTCCTCATAAGTGAGCAACGAAAATGGCCCCGACTCGCCCGGACGGTGGCAGGGCGCGCACTCCTTGTACACAATCGGCGCGATGTTTTTATAAAAGGTGACTGGAGGAGCGGGAGCGGCGTTTGCCAACATCGCTGAAAAAAACGCTGCACCCACGAGACTGCGGTGGTACGGTAACACTTCCACAATTCTACTCCGGCTCGTGAACCTGCACTACCCGATCGGCCTTCACGTTTTCGAGCGTCTGCTGCTTGCCGCTCGGCCAGATAATCTCGATTTTATCTACGACGCTGACTTTGCCCAGTCCGAAATGCACGGGAATGAGACTCGACGAAGCGTAGCTCACCGCGCTGGTCATGTCGTTGTGCTGATTTCCGATGCGGATGCGAGCGCCGATTCCGTCGCGATTGGAGCGCGCTCCGGTGAGCTTTAAATCGATCCAGTGATTCGGCTCGGGACTGACGTTGTGCCACAGTTCCGGGGGCCCTTCGAGCGACGAAACGATCACATCGATCTTTCCATCGCCGTCAAAATCGGCGAACGCGCTGCCGCGGTGCGCTTTGACTTCGGTCAATCCGGAATTCGGAGCGTCGCCGAAAGTTCCGTTGCCGAGATTGGCGAACACTGTGTTGGGCTCTTTGTAGATAGCGGGCTCAAACTGCTCCACCAAGTCGTTGACATGCGAATTGGTGGTGAATAAATCTTTCCAGCCATCGTTGTTGAAATCGAAGAACGCGGTCCCCCAGCCGCTGTGATGGACCGAGAGCGTTCCCAAATGGCTTGCGTATGTTGAGTCGTCGAAGCTGCCTTTGCCGTGATTGCGAAAGAGCGGAAATGTTTCGCCGGCCAGCGCGACAACCGAAATGTCTGGCCAGCCGTCATTATCGTAATCGCGAAAATCGGTACCCATGCTCGCGACTGGTTTGCCATCGCCGCGTAGCGCGACTCCTGAAACCAGAGCCACCTCTTCGAATGTGCCTTTGCCGGTGTTATGGAAAAGAAAATTCGGCATATTGTCGTTGGTCACGAATACATCCGGAAAACCGTCGTGATCATAATCCGCGAAAGCGAGGCTCATGCCGCGTCCTCGAAACGAAGCGATCCCGGCTTTTTCCGAAACGTCTTCGAATGTTCCGTCGCCGCGATTGCGATAGAGCGAGCTCGCCAATCCGTCGAAATATTTCGGATGACAATAAATGCGGACCTCGCGCGCCGCATCGCCGCAGAATCGGCGATCAGCGGAAGATCCCACGGACCAATTCGCGTAATGAACCACCCACAAGTCGAGCAATCCGTCGTTGTCGTAATCGAACCATCCGGCGGCGACGGCCCATTCGCCGCTGCGGATCCCGGCCTTCGCCGTCACATCTTCGAACCGGCCATTGCCGAGATTGTGGTAGAGAAAGTTGCGATTGACACCGGCCACGAATAGATCCGCGCGGCCATCATTATCGTAATCGGCGGCAGCGGCGCCCATCGAGTAGCCTTCTCCGGCAACACCGGCTTCTTTGGTGACATCGCGGAACTTCATGTCGCCTTCGTTGTGATAGAGACGATTCCAATATTGGGGGCTGGTCTTTTCAAGCGATGGTAATGCGGCTCCGTTGGTGAAAAAGATATCCGGACGCCCATCGCCGTCGAAGTCAAAGACAGCGATGCCGCCAGCCATGGTCTCGATCATGTGCTTCTCGGGCGTCGGACTGTTATGCAGTACAAAATCGATGCCGGATTTCGAGGCTACGTCTTCGAAACGAATTGGCGCAACGGATTCCAAGCCTGCAGCGGCGCAAGAAGCGGCAAAGATTATCGCGGCCCACTGGGACTTGCAGCGCGGCATCGCCTCAATTGTAGCTTTCGCCCATCAGCGGATGCCGATTACCATTGAGTCCGGGCCGACGAGGTGCTCCACACGCGTTTCGCGGAAACCTGCGTCCTTCATCCAACCCTGGCAGTCGGCGCCGGTGTAATCGAAACCGGCGGGCGATTCAATCAGCATGTTGAGGCTCATCATCAGGCCGAACGCGTTCTTCGAACGATCGTCATCGATGATGCTTTCATACACGATCAGCGCGCCGCCCTCGGGCACCGCTTCGAACGCTTTGCGAATGAGCATGCGCTTGTCGTCGAGCCCCCAATCGTGCAGGATGTGGCCCATCAGGATCACGTCGGCCTTGGGCAGAGGCTGCTCGAAAAAGCTGCCCGCAACGAAGCGAAGCCGCGCCGTGGCCCCATTCTTCTCGGCGTAATCTTCAAAGATGGGACCAACTTCCGCCAGGTCGAATCCGATTCCAGACAGATGCGGATTGGCCAACGCGATTTGCACCGCCAGATCGCCTTGCGCGGTGCCCACGTCCGCGAATGTCTTGTATTTCGCCCACGGAAATTTCGCGGCGATGATCAGGTTCGCGCCGTGGCTGACACCAGTCATTGCGGAGAGAAATGTTTTCAGGCGCGCTGGATCCGCATACAGGGCCTCGAACAACGGCACCCCGCCGCCCCGGATTTCGTTTTGCGGTTGCCCGGTACGCAATGCTTCGGTCAGATGGTTCCAGTGTGCATAAAGGCGCTGATTCGCCATTTCAAGCATGCCGCCGATATAGGAAGGCTTATGCTTGTCGAGGAAGGTATCGGTGGCGGGAGTGTTCGAATATTTTCCGTCCACGCGCAGCAGAAATCCGAGCGCGACCAAGGTGTCCAGGAAATCGCGCGACGATCTGGGATGCAGACCGAGCCGCCCTTGGATGCTTTCCAGCGGTTGCGGACCCTTCGCCAAATCGGTGAACAATTCAATTTCTACTGCGCTCAGCAAAACTTTCGAAGGCCAAAATCCCAGGCCCACCTGCAAGATGGATTCCGGCGATGGATGGTCGTTCATTTAGCTCGTCCTCTCTTTGGGGAAGAACGAGTGTACCGTAAGTTTTGCGATTCCGCTATGCTGAACGAATAGCATGCGGATCTGGAAAATAGCCTTCGGCGCGGCTCTGGGGATCTCGCTTTCAGCCGCTACAAAGATCGACGATCCGAAAACCTTCGTGACC
>DATGIH010000390.1:0-2500 GCA_035295865.1 Bryobacteraceae bacterium
GCCTTCTCCGATTCCTGCAGTTTCTCCACCGCTGCGGCCGCCATCGCCGGAGTTTCTTCCAACCCCGCCGAGAATGTCCGAGCCACCGCCGATAACGCCGCGTAATCGGCCTGCGCGCGCTCGATCGCCCGCATGCCGCACACAAATTCAATTCGCTGAGTGCCGCGAATCCGATCCAGTTTGCGGATCAAAATCGCGCCGATCTCAGCCGTTCCGCGAACGTGGGTTCCACCACACGCGCAGCGATCCAAATCCTGAATCGTGACAATTCGAACCGTGCCCTGCCGTTCGGTCTCTTTTCGCAGGCCTAGATCTTCCGACGAATCCTGGTACGTCACGCTCACCGGCCGATTTTCAAAAACAATCTCATTCGCCCGCCGCTCCGCTTCACGCAGCTGGTCTGCATCCAGTGGCTTAGTAACATCGATGGTGCAGGATTCCGCGCCCATGTGGAAGCTCACGGTGGGCGAGTCGAAAAGCTCGATCAACACCGCCGACAAAAGATGCTGGCCAGTGTGCTGCTGCATGTGATCGAAGCGCCGCTTCCAATCGATCACACCGGCGATCTCTTCGCCAGTCACCGGCCGGTTCAAAACATGCGCGACCTTTCCATCCTCATCCACAACTTCCGTCACATCGGCCCCGCCGAGTTGGCCGAGATCGAAAGGCTGCCCACCCGAAGAAGGATAGAATGCGGTCCGGTCGAGATAGATCTTAAGCTGGTCCGGGCTCGCATCCACAATGCGGGCCCGGAAATCCGTCAAGTAGCTGTCGTGATAGTAAAGGCGCTCCGTCACTGAAGCGCTATTTGTACCACATTGCTCGGCACGTTGCCTACGCTGAACGAGAATGTTGAGTTCCCCTTCGGCAACCCGCCGGGAATTTTGACGTTGATTTGATACAGGCCGACGAAACCCGGAGCCAATCCGGCGAAGTCGGGCTTGAAACAATCTGGTCGTCCAAAAGGAGTCGCTGTACCGAAGCAAACTTGCACATCCGGAACATTGGCCAGATTCGGACTGCCCGGCGCGCCGTCGCCTGTCTTCACTGGGGGCTTCGTTTGTCCCAGCCCGATCGCATACACGATCACCACGTCGCCAGCTTTCGCCGGATGCGTTGGAATGCCCGTGACAACAGGCGGCGAGTCCGGCGTGTTCAGCACGGCATACGGACCGCCGTTTAACAGCAGGAATCGCGGCGCGCTATCCGCGATGGTCGCAGCGATCAGATTTCCCTGTTGCCCATTGCGGACCACGCGAATCGTCGTCGGCCCTGGCGCCACCTCAAACGGAACTTCAAAATCGATCTGTGCGTTCGATATGAAATAGATGGGCGCGGCAATTCCGTTCACCAATACCTGCGTGCCGTTGAGATTCGTCGTCAGAGGCAATCCCGTCGGATACGCGAGCCCTTGCAACGTAAACTGATCGCCGAAGATCGCGGCGATATCGCCCTGCGCGAGCGGCTCACCGGATTGGAACGTGCCGTTGTTCACCGCCGCGTTCGCAAACGCCACCGGGGGACCTTGCGCTTCCACCGTGAACGTCACCGGAACCACTACGCTCGCATTGGCAGCGTTGCTTGCGATGGTCACTGTTCCCGGATACGATCCTGGCGTCAGCGATGCCGGATCCGCCGTTACCGTCACAACGCCATTCGCGAGCGTTGCTGAAAGCCAGCTTCCCGATGCGGCGGCGGCTGTCGCACTCGAAGCTGTCAGCGTTCCCTGCCCTCCATTCGATAATGCGATCGCCGCCGTTTCCTTAATTCCGCTTTGCACACCTGTTAAAGCGATTGTTGACGGCGTTGCTACAAGAATCGGCTGGGTGGTCACATGCATCGTTACGTTGACAGTTTTGTTATCCGGCGCGAAGGATGAACCTGCGAGCTTGATCGTAGCCGTGGAATCTCCCGGCGCTGCGCCGCTCGCCGCAGTCGCCGTGACTTTGTACGGCACATTGAAATTGAACGTACCTGCGCCATCCACTGCAATCGACAGCCAGGGACTCGCAGGATTCACCGTTGTCGTTACCGGAGTGGCGGTCACAAAATCTTGCGACACCGATCCTCCGGGCGGCACGTAGAAGACCAGATTGTCGGGCACCGCTCCGCCCACCATCACCGTCACCGCAACAAATTGCGGAGCATTGACCGCGTTGGGATCCGTTATCGTCACGATTCCCGTATAGGTTCCCGCGGCTAAGGAAGCAGTTTGCAGAGCGATCGAAATCGGAATGCAAGGTCCTTTCAAAGAGCACGTCGTGCTCTTGCCGATCGTTGGCACAAGCCAAGGCACCGAAGAGGTCGCCGTCAAATTAAGCGTGCCGCTGCCGACATTTCCCGCGTCCACTACTTGCGTGGCCCCGGTTTGCCCGGGCACTACCGGCACGGTAAACGCCGTTTGCGTCAAGACAAGCTGCGGCGCGGCGCTCGCTGCGGCTGCCCCGAACAGAAGAAATAATCCATACTTGGCGAAAGAAAAATTTTTCAGAACCACCTG
>DATGIH010000391.1:0-2970 GCA_035295865.1 Bryobacteraceae bacterium
TTCAGCGATTTTGCATGCTCTGCTGGCTGAACCGGTGGACGGGCGTGCAGTTCTCGACTATGGTTGCGGAACTGGCGATTGGGGCTTGATGCTGGCCAGCGAAGGCACGAACGTTACGTTCCTTGACCTATCGCCGGTGGCGATCCAAGTAGTGCTGCGCCGTGCCGCGGCGTCGCATGTGGATGTGCGCGGCGTCGCGCGAGATGCGAGCGATTTAAGCTGCTTTCGCGACGAAGAGTTCGATTTGATTTACGGGAGCGCGGCCGTCCATCACACGCTCAAATATCCGGGCGCGTTGGAAGAGCTGCTGCGAGTTCTCCGGCGCGGCGGACGGCTGGTGCTCGCGGAAACGTACGGCAACAATCCGATGTTGAACGCGGCGCGGCGGCTGGGCTGGAAGCTGCGCGGCCAGGCCGATGAGCAAGGCGAAGAGATCGTGTTCAACGATTCGCATGTCCAGATGCTGCGCGATCGAATGGCGCACGTGGATGTGAATCCGATCAATCTGCTCGGAATGGCCAAGCGCATGTTCCGTGGAAAATTCCAAAGCGCCGCAGTTCGGGGAGCAATGGGTGCGCTGGAGAAACTGGATCGCGGCATTTTGAAAGCGGCGCCGTCGCTCGCGCGCTACTGCGGTGAAGTTGTGGTGGTGGGCCGGAAGTAGCTCCTAACCGCCCATCGCGGCAGTAGCCAGTTCCGTATCCATGTATTCGGTAACTTCGCGCAGTTTCCCGCCGGCGAGACGGAAGACAAAACAATATCTGTTGTTATACGGGATGCCCGTTTTGGTGGTGCTCTGCCCTTGCGCTTCCACGGCAACATAATCGCCATCGGCAATGAAGCGCAGCGCTCGGGTGACGATGGGACCCTCGATCGTAGAACTCAACATCCCGAACAACTCCGTCAAGACGGCTTGTTTTCCTTCGAATGATTGGGACCAGCGGGTAACGCCGGCCAGGTTCCAGCGAAAATCATCCGCCATGCTTTCGACGAATAGCTTGGATTCTCCGCGCGCCAGCTCGGCGAAGATGTTCTCCATGATTTGTTTGTTGGTCGGAGCCATAGTCATTTCATTATCCGTCGGCTGGGAAAAGCTTGAAGGACGAGCCTTTCGACGACCGGATGGCGCGAAAATGCCGCTCATCCACCGTAAGAATTCGAGCGACGTCCAGGCGATCCGCCGTAGCGATAACGGATGCGTCAGCGAGTCCGAGGTTCAAGTCTGCGTGGGTCTGAATCAGTGAAACGCAGCGAATCAGATCCGTCGCGGTCAAAGGCTCCAGCAGATATCCGCCGGATTGGATTCCTTCCAGGAATCGCAGCACCGCGCGATTTCCCAGGCGAACCCGCAGCAAGTAGTCGATCTCAGCGAGGATTGCCATCGGCAGGATGATGGTCTCAGATTCGTCCAGCATCGCCACGACCGCCGCGTGGTGCCGGTCGCGGGAGTCATACAAAGCGTAGATGGCTCCCGAATCCGCGATCAGCGCCATCCGCCGCGCTTGGCCGCGCGAGTGAGAAGCTGGTCGGCGCGCTCGGAAGTATCGGTGTGCCCGCTATCGAATTCGCCGATGCCCGGCAGCTTCGCCCGTTTCGCCTTCTTCACGTGTGTCTGGATCGCTTCCCGGATGAGCTCGGCCTGGCTGCGACCCTGCGAATCCGCCATTCGCCGAAGCGCCAGGACGACGTCGGACTCCAGGTAAACCGTGGTCTTTACCATATGTGTAGGGTACCACATATGGCACTGCATCCCGAGCCGGCTTTCGCGCGTATTGTTCAGTAGGTAGCGCATGTTTGCGAAAAAGATCGCACTGTTGCTCGCTGGCATATCGGCGCTCGCGGCAGAAGAGCCCATCTACAAGTTCAGTACAACGGTGTTCGGAAAGCCCTTGTACGGATTCGGCACAACGGTGACCGCGAACGGCGGATTCCGCGGTGAAATCTACGAAATCGAGACGGATGCCCGGCGGCTGCCCGATTTTTCGACGCTGAAGCCGGTCGGAACGGTCTACACGCCCTACCTGTTTGTGCCACTGCGCCAATTCGACCAAGGTTTTCCCGGCGTGACGGAGCGATACGAGTGGTTCGCCATCGACTACACCGGCCGGTTCTGGGTTTCAAAGCCCGGTAAGTACCGTTTCGCGCTGGCGTCCGACGACGGATCGATTTTGTACATCGACGGCAAGCGCATCATCGATAACGACAAGCAGCATCAGTTGAAGGAGAAAAAGGGCGCCGTCAAATTGACGGCCGGCGCGCACGATATCCGCGTTTCGTATTTCCAGGGCCCGCGATTTCAGGTGGCGCTGGTGCTGCGCGTGGCGGGTCCGGACGAGAGGGAACTGCGGGTGTTTGATATGACTGAATTCAAGCCGCCGGCGAACTAGCGTGATCGAAAACAGAAAAGCCCCGGAGGCAGTTTGCACTGACCGGGGCTTTGGTTTTTAATCCGGGCAACTTCCTACTCTCCCACACACTCGCGCGTGCAGTACCATCGGGGCTGTAGGGCTTAACTTCCGTGTTCGGGATGGGAACGGGTGGGACCCCTACGCTAGAATCACCCAAAAGTCGTGAAAACCGTTCCTCGGTTATTCAGTTATTCGGTTCCTCGGTTCTGCAACCGACCAACCGAGTAACTGGACAACCGATCAACGGTTTTGAATATTGATGGGCAAACTTACAAGCATCGCGCTGTAGAATTTGTATCTACAGTAAATTATATGGTCAAGCCGAACGGGCTATTAGTAATGGTCAGCTCAACGTATTACTACGCTTACACATCCATCCTATCAACGTGGTAGTCTTCCACGGCCCTTATTAGGGAGTTACCCCTTGGGAGATCTCATCTCGAGGAAGGTTTCGCGCTTATATGCATTCAGCGCTTATCCTGACCCAACTTCGCTACCCAGCTATGCCACTGGCGTGACAACTGGATCACAAGAGGTTGGTTCATCCCGGTCCTCTCGTACT
>DATGIH010000392.1:0-4888 GCA_035295865.1 Bryobacteraceae bacterium
GACGCTGTCGATGATGTGGTAGACCTCTTGCGTTTCCACCGTCGGCTGATATTCCGAACTGCCGAATGTGTTCAGTCCGTTCACCGAGAATTGTGGCAGTCCACCGTTGTTGGTGCTGAACGGGATTCCGGGGATACCTAATTGCGCGGAAAGATTTTCGTTCGCGTTGAACTGCAGACGTTCCGACCGGTTGCGCGAATAGCCCAAGCGAAATTCATTCACCACCTTTGGATTGAAGATGTGCGTTTCGCTGATCACTCCGTTGCGCGGCCGATTCAGGAAATTTCCCGAAGAGAACGAGGCGGCATCCAGCGGCGGCGGGATCGGTCCCGGCGGGTTGTCGGTATTGTTCGAATAGCTGAACCGTCCAAAAATCGAATCCGATTCCGAAATTTTGTGATCGATGCGAACGTCAAACTGATCCGTATCGTTCGGCTCCGACGGGCTGCTCAGATAATTGTTCGAAACGCCGAAGGTGCTCACCTGTCCGGCCACGTTTGGTTCCGGAAACATGCTCAAAAGTTTCGCCGCGATCGGGTTGAACAGCGAAGACGGAATCTGGTTGTTGGGGAATGGCGTACGCGTGGAATTGCCCTGCGCATCCGTCGTGGTGGAAGCCGGTTCATATATGGTGTTGTACCCAGCGAAGTTGCCGGTGCGCCAGGCGTCCGGCGGTACCGAGGCGAACAGAGAATTTCCTATGCGAATGCGCGTGCCCTGATAATCGAAGAAGAAGAACGTCCGATTCTTGCCATCGTAGACTTTGGGGATCAACACTGGGCCGCCCACGCTGAATCCGAACTGGTTCTGCTTGTAGGGCGGGATCGGCTGCGTCGGATCGTCGAAGAAATTCTTGGCGTCGAGCGCGCTGTTGCGCAGGAATTCATAAAGCGTTCCGTGCAGTTGATTGGTGCCCGATTTAATGGTCACGTTCAGCACCGCGCCGCCCGAGCGCCCGAACTCCGCGCTCATCGAGTTGGTCTGCACCTTGAACTCAGCAATCGCGTCCGGCGGCGGACCAATCACGAAGCTCTGCTGGCTTACCAAATCTTCAGACAAGCTGTTGTTGTCCACGCCGTCGAGCAGGAAGTTGTTCTGAAACGGACGCACGCCGTTCGAAGTGAACCCGCCCGAATTTTCATCGCGCGCGCCATGCACCGTGGGCGCCGTCCCGGCAGTGAGCACGGCGAGCCGTGTGAAGTACCGGCCGTTCAACGGAAGATCTTCGATGCGCTGGCTATCCACCACCTGGCCGAGCGAAGATGTGTCGGTTTCAAGCAGCGGAGCTGCCGCCGCCACTTCCACCGTGTCGTTCACCGAGCCAACTTCCAGCACCGCGTCCACGCGCAAGCGGTCCTGCACGTTCAGCGTGAGATCGTTGTGCAGCGACTTCTTGAATCCGGTTGCTTCCACCGAAACCGAATAGCGCCCAATTCCGAGCGAAGTCACCACATAGTTGCCGGAAGAGTCTGTGCTCGCTTTCACCGAGATTCCGGTGTCCATGTTGGTCACCGTAATGGTTGCCCCGGCCACCACAGCGCCGGTCGCGTCGGTGACGGTTCCCACGATTTCACCACTCGTCGTCTGAGCGCCTAATGGCATCAAACTCACGATCACCGCAACAAAAATAGCCCAAACGATACGACTCGACATGCTGGGGTCCTGCCTCCTGTTTGGCTGATTATAGCCCAAGGGAATTGAAACCTGTTAGAAAATTTTTGAATCGAGCTCAGTTAATCCGTACCGGACTAGCGCTCCAACTCGCGCAGAGACTTACTTGCAGCGGCGCTTGCGGGTTGCCGACTTAGTAACTGCTGCAGGATGTCTCGCGCTCGCGCGCGATCCCCCTGCCGTGCATAAACGCGCGCCAGATTGAGATACGAAATCTCTTCATCGGGCGCCACTTCCATGCCATAGCGAAATGCCGCCACCGCATCATCCACCTGGTGCATCTGCATGTAAAGCACGCCTAGGTTGTTGATAGCCCACACATGATCGCGCTGCAGGGTTACGGCTTTTTGAAACGAAACCCGCGCTTCCTCCAAACGATTCGCGCGCACTTGCAATAGCCCGAGTTGCGTAGCCGCATCCGCCCCGCTCGCGCCTTCCATTGCGCGGCGAAAGTAAGGCTCCGCCGCCGCATCGTCGCCCAGCGCCGCGTGAGTCTGGCCCAGGCTCAGCAGCGCGAACGACGATTTCGGGTCCAGCGCCAGCGCCTTTTCAAAATCTACGATCGCCGCGCGATACTGCTTCACTCCAGATTCCAGCCGCCCCAGATAAATCCACGCGTCCGGGTCGTTTGGCAAAAGCTTCACGCCTGCCTCCAAATGCTCTCGCGCCTCCGCGTTTCGTCCCGCCTCCATGTGAATGTATCCCACCGCGAGTTGCGCTTTCCCGTTATCCGGTTGCACCCGAATCACTCCGTTCAAATAAACCAGAGCCTGTTCCGGGTAGCCCGCCCAAAAAAAGGCCGCGCCCATCCGGAAGTG
This sequence comes from Bryobacteraceae bacterium, assembly GCA_035295865.1. Classification (GTDB taxonomy): domain Bacteria; phylum Acidobacteriota; class Terriglobia; order Bryobacterales; family Bryobacteraceae; genus Palsa-89. Next base: position 2,490 of record DATGIH010000392.1, read on the forward strand.
ATTGCGGCGCGGCGCAGTGTAATACTTGCCGGCGAACGGAAGCGCAAGCCGCTCGCGATCTTTCGCCTTTATAAGTAGCAAATCATCTTGTAAGTGGCTTGCGCCCGGTACGTTTGGATATACCTTGTGCGCCAAGCCATGTTCGTCGATCAGGATCAGCATGGGCAACAGGAGTTCGGCCCGGTAGTCGAACAGGTAACGCCGGAACAGCGCGTAACTGGCTGCCACTTCGGCGGGTTCGCGGCTCAGATCCAAAACCTGGCCCGGCACTCCACCAGGCAACCGCAGGCTGCTATCTGCTGCCAGCAAAACGAACCCAGCACCACGCCGCTGATCCGGTATGGGGACCGGAATCAAAAGCCACGTCTCCCCAAACGGCGGGCGATTGTCCGGGGAGAGCGGCGGTGCAGGTTGCACCTCCTTACGCGAGACAAACGCCTCCCGCCGCGGCTCAGCGTTTCCTTCGACGATCTGATACCGGAAGCCCGGCTCCAAGTCACGGAACTCCTGAACAAGCCCGGAAGGCCAACGAATCACAATCCGCTCGGCACGTGCGGCGTTCCCCAATCCAAAATGCACCGTCTTGCTGTGCTGCGAAAGATATCCGGACCCCGCCTGCACAAACGCAACTCTTCGTCCGCCGTCGTGTTCAACCGTGATGGCTGCGCCGATCGCATCGCGATTGGAACGCGTGCCGGTTAGCCTGAATGCGATCGCTTTCCTTCCGGCTCCCCACTCATTGCGCAGCGCCCGAATCTGCGGGCCGAGCCGGCTTTTGAGAAACAGATCCAGACTTCCATCGCCATCGAAATCGGTGACTGCAAAAGCCCGGCTATCGTCCGCGAAGTCAATTCCCGAGATTCCGGAAAAATCGTAGTAACGTCCGTCGCGCCGCGCATACAGCACATTCGGCTCCCGCCCGTTCCAGCTGCAATCTTCTCTGACGAACTGGTTGATGGCATTCCATCCGTTTTCATAAGCCGGCGCCGGAGATTGCGTTGCCGGAGAATTCGCCACCACTTGCCGCCAGAAAAAACTCGCCGCATCCTGCTCCGATGGATTGGTTAGCATCCCGCACGTGATGTAAATCTCGGGCGCGCCGTCGTTATCAAAATCGAAGCCATCCGACGACCAGGCCCAGCGGCCCATCTCCACCTGTTCGCGCGCGCCCGTTTCTTCGAACGTCCCGTCGCCGCGATTTCGGTAGAGCGAATTGCCCTTCGAGTGCCTGCGATACTGTTCGACCAGCCCATCCTTCACCACCGGCGTGAAGTTCTTGTCCATCACCAGCCGCTGGCCCGGTGCAGTCCACATATTGCTGACGTAAAGATCCGGACGCCCGTCGCCATCGTAGTCGAACCAGGCTGCGCTCATGCCCGGCCCTAAATCTTCGACACCCGCCTCACGAGCCACATCGCGAAAACGTCCGCCGTCGTTCTTGTACAGATTTTTCCGCCCGAAATCGTTCGCGACATACAGATCCGGCCAGCCGTCGCCATCGTAATCGCACCATGCAGGCGCGAAGCTGTAATGCACGTTGTTCTCGCCGAGTCCCACGGCATTCGTTACATCTTCGAAAAAGCCGGCGCCTTCCGCTGTCAGCCGGTTGCGGAACAGATAATTCGGCGGACCATTTTGCGCATCGTGATACGGCGCAGGATAGCGATATTGATCCTCGCTCTGAAAGTAAACGTAGGTGCAGAGATAAAGATCCAACCGCCCGTCGCGATCGTAATCCGCCGCCGCCATCCCCGTGAACGTTCCCTGCGGCGGATTCTGAAACCGAAACGCGTCGGGCTTGTGTTGTAAAGTTCCGCCGTCGTTCACAAACAGCAACGGCCCTGATGTCGTCAGCACTACCAGATCCTGCCGGCCGGAATTGCGCAAATCCAGAATCAGCGCTGCCGTCGAATCGTCCAGCACGCCGGCGTTCCAACGTTCCGTGATATCTTGCATCCGGCCGCGATCGTCCAGCTTATAAAGCCGGTTCGGAAGCCCGCCTGGCTGGCAAACGTAAACTTCGTCGCGGCCATCGCCATCGATGTCGCCAACGGCGATTCCGTTGTTGCCGTAAACATCAATGCCGGATGCGGAATCCAACCGGCCGCGCCAATACGGAACTCCGTGCAGAAGCTGCTCCTGCCCTGCAAACATCTCGGGGGTCAAGTCGCGGAACAGCGGCTTGTCGGAAGTTACCCGCGTTTCTTCGATCGGCTCAAACTCCGCGAGTTTTCCGTCGCGCCAAACTTGCTTCCAAACACCGACGTGATACGAGGATGTTCCGGCGATTTCGAAACGCAGCCGATTGTTGGCCAACACAAAAAATCGCGCGCTCCGGATCGTGCCCAGCGCCGCGATCCACTGCCTCCAGCCGCGGTCGAAATCGCGAACGGAAGGAT
>DATGIH010000393.1:0-12817 GCA_035295865.1 Bryobacteraceae bacterium
GTGCAACAGGGCGCGATCTACACGGGCGTAGGCACCGTTCTCTTTAACATGATTGTGAATCCGGTGAGCGGCGTCATTTACGTCGGCAATCTCGATTCGCAAAACGATCATCGCTTCGAAGGACCCGGCGTCTATGCCGGACACAGCGTTCGCGGCCATCTGGCCGAAAGCCGCATCACCGTGCTGAGCGGGGCCGACGTTCTGCCGCGGCACATCAATAAACACATCAACTACGCGCACTGCTGTGATCCCACACCGAACGCCGAAAGTACGAAGAGCCTGGCTTTCCCAACGGACATGGCGATTTCGAGCGACGGCCAGACGCTCTACGTCGCAGCGTTCGGCTCCAGCAAAATCGGGATCTTCAACACCACTGCGCTGCAGAACGACACGTTCGTGCCTGGCACGACGAACCAGATCGCTGTATCCGGCGGAGGCCCTTCCGGATTGGCTCTCGACGCATCGCGCAGCCTGCTCTACGTGCTCACGCGTTTCGACAACTCCATTTCGGTAGTCGATCTCCGCAGCAAGCAAGAGACCGCGCATCTCGCGATGCTGGACCCGGAACCTGCCAACATCATCAATGGACGCCGCTTCCTCTATGACGCGGCCACCACGTCGAGTCACGGCGATTCGGCCTGCGCCAGTTGCCATATTTTCGGCGACCTGGATAGCCTGGCGTGGGATCTGGGCAATCCGGACAATTCGACGCTGCCAAATCCAGGACCATTTACGGTGTTGGTTGGTGCGGCCACTCCGTTTCATCCGATGAAAGGCCCCATGACCACGCAAAGTTTGCGAGGCATGGCGAATCACGGGGCCATGCACTGGCGCGGCGATCGCACCGGCGGCAACGACGCTGCGAGCGCGCAACCGAACAGCGGCACGTTCGACGAAGTGGCCGGATTCATAAAGTTCAATCCCGCGTTTCAGGATTTGCTCGGCGCGAACGCGCAGTTATCCACCGCCAATATGCAAGCCTTCGCGGATTTCGTCCTTCAACTCACGTATCCACCGAATCCGATTCGCAATCTGGATAATTCCCTCACTCCCGATCAGCAGGCCGGCAAGAATTTCTTCATGGGCGATACGAATCACGGGCTGCCTTCCGATACCTTAAAAACCTGCAACGGCTGTCACGTGCTCGACCCCAGCGGAAACAGCCAGTACAGCGTGACGCGCCCTGGATTTTTCGGGACCGACGGGCGATCTTCCTTCGAAAACGAAACGCAGCTCTTCAAAATTCCGCACTTACGCAATTTGTATCAAAAGGTCGGCAAGTTCGGAATGTCGCCCGAACCTTTGTTCCCGGCGGATCAGACGCCGCCGATGGGCGATCAAATTCGCGGCTTCGGATTTCTCCATGACGGAAGCATCGACACGTTGTTCCGCTTTCACGGAGCAAAAGTCTTCGACCAATCCATCATCAATCCCGGCGGCATTCCTGCTGGGGCCGCGGGCGACACGATCCGCAATCAGCTCACCGCTTTCATGCTCGCTTTCGATAGCAACCTGGCACCGATCGTCGGCCAGCAAATTTCGTTGACGCAAACCAATTCGTCCATAGCTGGACCGCGCATCGATCTGCTGGAAGCCCGCGCAGCCGCGGGTGAATGCGATCTGGTAGCCAAAGGAATCGCGAGCGGACAACCCGCCGGATACCTCTACAATCCGCAACAGAAGAATTTCACCACGGCGAGCTCGCAGGCCATGCTGTCCGACAGCGCATTGCGTGCGTTAGCCCAAAATGCGGGCGGTGAATTGACGTTCACCTGCGCTCCTCCCGGATCGGGCGCGCGGATCGCCGCTGACCCAACCATCGGGCCCGCGCCCGCCGCGACATCCGCCGGTTTAGTGAGCGCTGCGAACCCAGCGCCGGGCTCCGCAATCTCTCCCGGCAGCATGGCGTCACTTTACGGAACGAGTCTATCGAACGCGAAATTGCTGGCCGGTGCCCCGCTGCCCTTCGAACTCGGCGGTACATCGATCACGGTAGACAATGTCGCCGCGCCCCTGTTCTACGTTTCGCCATTGCAGGTAAACTTTCTTGTCCCGTCCATCTCGATCGTGAAACCTACGCAGGTTCCGCTCCGCATCACGCAAGGCGAAAGCTTCACCACGATTACGGTCACCTTGAAACCGTACGCCCCCGCACTGTTTACCGCCAATGGACAAGGCAGCGGACAAGCATCCGCGCTGATCGCCAACACATCGATTCTTGCCGCTCCCACGGGTGCGTTCCCCGGATCGCGTCCTGCCAAAAAGGGCGAGTTCGTATCGCTGTTCTGCACGGGATTGGGCGCCGTATCGAACAGCTCCACCACTTTGGCAACACCAACTCTCAGCCTCGGTGGGAAATCCGTGGCCGTATCGTTCTCCGGCCTCGCTCCGGGCTTCGTCGGTCTGTATCAGGTGAATTTTCAGGTCCCTACCACGGCAACGAGCGGTGATGCGGTCGCGCTGATACTTTCCATCGGCGGATTGACCTCGAACGCCGCAACGATTGCTATTCAGTAGTTGCAGCGACGAATGGCGTACCCTTCGACCGTCGCGCCAATCCAGCCTGGATCAGCTGCGCGTCGTCCGCGGTAAACGCGAGCGGGCGCCGGCACATGCTCTTCACGTCTTGAAGAGTCCAATGCGGCTTCATCAGTCCGCTTTCGGAATGCCGGCTGGTTCCCTCGAGCAGGTGTGTGATCTCATGCACCAGTACATGAGCAAGCAGCGCGTTTGGCGATGGCTCGAACTCGGCCGCCCGCTGCACTCGATCAAAAAACACCGTGATGTGCACGCCTTCATAAGGAAGCGCGTAGGCGAGTGAACCCGGCATTTCGTCTTTGGGCGTCCCACCAACGAGCTCCACCACCATTGCGTTCTCGCGCTGGCTGGGTTCGCCGGAGCGCCAATCCACTTTAACTCCGGCGCCCGAGAAAATCTCGTTCGCCAGACTCTCCGCGCGATTCAACTTCGCCGCGGAAACGGCCGAAAGGTCTTGAACATAGACCGTAAGATCGCTAGCGCACGCGGCTGCGATTCCCATCGCCAGGATCGCGATGATCTTCATAGCAATCCTGTTATCGGCTGGTTCCCGGAAAATCTTTGCCCGCCGCTACGCCGCAGGCCGGATATTCTGATTCACGCGGAAGAAATTACCTGGATCGTATTTCGCTTTGATCGCGGCCAAGCGATTGTAATTCCCCCGATAGGTCGCCCGAATCCGATCCTCGCCCTCTTCCATCATGAAGTTCATATAAGCGCCGCCGGCTCCGAACGGATGCAGAGCGTCGTAGTAATCGCGCGCCCACTGCGTGATCTTTTCGCGATTTGCCGTATCCGGATCCACACCCACAATCACCGAACTCCATGCCGCGTCGCGATAACTGAACGCCGTATCGCCCGTACCCACCCGATTCACCTTTCCATTCACCGGATACATATGCATCGTGGATTGCCAGGTAGGCAGCTTCTCGCCAAACTCGACGTGCTTCTCAATCGAAGCGTCGCTGATTTCGTTGAAGAAATCCGCCTTCCAGTACCATTCCAGCCCGGACGGATAAATCGGATCGAACAGACTCTGCAACATCGGAAACGGCATGGGCGCGAAAAATTCGAACGCCGGCGGACGATAGCTGCGAATCGGCTCTAGAATCGTATTGGCCTGCTCCAGCGATCCTTGATAGCACCACACGATTGCGCACATCTTCTTCATATGCAGCGGTTCCGGAAACGGCGGCCCTGGAGGAACCGTCATCATCGCGAAAAATCCATTCATCTCTTCCGGCGCCTGCGTAATGAACTCGCGATACCACTTCATCACGTCGGCCGCGTCTTTGAGCTCCCACAACATCGGACCGGCGCATACCGTATGGACCGGTTGGCCTTCGAAAAGAAAGGCCGTCACGATTCCGAAATTCCCGCCGCCGCCTCGGATCGCCCAAAATAGATCGGAATTCTCTTCGCTGCTCGCCACCACGAAGCTTCCGTCCGCCAGCACGACGTCCACGGAGAGCAAATTGTCGATGGTCAACCCGTACTTGCGCGTGAGATGCCCAATGCCGCCGCCCAGCGTCAGACCACCAACACCGGTGCTCGCGATAAATCCGCACGGAACCGCCAAACCGAATGCATGCGTCGCATGGTCCACGTCGCGCCACTTGCAACCTCCACCCACCAAGACGGTGCGCGCGGATGGATCCACTCGCACGTAGTTGATCGGCGAAAGGTCGATCACCAGGCCGTCGTCGCACACACCCAATCCGGCCGCATTGTGTCCTCCGCCCCGAATCGAGACCCGCAAATCGTTGGCCTTCGCCATCTTCACCGCTGTGATTACATCGGCGACATCGGTGCATTTTGCGATCAGCCTCGGCTTACGATCGATCATCCCGTTATAGACTTTGCGGGCCTCGTCATACGCCGCATCGGATGGCTCAACGACGGTCCCATGAAATTGGCCGCGAAACTCGGTAATGGCTTCCTGCAAGGACATGTTCTTTCTCCTTATGCCTCTACTTTGAACGCGGGGGCGTTCTAAGAGCGTTCTAAGGAGCCTGCAGCCGCCGTTTCTTGAACAAGAACCGAGAGTTTTTGTTCGAACGCCAGCGATCCGGAACGCCGGGCGGCTTCCAGTCCCCGGCGGAAACTGGCCTGCGCAGAGCCCTGCTTTCCTTCCCCGGCAAGAAGGACACCTTGGACGCGATACAGCTCCGGCATCGCCCATTCTTCGCCATTCTTGCCGGCGAAAGCGAAGCCTGAGGAGAGGCTGGCTAGCGCTTCGCCCGTGCGTCCTGTGCGCGCGAACGTTTCCGCCGAAAGCGCGAAGTAGTACGGCAGCCGGATTTCCGCACCTAAGCGGCGCATTTCGTCCAGCCCTGCCCGAAGCTGGGTTAAGCCGGCCTCCGCATCCCCTTCCATTGCCGTGGCCCAGCCTGCCGCGATGTTCGCCATCGCCAGATAATAGATGAACCCATGGCGGCTGCACAGCGCCACGGCTTCGCGCCCGCGTTCCAGCGCCGCTCGGCTCCTGCCTTGGAAGACATGCAAAAGGGCGGCGTAGGCCAACGCAATCGCCTGGCTGAAAGGATGCCGCAGACGTTCCGCCGATTCGATTGCCTCCAGCGCATAAGCCTCCGCGCCATCTTCGCCGCGATGCCAAGCCAAGTGGGCGAGATACGCCCGGCAGAAGACGCGGATGTCCGGTCCCGCGAACATCGAGAGAACCGAATCCGCGGGCCCGCTTTCCATTTCCATGGCGGCCGCCATGTGTCGTTGCGAAATTTCGATATGCCCCAGATGAAACTCGGCGCTCGACAGCAGAAAATAACCCGCGGTCATCCTGCCCGGCGCGGATTGCCGCTCAGCCACAGCGATAAAATCGCGACCGAACTGTTGAGCTTTTTCCAGATCTCCGCGCACGATGTGGAAGAGCCACGCACCGATGAGGATTGCGAGAATATTCCGATTCTCCAACTGCTTCGAGAGCTCCAGCGCCCGCTCATACGTCTCGCCCACTTCAGCGGCCGAATAACCTGCCGTCGTCACCAGCACGGCGCCCAACGCGGCCAGAAGATCCAATTCCTGGATCATCCTGCGTTCGGACTCCGGGAATCGGCGGCACAAAGCCAGCGCGCGCTTCAGCAGGTCCGCGGCTTCGGTATCCGCATACCGCTCACGCGCATGAGCGGCCGCGCGCTGATACCGCTCAATGGATTCCTCCGCCATTCCTGCCTGCTCAAAATGCGAAGCGATCTGCCCGTTCCAGCTCTCCACGTCGGCCGCATATACTTCGGCCAACGCCCGCGCCACGCGCCGATGCAAGTACCGTTGCCGGACCAGGCTTAGTTCGGAACACGTCACTTCGCGTAATCGGTCGTGCGTGAAATCGTATTCGGATGCCCCGCGGCTTTCAATAATCCGCCTGCGCCAGAGTTCATCCAGCGCGTTCGACACGCTCTCTTCATCCCAATCCGTGGCTTTCTCCAGCAGCTCAAAAGAAAATGGCCGTCCCACAATGCTTGCAACGCCAGCCAGCTCGTACGCAGTAGCGGGAAGCTGCGCCAGCCGTGCTGCGATCACTGCGTGCACCCGCGTGCTCTTCAATCCCGCGCGCACGCTCTCTACGACGAACAACGGATTGCCCTGCGTCGCGCGAAAAATCTCCCCTACGTTCTCGCTCCCGAGCGGAGTGGCGGATTCCAGGCGCGCAAGTTCCGCTGTCTCGTCGGCGTTCAGCGGATCGAGTTGGATTTCGAGCACCATCCCCGATTGCCGGAGCCCCGCTAAAAACCGTGTGAACGGATGCTCGCGCCCCGTCTCTTCCGCCCGCACCGTCACCAGCAGCAAAACACCCGCTGCGGCAGGCGAGGTCAGCAACGCATTTAGCCATTCCAGCGAATCCGGATCGCACCACTGCATGTCGTCCAGAAACAACAGCGCTGGCTTGCGAATTTTCCCGAAAGCCGCATTCAGGGATTCGTAAAAGCGCAACCTTTGCCAGCTTTCTGCAAGCGGCCGCGGCGCGATCAAGCTGGATTCCGGAACCTGCTCCGCGATTTCCGGCACCAACCGCACCAACTCCGCCAATTGCTGCATGCCCAAAGCAGTCCAACCCGCGCGGACTACATCGGAACGAAGCCACTCCGCCACCGGAGCGTAGGCAACTTGTCCCTGCCCTGCATAACAGCGGCCGCGCGCAACCGCGTAACCTTGCCGCGCGCAGGATTGGTACAGCTCATCCGCCAGCCGCGTCTTACCGATACCGGGTTCCCCCGAAATTACCGCGACTCGCGGACCACCTTCTACGGCAGATTGCCACGCCGAAGCCAATTTCTGCCACTCACCGGCGCGGCCAATCAGCGCCCGCATCTTCTGCAGCTGCGCGGCAGGCTTGGCGCCGGATGGCGCAAGGCCTCCAGCCTCCGTTTTCAAGATGCGTTCGAACAGATCTTGCGTCGCAGCGCCCGGCTCTACGCCCATCTCGCGCCGCAGCACTCGCATGCATTGGTGATAGGCGCGCAGCGCACTGGCACGATCGTTATTCGCCGCATGCAGCCGGATCAACAGTTGATGATGCGCTTCGCCCAGCGGATCCAGCGCCACCAGCCGGTCGGCCCACGGAATCGCATCTGCGAATTTCCGCTGTTCCTCGAAGATGGACGCCAGCCGATGCAGCGTTTCTGAATTCAGCCGCTTGTATTCTTCGCGCAGCGGCGTCAGCCAATCGTCATAAATCGCCGGCAGCAGATCGTCCTCGTACAATTGCGCGGCAGCACTTAGAAATTCAATCTCCCTTGCGTCGTCTTTTTCCTCGCGCGCTGCAGCACCCTGTTCGATCGCCGCTTGAAAATCCACCACGTCCACGGAACAAGACGCGTGATGCCGCCACTGCACCGTGAAATGATCCGTCTCGATCGATTTGCATTCCGCCGGCAGTGCCCGCTTTAAATTGTGCAGAAGTTGCCGGAGATTGGTCCTGGCTTGCGATTCTCTGGACGCCGGCCAAAGCGTAAACGCCAGGCGCTCACGCGGCTGTGGCTCATCCCCATGCAGGATCAAATACGCGATCAGCGATTGCAGCCGGTTGGTATTGACGGTCTTGATCGGACGGCCGTCAGCGCTGATGCGCAGATTACCGAATAAACTGATCCGCATGGACGCCGCTTAGCCATTCTACGACGTCCCCTCGGCCGCAGCCGTCAGAGGGTACTGCCTAATTGTGCTCGCGATGCATCAGGAGAACTCAACGCGCCCAGAGTTTTTCGACAAGCGTACCCGCGCGCTTCTCGATTTCGGCCATCGCGTCCAGGATCGTGTCCTCGCGGAATCGCCGCCCTACGAGTTGAACGCCCGCCGGCGAGTCTTCCACCATTCCTGTCGGAAGCACACCGGCCGGCAATCCGAGATAGTTGATGCCGTAACTGTAGATCGCCGAGTCAAAAAGATCCTTGGTCTGCGCCAGACCCTCGGCATCGTAATTCCACGAATACATCGGACGCATCAGGAACGGCGTCAGGATCAACGGATAATCGGTCAGGAACACATTCCACGCCCGGATCATCCGGCTGCGATCGCCCAGCCCCGCGCGATACTCGTCAAGCGTCAACGTCCGGCCGATCTCGTAATACCAGCCGAAGATCCGCTTGATATCGTCGCTTCCATATTGATCGATCGTCGGACCCAGCGTTCCTTTGAGTTCCGTGAGCAGCACCGTGAACCATCCGCGCGCCGGTTCCAGAATCGGCGGCGGCTCAATCTCGATGACCTCATACCCGGCATCACTCAAATATCTCGCCGATCGGTCAATCAACTCGCGAATCCCCGGATGCATCGGATATCCGTGACTGTTGCGCGTCACCGCAACACGAATCGGTTTCGGCAACGCCTCGCCATCGAACGGCGCGGGCACCCACAACGGATCGCGAGGGTCGCCCTGCGCCATCACGCGCGTCGCCAGCCGGACATCCGCCACCGTCCGTGCGATCGCGCCTTGCACCGACGTGTGCTGCGAAAGCAATCCGCGCTCCGCCGCCGATGACGGATTAAACGCCGGCACGCGTCCACCCGTGGATTTAATCGTCGCCACGCCATTCCCGAACGCCGGAAACCGCAGCGATCCTCCAATGTCGTTCCCGTGATGGATCGGCCCAAATCCAGCGGCCGCAGCCGCTCCCGCTCCTCCCGACGACCCGCCGGGCGACGCCTCGGGATGCCACGGATTCCACGTGCGCCCATGCAACGGATTTACTGTCGTGGCGCGCATCGATAACTCCGGCGTATTCGTCCTCCCCACGATGATCGCGCCTGCCCGCCGCAGATTCCGTACTACCGGCGAGTCATCCGGGGCAATGAGCTTCGCGAACGCCGGCAACCCGTGCGTGGTCGCTTGGCCCTTCTGATCGATGTTTACCTTGATCGTCACCGGAACGCCGTATAATGGGCCGGGATCACCCGGAAATGCCCGATCCGCCGCCTCAGCTTCCGCCAGCGCTGGCTCGGTCAAATCCTGAACAATCGCGTTCAGCTTCGGGTTGAGCGCGCGAATCCGCTCCACCACCGACGTCATCGCTTCGGAACACGAGAACCGCTTCTCCCGAATCCCCGCCGCCAGATCAACGGCGTTTTTCTGCCACAACGCGTCGCCGCTCATTAGTGTTTCGAGAACATCTCTTGCACATCTTTGCGCAGCGCCGCCTGGCTACCCGGACGGCTGTAGAACATATGCCCGCCCGGATATTCATGCACCGACACGCGCGTGCGATCGCCCATCACCGGCATCTGATCCACCACCAGAATCGACTCCATAAACGGACACGAAAGATCGTTCCATCCATGCACGATCGTCACGCGCAGCTTCGGATCGGCCGCCACCGCTTGCCGCAGATCGGGTACCGCGCCCGTCCGCAGCGACGCGCTGTCGTGATCCCATTGACCACCCACTTCGTAGCTCAGCGCGTGATACCGCGCGTCCGTCTTCCAACCCACCACGCGCGTCACAAAATCCACCATCGCCGTCGTGGTCGGAGCGATGATGCTTTCCAGCAGCGGATCGTTGGTCCGCTGCTGCGGCGCGAAAGGATACGGATCGAAAGCCGTCACGTTCGAATCGTACACGCTGCCAATCTTGCCGCTTTCCCGGAACACTTCGCGCAAATAGGCGCCGATCTCCAGGCGCCCGCCGGAGCGCCGCACAAAAGCTTCATCCAAACCCGTCAGCGCGGTCACGCGCTTCACAATTCGCGGCGTCGCTTCCGGATCCGACCGGCCCTTCAACAAATCCGAGGCGTACTCGCCGCGCGTGTAATTGATGACATCAGCAATCGCTTCCGGCGTCAACTTGTGCTCGCGCTCCAAATGAGCCGCGGCGATCGACGGCAACGTCGCCATCCACGGAACCGGTGAAATGTCGGGATTGCTGCTCGCCCCGGGACTGAGATACGGCGAAACCAGCACCACCCCATTCATCGCGATGCCGAGCTGTGTCTGCAAATAATGCGTAATACGCGGACCGCGATATCCGCCGTAACTTTCGCCGACCAGATACTTGCGCGACGCCATCCGGCCGTTCTTCACCAGCCAGTCATAAATAACGCGCGAGAGGTAATGGATGTCCGCATCGGTGCTATAGAACTGTTTCTTCGTTTCGTCCGGCGCCACCAGCGATCGGCTGTAGCCCGTGCCCACCGGATCGATAAACACCAGATCGGTGAAATCCAGCCACGTCCCCGGATTATCCAGCAGCTTCACCGGATCCGACGGGCTGTCGCCTTCGTCGCCGAACTGCAGGCGCTTCGGCCCGATCGCGCCCAGATTCAAATAAACGGACGCCGCACCCGGTCCACCGTTGAGCGCGAACGTCACTGGCCGCTCCGCGCCTTCCATGGTGTACGCCGTGCAAACCACTTCGCCCGTCTTCTTGCCGTTGTCGAAAACCGGCAGCGCGCCCACGGTTACGGTGTAGTGAAGCTGCTTGCCATCGAGCTGCATCGTCTGCGCGGCGTGCGCCTCGGCCGGCAGCGGAGCTTCCTTTTCCACCGGTTTGTCTTTATCCTTCGCGTCAGCGGCTGGAGGCGGAGCCGCCTTGCTCTCCTGGGCCCGCGCCGGATATGCGCCGGACCAAAACGTCAAGACGGCCAGGGCCAGGAAATGCCTAAAAAATGAGCTCATACAGAACAATAGCGTACCTCAATCAACTTTCCCCTTGCTTACCGAGAGGAGTTGCAGTATGCTTGAACTCGGTAACCGATAGGAGGCACGTGAGCCGACCATCCGACTTAGTCCAAGGCACCCTGGACCTGCTTCTTCTCAAAATCCTCGCCCTCGAACCGCTCAACGGATTCTCCATCAGCCAGCGCCTCACACAGGTCTCCGGTGACGTGCTGCAAGTGAGCGATGGATCGCTTTATCCGGCCCTGCACAAGCTCGAACAAGAAGGCTGGATCACGGCCGAGTGGAAAGCCACCGAAAATAACCGCCGCGCAAAATTCTATTCGCTGACCTCACTCGGTCGAAAGCAGCTTCAAAAAGAAACGGCGAGCTGGAATCGGCTTTCGGAAGCCATCACGCAAGTCGTGCGGCTCAAGGGAGCATGAGCCATGCGCCGATGGATCTACACCGTTCCGCTTCGCCTCCGCTCGCTCTTCCAGCGCGATCGCGTCGAGCAGGATCTCGCTGACGAATTCGCCTATCACCTGGAAAAGAAAGTCGAAGAAAACATCGCGCGCGGCCTGACTCAGCCCGAAGCCCGCGCGGCCGCTCTCCGCGCCATGGATGGCCTAACGCAAAAGCAAGACGAATGCCGGGACGCGCGCGGCGTCAACACCCTCGAGAACATCATCCGCGACTTCCGCTACAGCTTGCGCACGCTGCGCAAATCCCCTGGATTCACAACAGTCGCGGTCCTGACTCTCGCACTCGCTATCGGCGCCAATGCGGTGGTTTTTGGCATTTTGAACGCGCTCGTGCTGCGGCCGCTGGATTTACCCCGCAGTGAAAGCCTCTACGGAATCCAGCAGGCCAACGGTTGGTCGTATCAGTCCTATCCGGACTACGTGGATCTGCGCGATCGCAACCGATCCTTCGACGGGCTAGCGGCGTTTAACGTCGGCGGCGCGGGTCTCGACACAGGCAGCGATCCGGCGCGCGTCTGGCTCTACGAAGTCAGCGGGAATTATTTCGACGTGTTGGGCGTTCAGCCTTATCTCGGCCGCTTCCTCCACCCATCCGACGAGCATGGTCCCAACAGCGCGCCGTATGTCGTGTTGACCTACGCTTATTGGCACACGCATTTTCAGGACGAGCGTAGCGTCGTGGGCCGAGTGGTAAAGCTCAACAAACATCCGTTCACCATCATTGGAATCGCGCCTCCCGGATTTCGCGGCAGCCTGCTTTTCTTTTCCCCGGATATCTTCGCGCCCCTCGTCAATGAAGAGCAGTTTGAAGGCGTCAATTATCTGAGTGAGCGCGGCCGGAAATGGATGTTTCAGACGCTGGGGCATCTTAAGCCCGGCGTCACGCCCGCGCAAGCCATGGCCGACGTCAACTCCATCGGATCGTGGATTCAAAAGACCTATCCCAAAGAAGGCGAGCACGCCTTTTCGCTGAACCGGCCCGGCCTGCCGGGGGATGTTTTCGCGCGTCCTACCCGGAGTTTCGTAACGGGACTCATGCTGCTCGCAGGTTTAATTCTGCTCGCCGCCTGCGCCAACTTGGGCAGCCTGTTCGCCGCTCGTGCGGCGGATCGTGCACGAGAAGTCGCGCTGCGGCTCGCACTTGGAGCCAGCCGGATCCGCATCCTGCGCACGCTCTTCACCGAAGCCGGAATCGTCTCGCTGTTCGGGGGCGCTCTTGGACTGTGGGGCAGCATCGTCCTCTTGCGGCTGTTGAGCGTCTGGCAGCCCATGCCGCGTTTCCCGATCAGCGTTCCCGTCACACCCGACGAAAAAGTCTACGCCGTAGCCGTCCTCTTAGCGATTGCGAGCGGCATTCTTTTTGGTCTCGTTCCCGTGCGGCAGGTGCTTCGCGTGGATGCTTATCAAATCGTCAAAGGTGGATCCAGCGGCAAACCCGGCCGGCGGTTCACGCTGCGCGATCTGCTGCTGGTCGTCCAGGTCGCGATCTGTGCGGTTCTCGTGACCTCTTCGTTCGTTGCCGTCCGTGGATTATCTCGCTCCCTGCACGGCAATTTCGGATTCGAGCCGCGCAACGCGATGCTCATCGAAACGAACTTGAGCATGGCAGGATACACCGGCGATCAGTCCCCTGCGATGCAGAAACGCATGCGTGACGCCGTGGCCGCGATTCCCGGCGTAACTGCGGTGGG
>DATGIH010000394.1:0-5300 GCA_035295865.1 Bryobacteraceae bacterium
GCTAAACACGCCACCGCGAGGATCGTCACCACCAGGGCGATCACTCTTCGAACGCGATTCTCGCCAGCGCTCATCTGTTGATAGCGCCCTTTCTGCAAAGCCTGCACCGGATCCACGCCCGCCGCGTTGCGAGCTGGAATAAACGCGGCCACTACGCTCGTGATCACGCCGAGCACCACCGCGAACCCCATCAGCACGGGATTGGTCGAAATCTCGTCCGCTTTCTCTGCGATCCCAAAAACTTCGCCCAACAGCGCACCGATATAACCGGTCATCACGCGCGCGATCACGATTCCGAGCAGCAATCCGAAGCTCGATCCAACCAGGCCCGCTATCACGCTCTCGCCGAGAAAAATGGTCCGGATCTGCCGCCGCGTCGCCCCCAGCGCGCGCAGAATGCCGATCTCCGAACGCCTCTGCGTGACCGCAATCTGGAACGTGTTATAGATGATGAACATCCCGATGAACAGCGCGAACGCGCTGGTGATGTTCGCCGTCAGCGCATAAATTCGCGAAATGGATTCGAACTGCTGCCCGCGCGCCGAGGGCGATTCCACCTGGAATCCCGCGCCGAGCAGCGCTTCGAGCTTCGCCTTCACATCCTCGACGCTGGTCCCCTCATCCACCGCAAGATCGATCCGATCGAACCGGCGGCCGCGCCCGAACACTTTCTGCGCCGCGTAGACATCCATGATGGCGAGATTCCCGCCGAACGCGCTGGCGAATCCGCTGGACTTCATGATGCCGCGCACTGTGAATCGCTTCTCGCCTTCCATGGTGCTCATCGGAACCTGGCTGCCGATCTTCAACTTGTTCTCTTTTGCGAAGGAATCAGTGACGATCAGCGAATCCGGCTGCGCGAGAAACACCAGCGGATCGTCGATCACCGCCTCATCGCCGCTTTCGAGATCGTATTGGCGCAGCCCGCGATCCCCGGTCATGTCCACACCGAGAATCAGCAGATTGCCTTGCCCAGGCAGACCCGTACTGACCACCGCCTCAATCACCGGAACGGCGATGCGAACTTTCGGAACGGCCTGTACGCGCTCCAGCACGTTCTCATCGAATCCCGTTTCGCCGGAAGAAATTTGAAGCTGCGTAGATCCTGCGATGCGATCCACAGTCTGGCGGAATGCGTAAAGCACCGATTGATTCGCCGTGTGCATCCCGACAAACACCGCAACGCCGAGCACAATTCCGGCGAGCGTCAGCATCCAGCGCAGGGCATGCTTTCGGATGTATGGCCAGCTAATGAGTCTGAGAAGAATCACTTCGCCGCAAGCGGCTGGGCGCGATGCTTCCCCACCCGATCCTCCACAATCCGGCCGTCACACAGTGCAATTACGCGCTCACAGCTTTCCGCTACGTGTGGATCGTGCGTGACGATCAGCACGGTCGATCCCAGCCGCTGGTGCAGATCGCGGATCAGCGCCAGGATGTCCGCGCCGGTGTGCGTATCCAGATTTCCGGTGGGTTCATCGGCCAGCAGCACTGGTGGATAAACTGACAAAGCGCGCGCGATGGCGCAGCGCTGCCGCTCGCCGCCCGACAACTCTTCCGGAAGATGATCCGTGCGCGCGCCCAGCCCCACCATGGTCAGCAGCTCCTTGGCACGCTCCTCGATCTTCTTTTTCGCCCATCCGCGCAGATGCAGCGGAATCGAGACGTTCTCGAAGCACGTCAGCGTCGGCAGCAAATTGAAAAACTGAAAAATGAATCCGATCTTGTCGCGACGCATGCGCGTGAGATCGTCGTCCGGCAGGCCGCTGAGCCAGCTACCGTCGATTTCGATCTGCCCGGAGCTGGGCGTGTCCAATCCACCGATCAAATTCAGCAGCGTGGATTTTCCGGAGCCCGAAGGCCCGATGATGGCCACCATCTCCCCGCGGCCGATGGCGAGATCAACGCCTTCCAGCGCTGTCACCTGTCTCTTGCCGCTAAAAACCTTGCTGACTTTCGCGAGATCAATCACCCACTCCTATGATGTCACGGACCTCTTCCGAACCGCGACAAGGGAGCGCTACCACGAAAGCTCGTAGCGCTCCCTCGCGGTCGTGGTTCAGTACGAGTTCAGATAAACCGCAACTTCCGCAACAGCGCCAAATACCGCGGCTCCGACCGCAACGTCGCAAACACCTGATCGTTCTTCAACCACCCCATCCACTGTGAACTCGAGTCGTAAGCCTCTTCCAAATAATCCAGCGCCCGCGCCCGCTCTCCCAATCCGAGATAGACGAGCGCCAAGTTGAAGGGCAGCACGCGGCCATTCAGCGATGTCCTTCTCAGATCCGCCAACTCCGCGCGCGCATGCGCCAGATCGCCCGACGCCCCATACGCATAACCGAGCCACGCACCCACGAACGCCGGCGCCTCCATCGATTTCGATTTCTGCAGCACCGGAATCGATGCCGTGATATTTCCTGCTTGAATGTCCGCCCAGCCTTCCGCCCACGGCGCGAAGAAGTAAGTAGGATCCAGTTCCGCCGCTCGCTTCGCCGCGTCCAACGCCGCGCGATGCTTACCGGAAAACGCCAAACCGATCATGCTATCGATCGGGATCTGCGGCGACAGCGGATCGAGCGCCGCGGCCCGTTTGCCTTCCGACAATGACTCGTCGTACCGGCCTTGAAACGCCAGCGCCAGCCCGAACTGATCATGCGCGAACGCATAGTTCGGATTCAGCGAGAAGGCCCGTCGAAACTCACGCTCGCATCCGGCCCAATCGAATTCGTAAAAAAGCTTGAAGGTTGCGAGCGATGCGTGCGCTTCCGCGGAATTATCATCCAGCTCGATGGCTTTCTCGGCCGCCGCTTTCGCTTTAGGTTTCGCATCCGCCGCCGTGAGCACGCCTTCGTTGTAGCCAGCCCAGAGATACGCGTCGGATAAGCCCGAATACGCCGGTGCGAACGCCGGATTCAGCTTCACCGCCTCCTCAAAATGATCGATCGCCTTCTTCAAATTCTCATCGCTCGGCCGATTGAAGAAGAACCGGCCTCGCAAGTACGCGTCGTAAGCTTGTGGATCCACCACCGGCGCGGTTTTGAACCGCGACTGCTCGGTCGGCGTAAGCTGCACGTCGATCTCGCGCGCGATCGCCGATGCCAATTCATCCTGCAGCGCCAGGACATCGCGGGAGTCTCGCTCGAATTTCTTCGACCACAGATATTTGTCCGCGCGTGCGTCAATCAGTTGCGCATTGATGCGGACCCGCTCGCCTTCCCGCACCACCGAACCCTCCACCACCGCGTCCACATTGAGCGCTTTCGCGATTTGCGGCATTGGCGGCCGGCTCTTGCCCTTGAACTGCATCGCGGATCCTCGCGAAATGACGCGAAGCTGGCTGATGGTGGCAAGATCGGCCGTCAATTCGTCCGTCATGCCCTCAACGAAATATTCCTGCTTCGGATCGCCCGAGTAATTGTCGAGCGGAAGCACCGCGATCGACCGGATTCCGTGCGGCGCGCCTCCCGAATGCATCGCCAAATACGCGCCGAGCCCCACCACCAGTACGGCGGCTGCAATGGCCGGCCATTTCCAGCGGCCACGCGCGGTCGCGACAACTTCCTGGTCGTCGACATCGACGCGCCCAAGCTCCGCTCGAACAGCGCCGATCGACGGATAGCGTTGCGCCGAATCTTTCGCCATCATCCGCTGCAAGATTCCAGCCAGACTTTTCGATGTACCGAGGGTCGGCGGATCGCGCAGCACTGAGGACATCGTTTCCACTGTCGAAGATTTCCGGAACGGATGAACCCCGCCCGCCATTTCCGCTAGAATCACCCCAAACGAAAATTGATCGGATCGCGCATCGAGCGGCAGTCCCCGGACCTGCTCGGGGGACATATAGTCGGGAGTCCCAAGAATCGTGCCGGGTTCGGTCAGTTGCGGACGCATCTCTACCGTCGGCTGATCCTGCGCCGGCAAACTCCCCATCCGCTTCGCCAGCCCGAAATCCATGATCTTCACGTGACCATGTTCGGTCAGCATGATGTTGGCCGGCTTAAGATCGCGATGCAGAATGCCGCGCGCATGCGCCTCTTCGAGCGCCTCCGAGATCTCGCCGCTCACGCGCAGCGCATCATTCAGCGGAATCTTGCCGGCGCACATCCGCTGATGCAGCGTCACGCCCGCAATATACTCCATCACCAGGAAAATCGAGCCGTCGTGTTCGCCGATCTCGAATACTTTGCATATATAAGGATGATCCAGCGCGGCCGCCGCCATCGCTTCGTGACGAAGACGTTCCCTTGAAGCTTCGTCCGCGGCCATCTCGGGCGGCAAAAGCTTGATCGCAACCTGCCGATTCAGCCGCGGATCGCGCGCCCGGTAGATCTCGCCCATCCCGCCTTTGCCGATCGGCCCGAGAATCTCGTAACGGCCCAGGCGCGATCCCATGGTCAGATGCATGAAAGGTCGAAAGGCTTACGAAAGGCCAGCACCGTTCGCTATTATGACTAATCGCACATGCGCATCGGAATCGACGCCGGCGGTACGTTTACCGATTTCATCGTCTCCCACGATTCGGGAAAGCTCGAAACCTTTAAGCTTCGCTCGAATCCCCGTTCGCCTGCCGGCGTCATTCTCGCGGGTCTCGCCCAAGCCGCCGGATCGCGCAAAGCCGATGTCGTGCACGGATCCACTGTCGCCACCAACGCCCTGCTCGAACGAAAAGGCGTCCGTACCGCGCTCGTGACCACGGCCGGATTCGAAGACGTCATCGCCATCGGCCGTCAAAACCGCCGCGAGCTTTACAACTTGACACCGATCCCGCGTGTTCCGATCATTCCCCGCACCCTGTGTTTTGGCGTCAACGAGCGCGCTCACTTCGATGGGAAAATCGCGGCCGTACCCGCGGCAGCCGAACTTCGCCGGCTGAAGACGCGTCTGCGCCAAGCCGGTGTGGAATCCATCGCCGTCTGTTTCCTCCACGCCTACCGCAATCCGGCGAACGAAAAGCTCGTCGCGGATGCTCTCGACGGCATCGGCTATCTCTGCGCCTCGCACGACGTGTGCCCCGAATTTCGCGAGTTCGAGCGCACTTCCACCACGCTGATCAACGCCTATGTCGGCCCTTTGATGGATCGCTATCTCGGCGAGCTCGAACGCGGCACGCGCCACCGGATTTCCATCATGCAATCGAACGGCGGATTCCTCACCGCCCAGGAAGCCCGGCGCCACGCCATCCGCACGGTCCTCTCCGGACCCGCTGGCGGCGTCGTCGGCGCCATCGAAACTGCGCGCCTCTCCGGATTCACGCGAATTCTGGGCTTCGATATGGGAGGCACCTCCACCGACGTCAG
>DATGIH010000395.1:0-9940 GCA_035295865.1 Bryobacteraceae bacterium
TGATCCGCCAAGCATTCACTGAAGCGAAGGCCTATCAGCAGTCATGGAAAGAGTACGACGCTAAAGCCGCGCGCGGCGAGCCCGCCATTCCGCCGCGCCGCGATCTGAAGCTGGAACCGCTCGTCGAAGTGCTGGAAGGCAAGCGTCTGCTGCACGCGCACTGCTATCGCGCGGATGAAATCCTCATGCTGCTGCGCGTCGCGGACGATTACGGATTCAAAATCCGGACGCTTCAGCATGTGCTCGAAGGCTACAAAGTGGCGAAAGAAATCGCCGCGCACGGCGCGGGCGCATCCACGTTCAGCGATTGGTGGGCGTACAAGATGGAAGCGTTCGATGCGATTCCTTATAACGCAGCCATCATGACCAGGAAGGGCGTTCTGGTTTCGCTCAACAGCGATTCCGACGAATTGATGCGCCACCTGAACGACGAGGCCGCGAAAACCATGAAGTACGGCGGATTGACCGAAACTGAAGCATTGTCGTTGATCACGATCAATCCCGCCAAGCAGCTTGAGATCGACAATCGCGTTGGATCTATCGAAGTGGGCAAAGATGCCGACCTCGCAATTTTCGACAAGCACCCGCTCTCCAATTACGCCAAAGTGGAAAAAGTCTTCATCGACGGTCAGCTCTACTTCGATCGCGCGAGCGACCTGGCGGAACGCACCGAACGCGAAACCGAAAAGAAGAAGTTGCTCGACAAGGAAAAAGAGGAACAGAAGAAAAATGCGCCGGCCGGGCGCGGGAGGCCTGCTGCATGAAATCGCTCTTCGTTGCTTTATTGCTGACTTTGCCGCTGGCGGCCGCCGATGACGACAGCTTCCTGATCCGCGGCGCCACCGTGCATCCTGTCGCTAGTGCCGAAATCCAAAACGGGTCGGTGCTGGTGCAGAACGGAAAGATCGTGGGGGTTGGCCGCAATCTTAACGCGCCCAAAGGCACCCGCATCGTCGAAGGCAAGGGGCTGCACGTATATCCGGGGATGATCGACTCGGCCACCGAGATGGGACTTTCCGAAATCAGTTCCGTCCGCGAGAGTGTGGACGTCGGTGAAATCGGCAAGTTCGATCCGCAGCTTCGCGCCGAAATCGCTATCAACCCTTCGAGCGAACACATCCCGGTGACGCGCGCGAATGGCATTACCAGCGTAATCGCCCTGCCAATGGCGGCAGGCGGAGGCGGATTCGGGCGCGGCGGTGGCGGCAGCATCGTCACCGGCCAAGCTGCGCTGGTTCATCTCGACGGCTGGACCTGGGAAGAAATGGAGATTAAGAAATCCGCCGGCATGGGGATGCGCTTTCCCATTATTCCCGCCATCAATCCACGCTTTGCTGGATTCGATATTCCCGGAGCCAAAACATACACGGACGCCAAGAAAGATTACGAAACCGAACTCCGGGAGTTGAAGGAGTTCTTCGAAAACGCCCGCCGCTATCAAAAAGCCAAAGCCGCCAAACAGCGCGATTTCCCAACGGATTTAAAATACGAAGCCATGCTGCCGGTGCTCGAAGGCAAGGAGCCGTTGATCGTGATGGCTTCGCGCGAACACGCCATTCGCGATGCAGTCCAGTTCGCCGATCAGCAAAAAGTCCGCGTGATCATCGCCGATCCGAAAGAGCTGGGCAAGATGGGCGCCGAGCTAAAGAGCCGCAACATTCCGGCGATTCTCGGACCAACGCTCGCCCTGCCGCTGCATGAAGACGATCCGTACGATGCCGCTTACACGCTGCCCGACCAGTTCTACAAAGCCGGCGTAAAGTTCGCGTTCGGCAGTTTCGACAACCAGTTCGCGCGCGATCTTCCATATCAAGCGGCGACAGCTGTTGCGTTCGGATTACCGGTGGACGAGGCCGTGAAAGCCGTCACGTTGAACGCCGCGCAAATCTGGGGCGTAGCCGACCGCATCGGTTCCATCGAAGAAGGAAAATCCGCCGACTTGATGATCACTGACGGCGATCCGCTGGAAGCGAAGACACATGTCACGCAGCTCTACATTAAAGGCAAAACGGTGGATCTGGATAATCGCCACAAGCGTCTGTACGAAAAGTACCTCAACCGCCCATAGGATTTAGTTTTAACCGACGAACCGATGAACTGAAGAACTGAGGAACTTTCGTTAGTCGATAAACCCGCGCCAGGTCTTGCCTTTACCATCGCGCAGCACGATTCCAAAACTGTCGGTCACGCCCGTGATGGTGTGCCCGTTGGGGTCGCGGAACGTATAACGCACGGATTCATCCGCGTTCGTCTCCGCCGATCCGCGCCAAATGTTGCCGAATTCGTCGCGCAACCGCAGATGGTCGCCGTGCCCGAATCCATACAGACGAGTGGTCGAGGCTTCTTCTTCAAAGCTGAAGAATCCACCAGGGATCTTACTGTGAACTTTCTTCCGCTTGAAAATACCTCTGTGAATCATAACCAACCCAATTATGGAGCCGCGCCGGGCCGTTGGGGATAGGGTGATGGCATTAGGATGGTACGGTCCACTTACTTAACTACTAGAACCAAATGCAGGGCCCGTACCCTCACTTTGTGAGATGTAATACTGAGAATCGATGCGGGTCGTGATCCAGCGCGTCAAAGAAGCGCACGTCGACGTGGCAGGCGTAACGGTCGGATCTATCCAGACTGGTTTATTAGTGTTGGTTGGCGTAACTTCGACGGACCAGCGCGAGGATGCCGACTACCTGGCCGATAAAATCATCCAACTTCGCATTTTTCCCGATGACTTAAAACGCATGAATCGCAGCCTTCTTGAAGCGGGCGGCCAGTTGTTAGTTATCTCCCAATTTACTCTTTATGGCGACTGCAGAAAGGGACGGCGGCCCAGTTTTGACGCCGCAGCGCCTCCGGAACAAGCGAAAAACCTGTACGATTACTTTGTGGAACGGTTACGAACAAGTAACACCTTAGTCGAAACCGGCGTCTTCCAGGCTGAGATGGCTGTCTACCTGGTAAATGATGGGCCAGTGACGTTTGTCCTGGATTCGAACCGAGTTGGTTGATCCGAACTGCAAGTCCCGTTCTTAAAAACAGGAGTCTGAATGCCTCGTACAGCAAAAGGAATTAAAGATATCTCTCTCTTAGCCGCCGCATTAGAAGGACTGGAACTGCAAAAGCGGCGGCTTGACGAACAAATCGCAGAAGTACGGATGCTTTTGGGAAAGGCCCCGGGTAAACGTGGCCGTCCGGCTGGTTCGGGATCCAAGCGCGGCCCAGGCCGGATGAGCGATGCCGCCCGCAAACGAATCGCAGCTGCTCAAAAACGCCGCTGGGCGGAATACCGCAAGTCAGCGGGCAAATCCGAATAGCTCCACTGAAATCGCTGAACGATTTCCTCCACCGTCCCGTCGGCCACTAACTTACCTTTCTCGAAAAACACAGCGCGGCCGGCAAGAGCTGCCGCGAAGTGCGTGTCATGCGTAATGATCAACTTAGATTGCGGCAGCGTCCGTAGTAAGTGGACTAAGTTGGCATGACCGGGAGGATCGAGAAACGTGCTCGGTTCATCCAGCACCAGGATTTCCGGATTCATCGCCAGCACCCCCGCGAGCGCCACTCTTTTCTTTTCGCCCGCGCTGAGATGATAGGGAACTTTGCCTGCGGCGAGCAGCATTCCCACTTGTTCCAGTGCCGCTTCGGCTTGATGGATGGCATCGTGCTGCGACACTCCGAGATTGAGCGGTCCGAATGCGACATCCTCGATGACAGTCGGCATAAATAGCTGTTCGTCGGAATCTTGAAACACCATTCCGATCTTCGCGCGGATTTGCGGCAGCGTCTGTTTACTCAACTCCATCCCGCAAACCGAAATATTTCCCTCGCCGCGTAGGATGCCGTTGAGATGCAGAACAAATGTTGTCTTACCCGATCCATTGGCGCCGAACAACGCTACGGTTTCACCGCGCTCCAGCGTGAAATCCACGCCGTCTAGAGCTTGCGTTCCGTCTTCATATTGAAAACGCAGCCCGCGGACTTCGATCAGCGGCGTCATTGCGTGCGCACCACAATCAGGAACGCGCTGGCGGTCAGAAGGAAAAGACCGTCCGCCAATCGAAAATGAAGCGAGCTGAGCAGCGGAAATCGGCCGGTGAACGCGCGCGCCAGCATCGCGCGATGGATTCCGTCCGCCCTGTAGTAGGAGCGCGCGAATAGGACAGCCAATGCCCCCGCGGCCGCGCGGAATCGTCCTTTGCCATGCAGCCTGGGGTCGCCCTGGCGCGCGGACGCCGCTAATCGCATGTGCTGCGCTTGTTCGGAAATAACAAACAAGTACCGGTAAATAAATTGCGCCACTAACACCAACATGCGCGGCGCGCCGAGTTTCTCGAAGCCATTCAGTAGCGCTGGAAGCGACGTTGTACCGACGATGAGCAGAACAGCGGCGGCGGAAAGATAGCTCTTCTCGACTAACCCAATCGCTCGCAGATGATCCCCGGTCATCCAACTAATCAGTCCGAACGTGAGAGAGAACGGAAGCACCACCATCGCCCGCGACAGCAATTGAAGCAAGGGCAGTCCGGCGATCAGGATGCCTGCCACCAACACGGCCGCATCGATTCCCAGAGTAAGCGCAGCATCGGCAGGAGTGGTTGCGAGCACAGTCAAAAATACGAGCAAGGTCAGAATCTTGGCTCGCGGATCGCGCGCGTGCAGCACGCTTTTCCCTTGACTCCAACTGTCGACGTGGACGTGATGCACGTCAGACGGTCCTCCGGCGGCCGATCAACCGGCCTGCGCCGAGGCATACGCCGTAAATCAGCAGCAGCCCGGCTAAGCCGGCGCTCGCGCGACGCAGCCATGAGGATTCAAAGACGCCCACTGAATAGTCGGCAAGCGGAGCGTGGAACTGCGTTTTAGCCGCGAGTCCCAACTTGATCCCGATCTGCTCGATCCCATCGGGAGCGGAAGACGCCATCAGGAATCCAACACCGCCCAGTAATACCGCGACAGTGCTCAGCACGATCAAAGCCCGGCCGCTGGATGGCTGCTTTTTCTGAATCAATCCGGGATTGAGCTTCTCAATCGCCTGCACTACTGCGATCGTGATGGCGCCCTCGATCAACGCACTCATCGCAAATAGCGCGAGCGAGATCACGATGACGGGCTTCGGCATGGCAATGCCGGAAATGAGCAGCTCTCCCATGGCGAGCGAGGCGCTCACCATCACGGATAAGACCGCTCCTACGAAAATCGCTTGCTTACGGCGCGCTGTTGTACTCCAGAAATGAATCGGAAGGTAGCCGGCCAACACTCCTGCGATCGCCATGTTGAAAACGTTCGCGCCTAGCGCGAGCACGCCGCCATCCTGGAATACGAACGCTTGAATCGCGATGATGGCGGTCATCACCAGCGCGGCCGGCGCGGCGCCCAACACGCAGGCCAGCAGAGCCCCGCCAACCAGGTGTCCGCTGGTCCCGATGCCCACCGGAAAATTGATCATCTGCGCAGCGAATACGAAGGCGCCCATCACACCCAGCAGCGGGATTCTCGATTCATCCAGTTCGCTGCCGGCCCGGCGCGACAACAGCACGACGGCCGGGATACTTACGGCGTCGAGCGCTGCCCACACGGGTATGGACAGAAAATTATCCGGGATATGCATGGTTGCCGACGCCCTCACAGTATCACGATCGTCAAAAGCGTGCCACTCGCTTCGATCCCGTTTGGTACCTTGGAACTCAATGAATCGGCAGCCCGTCCACACCGTCTATGGCGGCGCTCATTTGTTCAAACCGGAGATTTCGTCCGCCCTCGGCGAGAAGGCGCTGGCTTCCATGCGTGCGTATGGCCCGGATGCCGAAACTTTCGCGGAATCCATCGGCCTGGGCAGATCGGACGATCTGATCACAGCCGTCTACGATCGCGCCGTTGCGAAACTCGAACGTGAGCCCGTGGAAGATTATCGGATCGACTTCGAGGACGGCTACGGCGTTCGATCGAATTCCGAGGAAGACGGACACGCCGTCTCCACCGCGCGCGCTGTCGCTGCCGCGGTCAAACTGTCGAAGTTCCCGCCATTCCTCGGGATTCGCATCAAGCCTCTCACCGAATTGTCCAAACCGCGCGCAGTCCGGACAATCCAGCTCTTCCTCGATACGCTTGCGCCCGATGGCATCCCCGCGAACTTCGTAGTCACGCTGCCCAAAGTGACGTCGCCCGAACAAATTGCCGAATTGGTGCTGCTGCTCGAGCCGTTTCCAACCGTGCGCATTGAGCTGATGATTGAAACTCCCGAGTCAATCATTGACGCTTCCGGCCGCTTCGCGATTCCAAAATTACTGGAAGCCGCCGAGAGACGCTGTCGGGGCTTGCACTTCGGCGCGTACGATTACACGGCCAGTCTCGATATCACCGCCGCGCATCAGAGCTTGACGCACCCAGCATGCGATTTCGCTCGTCACGCGATGCAGGTAGCGAGCGCCGGTCGCGGCGTAACGCTCTCCGATGGCGCCACCAACATCTTGCCCATCGCAAAGGACCGCGACACGCTGCGGCGCGCCCTCCGTCTGCACTTCGAGCACATCCAGCGATCTTTGACGCACGGCTTTTATCAAGGCTGGGATTTGCATCCGGCGCAGTTGCCCGTGCGGTACGCAGCGGTGTATGCGTTCTTCCTTCAGGGATTCGATGCGGCCGCAGCCAGGCTGCGTAATTTTGTAGAGCAATCCGCACAAGCCACGCGAGTAGGCGACGTTTTCGACGACGCCGCAACCGGCCGCGGCTTGCTGAATTTCTTCCAGCGTGGGATCAACTGCGGCGCATTCACCGAACAAGAACTTGCTGCAGCCGGATTGCCTACGCCCCAGCCCGCGTAATCGCGAGATAGAGCATCCCGAACGCGAGCGCGGTGATCGCAATGCTCACGCCGGCTAACACCCGCAGCAGCGGTTCCTTCCACATCATCCGTGCGCGCGGCGTGCTAGCCAAGAATCCCGCGACGAAGCCTCCAGCAAGCCCGCCGATGTGCGCCCAGATGTCGGCATTCAAACCTGGGAAAAAGCTTATCGCCAAGCCATAAATTACCCAGCGCATATACAACGCTTTTATGGCAGATCCTAGCGACGATCGATCGGTGACGCCGAATGCGAGCATTGCGCCTATCAGACCAAAGATGCCTGCGGACGACCCGACAGAAGTGTGCATCCCAAGATGAGAACTGGCCCAGAAGCCCGTGAACGTAGACACGAAGTAAAAAACGATCAAGCGACTTGTACCGTAAATCTGCTCCACCTCCGCGCCCAGATCAAACAGTACCCAAGAATTCATTAGGATATGCCACCAGGGTCCGTGCAAAAACCCAGCAGTGATGAGGCGCCACCACTCCCCCTGCATGTAAGGCGCAGGAAGGCTCTCACCGCTCCTAAGCAGTTCCGGGTTAAAATTCTCCGCCAGATACAATCCTGCGTTGATCAGCAGTATAAGAATTGTGGTAAACCGCGCCTGCGGGATAAGTCCGCCCAGTATCTCGCCCGGAGCCCTCCGATCCACGGCGCGTGGCCCGAGCTGCGCATCGCAATAGGGACATACCTTGTCGCTGGTCGTCACGAACGCCCGGCAATTCGGGCACATCCTTCGTTTATCCACTGAGTTTATCCACTTGACCGCTATTGTACCGTCAGAGTCGCGGATTGCGAGACTCCAGCGGCAGTTGCGGTGATGGTGGCGGTCTGCTCAGCGGAAAGCGTGGGGGTGTTGATCGCGAACGTTGCAGTCGTTTGCCCGCTTCGCACCACAACATAAGCCGGGATCTGCGAGACAAATGGATTATCCGTCGTCAGATTGACCACCAATCCGGCGGTCGGCGCGGGCGAGGAAATGGTGACGGTTCCGGCAGACGGATTTCCGCCAGTCACAATCAGCGGATTCAGCGTAAGGCTCACGGGTGAGGGCAGTCCCGCTGGATTAATGGTCAGCGTTGCGGATTGCGTCGCGCCCGCGTATGTCCCCGAGATCACGATCCCTACCGGGGCAATCTGGTTGCTGGTCGATACCGGGAAAGACGCCGAGAGCTGGCCAGCGGGCACGATCACCGATGCGGGCACCGAGGCGGCTTTGGAATCGCTCGATTGCAGCGCCACTGTCGCCGGCGTTGTGGGCGGCTGTGCCAGGGAAACTGTTCCAGTCGCGGATGTCCCACCGACTACTGACGCCGGCGACAGCGAGATGGTGAACGCCGGATTCACGATCAATATCGCCGTCCTGGTCGATCCGGCGAATGTGGCGGTGATAGTAGCTGATTGTTGCGTACTCACCCCGCTGGTTGAAATATTGATCGACGCCGTCGATTGTCCGAACGAAAGCGCAATGCTCGCCGGCACTTGCACCACGCTCGGATTACTGCTCGAGAGATTCACGATGCCGCCGCCGAGCGGAATCTTGCCGCTCAGCGACAACGTTCCGGTGACGCTCACGCCACCTTGAATCGCTGCGACACCCAGGGTCAGCCCGGTCAACTGCGGCGTGTTCGCCGGATAGATCACAACCGATTCGCTTTGCGAGAAGCTGCCCGAAGACGCCGTTATGGTCACGGCGTTGTTCGATAACGAACTGGTGTGAGATAGGAATGTAGCCGATATCTTACCTTCCGGGATCAGCACTGAAAGCGGTGTGGTTACTCCCAGCGAACTGTTCGCCAGCGACACGTTGTATCCGCCGAACCGCGCTCGGGCGTTCAACGAAACAGTGCCGGTTATATCTTCGCCCGCGATGATGGATGCCGGCGTGAGCGTCAGAGCGTTCAGATGAACTGCGCTGTCGGGAAGGCTGCCCATTTTGAACGTCACGGTGTTGGAAAGAAAATCTCCGGCCGCGATCGCGAGCGAAATCACGCCTGCGCCATCGGCTTCTGGCGGAAGCAGCAGATTGATTTGATCCAGTCCGAAATATCCCGGTGCCGAGCCCGCATACTCCACGTCGTACGAATTCCCGGAACTATCGCGCGCTTTCACTTGAATCGCGACGTTGCTCTGATCCGGATTCTGCGATGGATTGCCGGCATAGCGCAGCCCCGTTGCAAAAACAGCGAGGCGCGTGCGCTTGTCGGTGCCCGTGTTCTGCTGCGTTTCCACCAAAAAAGGCGGACCCGTGAATGTCGTGGCATTGAGAATCGCGCCCGGCCCCGACCCGGTGGAATCGGCGGAAAATAATCCCGGCGCGACGATTCCCACCTGCATAGTGGTTTTAATCGGCGCGGCGCCCGGCGTCGGCTGAACCTGGACCTGCGCGGTTCCGAGCACTGTTCCAGCCGGTACCAGAAAGTTGATCTGCCCTTGCGATACATAAAGCAGCGGCGCCGCCGTTCCGTTGATCTGCAGCGTGACCCCGGCTAATTGCATTGGAAGCTGGTGGTTCGAATCCAACTGCGCGGTTGCGGTGGAGTTGGCCAAATGGCTCCCAAACGCCGTCGCGAGCGAATTCGGAGCCACCAGCGGCCGGTAACTCGCCGCGGAAACAATCGCGATCTGCGCACTCGCTTGGATACAGAGCCCAAGAAACAGTACCGAACCGCGACCGCAAGGGAGCGAACGAAACGCGCGCACACTTGGTAGACGCACCCGCCCACCGAATAGACGATCCTTATTTCCCAATACAAAAAGTTGAAAAAATCCGATTCAAAATATCATCTGCCGTGGTAGCGCCGGTGATGGCGTCAATCGATCGCAGCGCCGCATAAAGATCCAGCAGCAGCATCTCATGCGGAATTCCGAATCCGACTGCTTTCTCGGCCTGCTCCAATGCCTCGATGCTCTCGCGCAGCAACTGCTGATGCCGCAGGCTGGTGATGAATCCGGATTCCTGCTCCCGCGCGCCCTCCGGCGCAATCAGCGCACGCAGTCCCTCGATCCCCTCACCGGTCACCGCCGAAACCGCAACGACATCTTCTGTAAGCTCCGCCACCCGCGGCAGATCAGATTTGTTGCCCACCAGAATGTAC
>DATGIH010000396.1:0-8156 GCA_035295865.1 Bryobacteraceae bacterium
AAGGTTTGCGGCAAAGGACGGACGGAACGTACACAGCGTGGGTGGAAACACCGCAATACTTACAAGCGGTGCTTGCCAATCGTCCGGGCAGTGTGACGGCAAAGATACTGGGATCGTCCGGCGTCGCGCCGCGCGTGATCAATGTGTTGAGCGCTCCCTGCCCGGGCGGATTCGCCGCCGGTACTTGTAAACAAGTGGCAGGCGGCATTGACGTGGGTTCCTTCGCCGGTGCTACCGGCCAGTACATCGATCCGATACTCGGCGGCGGTCTCGATGGGATCCCCGATCTCGAATTCGCGCAGATCGCCGCACCTGCTACCAATCGCGGTAATCAATTTAATGGGCGCATCGATTTCGATCCGACCACCAAGGATTTCATCGCGCTTAGCATGTATTTCACGCATCTGTACGATTTGGGATCCGACACCTCCACCGGCAGCCGTCCCATGGCGGATGTGAACTTCAGTCCACTCAACACCGCCGTGACCGTAACCTACACGCGCACATTATCCGCGACGTTGCTCAACGAAGCGCGCGCCAACCTCACAAGATTCGCGGCCAATCAGGTAACGTCCAATGCAGGCGTGGTGGATTGGGGAATCCCGCGTTTGGAGGTGCAAGGTTATCCGATTCCCCGTTTATATTTCGGCGCCGCACAAGGCGAGGCAACGCCCGGAATCTTCGCTCAGAACACTTATGAATTTCGCGACACGCTCAGCAAAGTGGCGGGGAATCATGGATTGAAATTCGGCATCGAAATCCGGCGCGAACAGGACAACAACACGTTTGTGGGAGCCTCTCGTCCTGATTTCGTGTTCAATGGACTCTGGAATCTCGCCAACAGCGCCCCCATATTCGAAGCGATTGCCGCGAATCCGGTGACCGGTGGCGTGGCCATCTCGCAGCGCTATCTGCGCACGCCGTATGACGGTCTGTTCGTGCAAGACGATTGGAAGGTGCGTCCGAACTTGACTCTCAATATCGGGCTGCGCTGGGAATATTTCAGCCCGCCTTATCAAAAAGGCGGCACCATCGGCAATATCTTTTTCGGTTCGCAAGGCTTGTCCGATTCGTCGATTATCCCGGTCCATCAACTGTACGAGTCTGAATATAAAAACTTCGCGCCCCGCTTTGGTTTCGCCTGGTCCCCGCATGGAAGCACGAACCTGGTTGTTCGCGGCGGCTTTGGGATTTTCTATGACCGGATTCCGGAAGCTCTGTTCGCCCAGGCGCTCGCGAATCCACCTGGCGCGGCGTCCTACGGAATCTGCTGCGGATCGTCCACCAATCCTTTTGTCGGCGGCAGCATCCTCTACGAAACCGGAACCAGCAACTCGCCGTTCAGTTATCCGGCGAATCCGAAGCTGGCGCAGGGAATCAACCCAACCACTGGTTCGCCAAATGGCGGCGCGGTGGAAATTTACGGCGCGCAATACCATATGCCGAATCCGATGGTCTACGTTTATTCGTTTGGTATCGAGTACAAGCTGCCGTGGAAAATCGCTTTGGATCTTGGCTATTCCGGCAGCGAAGGACATCACCTGGTACGCCTGGTGAATCAAAACTATCTCTATCCGAATAACAACAACCTGAATGGGTCGGCGGCGTTCACCGCAGTGTATATTCCGCAGCCGGACGACAACTCGAACTATAACGCCGGCCTGGTGACGCTGCGCCGCAACTACGATCATGGACTGCAGTTCATCTTCAACTATCGCTGGTCGAAGAGCCTCGACAATTCTTCTTATGAAGGCCCGGGATTCGTCACCAATCAGACGTATCCGCAGAACAATCGGCTGGAGTGGGGTCCGTCGGATTTCGACGTGAGGCAGCTCTACAATCTGGCGACGGTGTGGGATATTCCGGCACCCTCCCGATTCCATGGCTTTTGGAAATCCGCGTTGGGCGGATGGCAGCTCGCGCCCGTGATCACGTGGCACACCGGATTCCCGTGGACTCCGGTGATTGGTCAATCCGTGGAAACGCCGGGGGGTCCTTCTCTATCGCCGATCCGTCCCACGGTTTATTTGGGCGGGGCGGGCATGAGTCAATCGAACGACGCGCTCATGACCGGCAGAAACTTCCCAAATACCTGCAACAACGCGAATGCCGGCGCATGTTTCTTCAACATTACCGCCGGCGGGCCTCCCGGCATCGGCCGCAACTCATTTCGCGGTCCGCACTTCTTCCAAACGGATTTCAGCTTCGCGAAAAACACCCGGCTGCCATTCTTTTTTGGAGAAACTTCCAACCTCGAACTGCGCGCCAACTTTTTTAACATTTTCAACCAGCTCAATTTGCAGCCGTTCAGCTTCAGCGGAGGCGGCACGCATCCCGACGACCCGTTCTTCGGAATTTCTCCCGGCGCATTGGCCGGACGCGTGGTGGAGCTACAAGCGAAATTTAGCTTCTGATAAGTGGAAAATCTGGTTCACAGCGCGTTGCACGCCCGATGCGCGCATGAACCAGTCCCAAACCCGGCCGCTGCGCAAATTT
Organism: Bryobacteraceae bacterium; assembly: GCA_035295865.1. Classification (GTDB taxonomy): domain Bacteria; phylum Acidobacteriota; class Terriglobia; order Bryobacterales; family Bryobacteraceae; genus Palsa-89. The sequence continues at coordinate 2,497 of DATGIH010000396.1, forward strand.
TCGGCGCTGAGCAGCGTGATGCCAACGTCGATTCCGACCACGTCCGGATTCACCCATCGGCTGATGGGTTGAAACGCATCCGCGAAGCCGTAGCGCCCGTAGATATAGTCGCCGAACTCATCGCGCATTTCATGCAGCGCCGGCAGACAAATCTCCGGCGCAAACATCAGCGATCCGGCCGCCGCGCACGGAACAACGCTGCCGTCAAAATCGCGGCGCGAGAACGCGTTTCCCCAACCGATATATCCGATGTCGCTATCGGACGGTGTTACGCCCCAGAGATTCCGCGAAAACGCCGGATACATGGATCGCAGGCTGAGGCAATGGGCGCGATGCGCGTAGGTGGCGAGGACGGAGTTGTAAAAATAATCGATGCCAAGCGGTGCACCGTCGCGAAGTCCATTCAAACGCAGCCAAGCTTGCGGATATTGATGCGTGAACAAGGGACCGCCGCCAAAGAACCGGTAAGGACCGAACTGCACCGGATCGCGCTCGAATGCGTACCAGGTTCTCGGCGAAACCGGATGCGTGGGCGAACCAATAGCAAGCAGGTTCAAGATCGGATTCTCGCGATAATCCGTCCACTCGGCGCGCAGAAAACCCGATTCGGGGAGCCATCCCATGCGCAGCAGACCGGTGGATTCATTCAGCATCCACGCGAAATCCACGCGCTCGTACAAGAACTGCGCAATTTGAAAGATCTCGTAGTCATCGGCAAAACACTGCTGCGCGGTCAGGATTCCGGCCAGCAGCAGCGCCGTATCGATGGTGGAAAGCTCGCATTTCCACGCCCGATCGCCGCTTTTGCGATTCACGAAATGGTAGTACCAGCCAAACTGGTGCTGCTGATTGTAGGCGAGAAATCGCAGCGTTGCGCGAACCCGTTCGCGAATCTGGTTCGGATCCACCCAGCGCCGCGCGGAGCCGATGCATAACGCCGTCAGCGCGAAACCGGTGGTGCCGATGCTCGCGATATCCGCGCTCCGGCCGGGAGTTGGGTTTCCGTCCGTTCGCACGCGGTCAAGCACGAAGCCTGAATGTGCGTCCGCCTGTTCCCAGAAGAACAGAAAGCAGCGACGCGAAAGGTCTTCGAGAAATTCTTCGTCAGCGGCCGGGATTGCCGGCCTTCCGGAAGCGGGGATCGCGGACGCGAGCGCAAGAAAGCGGCGGCGCGAAAAACGCTCCATGCCCTATCGTATCTTGGAGAGGAGAACATGCGATCCGTTCTATTTGTCTTAATCTTGGCCCCTTTGCTTGCGCAAGAGCCGGCGCGCGACACGATTCCCTCCATTTTGGTACACGGCGAAGCGACCGTCTCGGCAGAGCCAGACGAGGCCAACGTCGATATCGGCATCGTGTCGCAAGCTTCCACCAGCCAGGCAGCCGCCGACCTGAATGCCAAGCAGGCCAACACCGTGATGCAAGCCTTGCGCACTCTGCTCCCTTCGGCAAATGTCAAGACGGTCAATTTCGCTGTAAATCCAAACTATCGTTATCCGAAAGATGGTGGCGCACCCACGGTCCTTGGCTACACCGCGAACAACACTGTGCGCGTGGTGCTGGATGACATTTCCAAATTGCGTAGAGTCATCGACGCCGCCACACAGGCCGGCGCCAGCAACGTGAATCGTTTGACGTTCGGATTGCGCGATGAAAAGGCAGTTCGATCACGGGCGCTGGCGGAAGCCGCAAAACAGGCTCACGCGGGCGCCGAAGCCTTGGCTGCTTCACTCAAGGTGAAACTCGGCCGCCTACTGCGCGTCGAGGAAGGACAACCTGTGATCGTGGCGCCGGCGCGCGAAATCGAGTTGGGCAAGGCGGAATCCGCTGACCAGGGTCCTATATTGCCAGGGAACATCGAAGTCCATGCCAACGTAAAGTTGACGTTCGCGCTCATTCAATAAATTTGGGCACTCCGCCACGATGGTACAATCACCGCTGAAGATGACCATAAATCGTTTCGCGGTATTGGTATTATTCCTAGCTCCCGGCGCGTTCGCGCAAGATGGCTGGATTTCTTTGTTCAACGGAAAGGATTCCACCGGCTGGAAAGTCGGCGGCGACCAGAACACATTTCAGGTCAAAGACGGCGCTCTGGTCGCAAACGGAAAAGTCGCTCATGCTTTCTACGTCGGACCTGTGCACAACCACGACTTTAAGAATTTTGAGTTGAGCGTGGACGTGATGAGCTTTCCGCACTCAAATGGTGGCGTTTACTTTCACACTGAATATCAGGACTCGGGCTTTCCCAAAAAGGGCTTCGAGGTGCAGGTGAACAACACGCACGGAGATCCGATTAAAACGGGCAGCCTTTACCACGTCAAGGATATCGGCGCGGCCGACATCGAAGGCATCGTGAAGGACAACGAGTGGTTCACCGAAGACATCCTGGTGAAGGACGCGACGGTCACAATCAAACTGAACGGCAAAGAAGTTGTGAAATGGACGCAGCCATCCGATTGGAACGGCGGCCGCGAAGGCCCGGGCCGCGTCCTCAGCCATGGCACCATCGCACTGCAGGGCCACGATCCGGGCAGCACCGTTTACTACAAGAACATCCGGATTAAGCCACTCCCCTAATTTCGTGCCGGCGGCGCGATCGCGACAGACGCCTCCGTTGTGAGCAGCAGGAATGTGAACGTCTCTTGCAGATAAAGCCGGACCTTCTCATCGGTATGGCTTAGGTACCCGATGGACAGATCCTGGCCGATGTGCAGATCGAAATCGCCGCCACGCGTGGTGAGGACGAATGCACCTTCGATTGCCGGCGCCCAAACGATTTTGTCGTCCACTAGCCGTTTGACGTGATCCAGAACCGGATAACCGTGATCGACGGTTTCCGCGAGCAAGGTATACGCTTCGGCGCCAAGTAATGCGGTATAGGGTCCGTTTACGCCAGCCAGCCTCAGTTGGCTCAACGCTTGAGCGATCGCATCCGGATACTGCCGGACATCCGACGGTAGCGTCATCTTCGGATTGCTCGTCCCTTCGCGAATGCCTTCGATTCCCGCAGCGTTGTAGCCATCGAAAATCGCGCTGTCCTCGGCGAACGCGATCTGCCGCGCGGCGTCTTTCACCGGCTGCCAATCCGAATCGTTCGCGCCGCGTTCCACATCGTCGATCGCCTGGCGATCCAGTTCGAATGGAAATCGCAACTCTACCAGCGCCTTCACCTCGCGCTGCCTGGCGAGAATTCCTTCCTTCGAAGGCGCGATCGTTTGCAAATGGCCCGTGCCCACCGCGGAAAGTCCAGTCCCTGCCGGCCCTTGCACATCCACCACGCGTCGGCCGGCGAGATATCGTTTGAACGTGCGAGCAGCTTCTTCCTCGATTTGTGCCCACGCCGCATCCGAAATCGGCGCAAGCTCGCGATGCAGATTATTCATGTGGAATTTCTCCTTTGAGAGAGCCAATGCCGAGCGAACCGTCGCTCTTGCGCGTAGCCGATTGCGCGGTCTCGGCCGGTCCCGCATCGGCAGTGGGCGAATTATCCCCAACACCTTCCAGGAACGTGACCGATGGCGCAAAAAAGAGATTGCCGGTGACGGCGCGGCTGAAATCCAGCAGCCGGTCGTAGTTGCCCGGCGGACGGCCGATGAACATGTTCTCGATCATTTGTTCGGTTGTGCGCGGCGAACGGCTGTATCCAATAAAATATGTACCGAATTCGCCTTCTGATGCCTTGCCGAAAGGCATGTTGTCGCGCAGGATCTTGACTTCGTTTCCATTCTCGACAATGGTCGTCAGCGCACTATGCGCGGAGGTCGGCTTCACGGAATCATCCAGCTCGATGTCGGATAGTTTGGCGCGGCCGATGATTCGTTCCTGTGCTTCCGTCGAAAGCGCGTTCCACCCGGCCATGTCATGCAGATATTTCTGCACGATCACGTAGCTGCCGCCGGCAAACGCTGCGTCCTCATCGCTCACCAGCACCGCGTCCACCGCCTGTTGGCCGCGAGGATTCTCCGTTCCGTCCACGAACCCGAGCAGATCCCGATCGTCGAAGTAACGGAATCCATGAACTTCATCCACCGCTGTAACCGCATCGCCGATCGCCGCCATGATTTGCGTCGCCACTTCGAAGCATAGATCCATGCGCTTGGCGCGAATGTGAAAAAGCAGATCGCCCGGTGTGGAAACAGCATGCCTCGATCCGGAGCGAATTTCGCGGAACGGATGCAACTCCGCGGGACGCGGTTGTCCGAAAAGCCGGTCCCACGCTTCGGATCCAATGGCCATCACGCAGGAGAGCCCGGCCTCGAGATCGCGGAACTCAACCGCGCGTAAGATTGCCGGCAGATCTCCGCAGAATCCCCGCACGGTTTCGCGGCTTTCCTGGCCCGGATTGATCGTTACCACCAGAAAGATCGCGACACGAGTGAGCGGCGCAGCCACGGGCTGGGCATCGGTTCGTAAACTGAGCGCGGGTTGCGTTGTACTCATCGAATTGAAACAGAAGGCCTGCGCTCAAAGCGCGAGGACATTCTTCGATAAGCTTAACATCGCACGCGCAACCAACGTTGTTAAAGAGCCATCCCGCCCGAGACCTCGATGCGTTGCCCATTTACCCATCGATTTTCGTCGGAAAGCAGTGCAGCGATCATCGGTCCGATATCGTCCGGCAGGCCGGCGCGTCCCAGCGCAGTCATATCCGCCACGCGCTTGTTCACTTCCGGATTGTCGCGCACCATCCCGCCGCTGAAATCCGTCTCGATTGCGCCCGGTGCAACCACATTCGCTGTGATTCCGCGCGAGCCGAGTTCCTTCGCCAAATAGCGCGTCAATACTTCGACCGCGCCTTTCGCGGCTCCGTAAGCGGATGTCCCCGGAAGGCTGAAGCGTGCCAGCCCCGACGATATGTTCACAATGCGTCCGCCGTCGTTCAAAAGCGGCAACAGCTTCTGCGTGAGAAAGAACACGCCTTTGAAGTGCACGTTGACGATCTGGTCGAATTCGGCCTCCGAAGTTTGTTCGAACGGTTTGTGCAACGAAGTCCCGGCGTTATTGACCAGGTAATCAAATCGATCGCGATCCCAGACGCGAAGCATGTCCCGGACTTGCTTCACGAAGTTATCGAACGAACTGACGTTTCCGGCATCAAGCTGAATTGCGGCAGCTTTCCTTCCGAGAGCTTCGACCTCGCGAATGAGACTTTGCGCTTCCGCCAGATTCGAATTGTAGGTGAAGAGAATATCGACGCCCCGCCTCGCGAGATTGATCGCGGTATTGCGGCCGAGCCCACGGCTTCCACCGGTGATGATCGCTGTTTTGCTCATAATCTGCTCCTTGCTTGCAGTTTTACCAGGGCACGATACCTTGCGTGTTTGAGAACGTGCCGGTTGGCGCCCGATCCCCAAGCAACGCCAGTCGTACGATCTCCGCCGCGCCTTCTGGAATCGTTTGCGTTCCCGTATGCCGGTTGAGATCAGTAGCGGTGTACCCCGGATCGACGGAATTCACTTTGATGGACGTATTGCGGAGCTCCCAGGCGAGTTGCACGGTCAGCATGTTGAGCGCGGATTTCGATGCGGCGTAGCCGAGAAACTTCGCTGCCACGTGAGTCCATGCCGGATCCCCGCTCTTGGTCAACGATCCGAGTCCGCTCGACACGTTGATGATGCTCGCGGAGGAAGCGTTACGCAATAAAGGCAGCATCGCTT
>DATGIH010000397.1:0-5588 GCA_035295865.1 Bryobacteraceae bacterium
GAAGACGTTGGAAGCGGCGAGCGAAGCGAGCTTCAGTCCGAGCGGTGTCTTTTCAAGCTCAGGTTCGGGAAGCTCGTCGAAAAGCGAAAGCGATTCGCCAGCCACTTCTAGTACGCGTGGGCGACGCGATATCCGTAGGGATCTGCACCGGCTTCGATTACGCCATCCGGCATGATCCGAACCATTACGGGAGCGGCGCCGCTGGCCCAACGCGACCGGGTTCCGATTTTGTGGCCGCGCGAGGAAAGTTCGGCTACCGTGGCGGCCGGAATGCGCTCGTCCAAAAGCAGGTCGCCACGATTCCAGGCGTGATTATCGAAGCTTGAAACCAGGTGGCGCGTTTGGAAGCGCGGAGCTTCGGCGGCCGCCTGCGCGTTCATGCCAAACTCCACGACGTCGAAAAACAGTTGGATGAGGCTCTGTTCCTGGTTGTCGCCACCCGGGGTGGAGAGCGCCATAAACGGCTTGCCTTGTTCAGTGACCAGTGTCGGGCTGAGCGTCACACGCGGGCGCTTCCCACCAGCCAGTTCGTTGGGCGAGCCTTCAACGAGAATGAATTGCTGGGCGCGCTCGGTGAGCGGAATGCCCGTATCGCCCGCGATTACAGACGGCAGCCACGCGCCGGAGGGCGTCGCCGAAAAAATGATTCCATCCTTGTCGATCGCGTCCACGCAAGTTGTATCGCGCGCCATCAGTTCGTCGTCGATCTTGGTGCGCGCGATCTCCATGTCGGTGGGATGTTTGCCTTTTTTCCCATCGATGGTGCCGGGAACAAAATCGAGCGAAGCGTGTTGACCGATCTGGTTACGCCGTTCCGCTGCGTACGACTTCGAAAGCAGCGCTTCGGTCGGAATATGGTTGAATTTCGGATCGCCATAGTAGCTATCGCGGTCCGCGTAAGAGAGTTTTAACGCCTCGACAACTTTGTGTATGTAATCGGCGGAATTCAAGCCCATCGCGCGGAGATCGTAGCCTTCCAGAATATTCAGCGCTTCGATCATGGCCGGTCCCTGGCTCCAGAATCCGGGCTTGTAGATTTTGTAGCCATGGAAGTCGGTGGCGACGGGTTCCTCGGGCTCCAGGTGAAACGCCGCCATGTCTTCATAGCGCAGCAATCCGTCATTGGCTTTCATGAACGCGTCGATGCGATGCGCGATATCGCCGCGATAGAAGAAATCCCGTACGGCATCGATGCCGGCGACGCGGCTGGCTCCGCCCGCGAGCGCCTTCTTCTCGGCGGCAGCCATGGCGCGAAGCGTTTTCGCCAAATTCGGCTGGCGGAAAATTTCGCCGGGCATGGGGACCTGTCCATCCGGCATGAAGGTCTTTTTCGAATCCGGCCAGAGATCGAAGAAGCGGCGCACGCGGGCGATGGTGCCCGCTCGCATTTCATCGATAGCCAAGCCGTCGGCCAGTTCGATGGCCGGCTGAATTTCTTCGGAGAACGATTTGGTGCCGAAATCGCGCAGGGCCACGAGACCGGAATCCACCATGCTTGGAACCAGCGCCGGCATAATACCCGCCACCGGGATGATGCCCTTCAATCCGCCGGGCTCCATCGTGAGAATTTCACCTGGCCTAGGCCTCCTGTCGCGGAACATTTGCGCCGTGGCGAGTTTCGGCATGGGGCCCACGCCCGCGATCGCAAATACTTTGCCGGCTTTGGTGCGGATCAATATCGGAGCTTCGCCTCCCATGCCGAAGTGGGAGAACTCGGAAACAGATGCCGCGAACATGCTGGCCACTCCGGCATCCACCGCATTTCCGCCGTGAAAATAGATGCGCATTCCGGCTTCAGCAGCATATTCGCTGCCGCACGCCACCGCACCATGGGTCCCACGGGCGGCGTGCATCGCGGGCTGTTCGAAATCTTTGCGCTGGGCCAGGCAGAGCGCCGCAAGGCCGAAAAAGAGGACGGCGGGCTTATACTTCATACGCTAGGCTCATTATAACCGGTGGTTGGAAGCGTTCCCCGATTTTGCCGGATAATGGTGGTGCGCGATGGACGAGAAATCCGAAAAAGAACCGATGCTGTATTGTCCGGTTTGCAGCACGCGGCTGACCGAGCTGAAGTGCAAGCTGGTTTGCGAGAAGTGCGGGTACTACATGAGCTGCGCGGATTACTACTGAGCCGACAAAACCTTTTGGCCACGGATGGACACGGATAAACGCGGATAGAGAAGTCCGAAGCACTTGCGTTCCGGCTACCCGATTTTGACCCTAAGCGCGTCCGCTAACGTTTGAGTGAAGAGCGGAAGATCCTTGCTTTGGTGAAAAGCGTTGAGCTGTTGCTCGATCGTTCTGCCGATGGCTTCCGCTTGCTCGGCGAATTTTCTTACAACGACTGCCTCATCCAAATGGAATTGATGCACCAGAAATTCATCCGGATGCACGGCTTGGACATCGTACGATTGCAGCGCTTCCGGCGGAAAATGCCTGAGGTTGAAGGTCACGATGGTTTGAGCCGAAGATCGAATTGCCGTGGCCAGTACGTGCCGGTCTTTGTGATTGTTGATGAGCGCGTTCTCCAACTCCTTGCACGCTTTCAAGCACGCCTCGGGAAAGGCATTCCGGAGCTCCTCGATTAGATGATCGGCCTGGCTCTCGGTCTTTCGGAGCTTTCCGATTAACGTTCGCCGGACTTCCGCCAGAATTTCATCGCTCCATTTTGGAAGGTATAAGCGAGGGGTTTCCGCCAGACGCAGCAGGGTATCCCGCAGTCCGGCCGGCACGATGACACATGCGTCCAGAACAGCGACATAGTCTTTCGTCATTCCCCTTCGTCTGGGACATGCAGTTGATCGTACTCGCCTTCCGCCAGCGCACGCTTGGCGATCTCGGTGAGAATGTGCTTCCGCTTGTCATCTCGCTTGGCTAGATAATCCATGACATCTTTTCGATAGATCCGCCTATGGCTTCCAATCTTGTGAAATGGAATATCGCCGTTATTGAGTAGGTCAATCAAGAACGGCCGCGACATCCCTAGCAAATTGGCAGCTTGCTGCGTGGTCAACTCCTGCATGACCGGCAACACCGAAACACTCTTTCCTTGCTTGAGATAGCCGAGGACCTGGACGAGAATGTTGTAAATCGATTCCGGAAGCGGAATGGACTCGCCGTTTGGCCCGAGCAGCGCAGGGTGCTTTTGCAGAAGAAAAAGCCGATAAAGTTCCCGAATCTCGGCGCTCTCTGTGCCAGGGGCTTGGTGAACGGTTGCAGCGGTCATTGGTAAGATCCTGCCTTCTCTATACCTCGGAGGGTAATTGCCAAACGAATCGAAATGAACGTAATAAACGAATCAAACGAATCCTCAACTCTAGCTTATGCCCATTTTTCCGCGACGTCAAGATCAATCAGATCAATCAGATTCGGCCGTAAGAAATATTTGCTTAAGTTGCAATGAGAAATCAGAGGTACTATCTGCTTGTGGTTACTCCAAATCGTATGAGTAGGAGCGCAAAGTGGTGCGTAACATGGGCCACTGTTCTTGCGGTCATTCCGACACTCGAAGTGCGACTCATGGACGTTTCTGTCCCGCTGGCTTTGTTGGCGCAGATCACTTGCGGCCCCGCTTCTATGTGGCTCTGCCATCGTGCCGAGAAAAGCACTCCGCGGAATACATTCCCGCGATGGTATCCGTTCCTTCCGGCACCATTCGCTTTCGGGGTTTTTTGGATCTTTATCGCCATTTGGCGAGTCAGCAAGCCCGGGTACAATGGCACAATGCCGTAGACGACCTCCGATTTGGTAAATAGGTTGTTGCCTCTGATTTAGGGCTGGTGCTCGTCGTTGCAGCGGCCGTCGGCCGGACCCGCGTGATAGCTCGGGCACACGTTGATCTGAACACCGCTGATCACCGATGGTAACGGGGTTCGCTCGCGGCGGAAATCGCGAATCCAAACGCGGATCTTCGAGCGGACCATTTTGTCGGCGAGAGGCTCCTCGACAAATGCGGCGAGACTGATGCACTCACCCGCTAGAGTATCGATCGCGTTCTTGAGAATTGGGAGGGCTTGTTCAGGCGAATGCCAAATAATAGTCGCTTTGCCACCGCGGAGATTTGAAAAATCGGGACCCGGGACGCAAGGGCTACAAATTCTGATTGAGGGAAGCAAGGCGCGGACCACCTCGCGATCATGGTTTGCCCAGCCATCATGGTCGATCTCAGGTCGATCGCGCATGTAGCCCTTACTCTGTGGCCACGCCTTCAGATAGGTGTCACCCAAGTTTCCGGTCGTGAGCAACTCGCCGGGCCCGCCCTGCGCTTCAATGCGATAGACGGTCTCTTCTGGCCATTGAATTCTCGGAATCGAACCGGTGGAAACGGTACCGAGGATACCGCCGACAATTACACCGTGGGGAGCCCCGTCGGGAATTCCGATGCCGTAAATTCTGACCGGCAGGAAATCGTCGTCATAAAGAGTGATCGGATAATCGAACCTAGCGCGTTCGACAAGGTAATGATTCCGACTGCGTCCGGTGATGCTGACGACGGCGCGCCAATGGATCGGATTTTGTTCTTCCTCGGCTTTGCGCAAGAGGGCAAGACTGTCCTCCGGCTCATCGCGATGGTGGACGACAATCGCAATCACAGCTCCGGGAAACTCATCGTAAAAGGGAAGTAATTCATCCACGGGTACTCGTGCGCTCGTTTTAATCAGCGCTTCAAGCAGGATGCGGCGAGCACGGGCGCGCTCGGGTTCGGGCTGAAAAGATTCGCTGTTTGCGAGGGCGGCGCGGAGGGCTTGGCGGATCGCGTCAGAGTTCTGGTTAATTGCACGCGAAGCGGCGACGGCGACTTGGAGAGGCGTTGTGGACTGCAGGCCTCGCTGGATCAAGACCGGATCGTTCAAGGGATCGAAAAGCTCGGGTTGGTTTTGGGCGAAAGCGAACCCGGCTACGAACCCAATGATCGCGAGCCATCGCATGACAGTATTCTGCGCTTGTTCTCACCGCGGAACAAGCGAAAATCGTTTCCGAATCGAACTAGTAACACTTTGGCCGCAGATGAACGCGGATAAACGCGAATAAAACGGCTTCTTATTGCGTGCAGTCGCGTTCATTCGCGGCCGAAATCAGTTTTGGGATTTCAGTATCAGCAGGATCGCCAGCACGAACAGAATCACTCCCACCAACGCGGCGATCTTCCACGCGCTGTACGGGCGCTCGCCCTGGACTTCGCCGGTGCGGGCGTTCACTACTACTTGATAAACCTTCGACTGGAATTTGTAGGCTCCGATCCAGACCGGCAATAGCAAGTGCCGGAACGTCGTGTTCGAATACTCCGTGTTGATTTGATCCACGCGCTGCTCGTCGCCGCCGATGTCGCGCGCGGCGTCGCGCTCGATGGCGTCCTGCATGAAACTCTTCGCGCGATCGAATCCCGCGGGAAGCTCCACCTGATAGCGCTGGGCTTTGAATCCGGAAAGATAGGCGGGCTCGTAGGCGCACAGGGATTGCAGATCCCACGGCTCCAGGGCGTTCAATCTTTTTTCGGAAATCGATTTGGTCGCCACCACGAGCACATTGTCGAACTTGCGCGAGACTTCGCCCGCGACGGGAGTCCAGCGCGTTCTTTGCACCTGGCG
>DATGIH010000398.1:0-14910 GCA_035295865.1 Bryobacteraceae bacterium
ACCAAGCTGGTCCGGGTATTCCCAACCGGCTGGACCGAAGAGGCGGCACGCTTCCATCCTTCTTCTATCGCAGCGCCGTTGGATCAACTTCGCCGTATTTCCAGGCGCGGCATTGAGCTAAGCCATGCCGTAGTAGCGCTAACCTATCTTGGACAACAGGGTCTTTCCGAAGATGATCGCGATCTGTTCTGGGATTCGTTCGGCGTGCCGGTTTTTGAACAGCATTTAGGTCCGGCAAATGAACTGCTGGCTATGGAGTGCGAAGCGCATGCAGGCTTGCATGTCATTTCGGATTTCGAAGATCCCGGCCTGGATCACGTTTCCTGCGTATGCGGAAATCCCGCGCCACGGTTTCGACGGCGAATTCAAGATCTCGCGGATATGCTCGCGTAATGCTCGCCTGCGGCTTCGCAGTTGTCCGGTTATTCAGTTGATCGGTTGTTCTGTTCTGAGGTCAGGCCGATCCCTAAGAACCGAAAAACAGAAAACCGCATAACCGAACAACGCGCTGCTAGCCTAGGCGAGCGCCGCTTTACAGTAATCGAAACACCTTTTCACTTCGGCGACTGTATCCATACCCGGCTTGCCGTACTCATACTCGATCATCGCCGGAATCGGATACTTTTTCGTCTTCAACAACTGCAGCACGCCTTTGATGTCGGTATCGCCTTCACCGAACGGCATATTGGGACCGTGATTCTTCTTCCGGTCTTTAATATGCAGCGTGACGATGCTGGCGTGATGTTCTTCTAAGAACGCCACCGGATCGAAATTCGCCGCCGTGAAGTGACCGATGTCCAGATTGATCCCGATGTATTTTGACCGTCCAGCCATCGCTTCCTTCCAATCGTCTGGCGTCGAGAATTCGTTCTTCTTCATGCTGTCGTGATTGTGGAAGCCGACGACGATTTTGTACTGCTGCGCGTACTTGTCCACGCGCGGCGAAACAGTCACGTTGGATGACGCCGTCATGCGCGGAACCCCCAACAGCTTCGACACTTGAAATGCATGGTCGATCTCTTCGTCGGTGAAGCTGTCGCGGAAACTGTCGTTGTACGAATAGATTTCGATTCCCGCGTCATCGAACTTCTTGCGCACCGCCTGAATCTCATCCACCGGAATGTTCGCGCGCCAGGCTTTCAGCGCTTCTTTGTCTTTGGGCGCGATATCGCTCACGGTCAGCTCGGCGTAACCCAGTCCGATCTGCTTCATGGCGTCGATGCGCGCGTCCAGATTTGGAAGATCGCGAAAGCTGTAGGTCTGCGATCCAATCATCACGCCATGGATCTTCGAATTAATTTTTCCGAAAGCAGGAATGACAGCGGCTCCCAGCGCCAGCTTCGCCAAATCTCTTCGAGAACAAATCATGTGCTCGATGATATCAGTTGCTGTGAGCTCAGAGATTGCGCAATTGCCTCCGCAATCATCTTGCCGTGGAAGCGTCCATTTTCGATGAAGATTTCGTTGGTGTGCATCCCGGCTACGATCACTCCAGCCAGAAAAATGCCCGGCCGGTCGCTTTCCAGTGTCTCCGGATTGGTGCGCGGGCGCTCGGTGACCGGCTCCAGCCGAATCCCGAGCGACGCCAAGAATTCCAGATCCGGCCGATAGCCCGTGAGCGCAAAAACAAAATCGTTCTTCAACGTCACCGGACCCTCCGGCGTCTCCACCAACACGCTCTTCGGATGAATCTCCGCCACGCGCGAATTGAAGTATGCCTTGATCTCACCGTTCTTGATCCGATTCTCGATGTTTGGCTTGATCCAATATTTGATGCGGTCGGACATGCAGTTGCCGCGATGGATCAAGGTCACGCGCGCGCCGGTCCAAAACAGTTCGAGCGCCGCGATTGCCGCCGAGTTCTTCGCGCCGATAACAATGACATCGTGATCGTAATAAGGATGCGGCTCTTTGTAGTAATGCAGTACCTTATCGAGACCTTCGCCCGGCACATTCAGCATGTTCGGCACATCGTAATAGCCGGTGGCCAGAACGATTTTGCGCGCGCGATATTCGCCTTTGCTGGTGTGCACCTCGAAATCGCCGTCATCGCCCGTGATCCGGAGCACCCGCTCGTATTGGTGGATCTTGAGCTTGAAATGCTCCGCCACGCGCCGATAATATTTCAGCGCTTCCGTGCGGCCCGGCTTCTCATTGAGAGATGTCATCGGGATGTTGCCAATTTCGAGCAACTCGGGCGTGGTGAAGAACACCATCTGCGTCGGATAGTTGTACAGCGAATTCGTGAGGCAGCCCTTCTCGATCAGGACCGTGTTCACGCCTCGCTGCTGCAGTTCGATTCCGCAGGCAAGACCGGTCGGACCGGCGCCGACCACAACCACATCGAACCGCTGCACAGCCACGCCTTAGAGCATCCCTTCGACGGAGCCGTAAACGGCTTCGAGGGCGCGCCCCAGCCCCGCTGGATCCTTGCCGCCCGCTTCCGCCATATCCGGACGTCCGCCGCCCTTGCCGCCGACTGCTTGCGCCACCGTACCAGCCAGCTTGCCTGCATGCACCTTCGAGGTCAGATCCTTGGTGACTCCGGTCACGATTGAAACATTCGAATCTTCGGATGAAGCGAGCACCACCACAGCGCTCTTCAACTTGTTCCGCAGCGAATCCACCAATGTGCGCAACTGGTCGCGATCCATGCCGGCGACGTGGGTGGCTAGCACCTTCACGCCCTTCACGTCTTTTGCTTGAGCTTCAAGATCGGAAGCCTTGGCGTTCGCCACCATCCCCTTCATCTGCTCTACGCGTTTTTCGAGCGCGCGCTTTTCTTCAAGCAGCTTTTCCTGGGCTTCTTCGGACGACTGCGCGGTCTCTCTCGCGCGATCCAGCACTTTTTCGCCGGTGATGGCCTCGATGCGCCGCACGCCGGATGAAATGCTGCCTTCGTACGTGATCATGCACAGCCCGATATCGCCGGTGCGATGGACGTGCGTGCCTCCGCACAGCTCCTGGCTGAAGCCTGGCACCGAAACCACGCGCACTTTATCGCCGTACTTCTCGCCGAACAGCGCCATCGCTCCCGTGGTCAACGCCTGATCCAGATCCATGATCTTCGTCGTCACTTCGACATTCTCCAGAATTTCGCGATTCACCAGCTTCTGGATTTGCGCCAACTCTTCGGGATCGGTCTGCGCGTAGTGCGTAAAATCAAAGCGCAGTCGATTCGGTTCTACGACACTACCCGCCTGCTTGACATGCGTGCCCAGAACTTTGCGCAACGCCGCGTGCAATAGATGCGTGGCCGTATGATTTCGCATCGTCGCATGGCGCGAGTCCGAATCCACCTGCGCGATCACCACGTCGCCAACTTTCAGGCCGCCCGCCGATTTCGATTTATGCACCGTAATTCCTGGCGCCGGAGCAAACGCGCCATCCACTTTCATGGATTCGCCGCCGTCCTTCGCGATCAGAACCCCGGTATCGCCCACTTGTCCGCCTGCTTCGGCATAGAACGGCGTGCGATCGAGCACGATTCCGTCGGGCAGCACCGCCAAAACCCGAGCCTCGGATTCGAGCGTGTCTCTTCCAACGAACTCCGTCTTCGGCAGCGTCTGATACACCGGATCGACGTGCGTTTTGTCCGCGCCCTTCCAGCTTGCGCGAGCGCGGGTGCGCTGCTTTTCCATCTCGGCGTTGAAACCGTCGATGTCCAGGCTGGTTCCGTACTGCCGCGCCATGTCTTCCTGCTCGTCCAGCGCCAATCCAAACGTATCGTACAGCTTGAACGCGACGTCGCCGGGAATCACACCGCCCTTTTTGGCTTCCGTCTGGAACATCCGCTCGGCCACTTGGAACGTGGTCGCGTAGCGATTTTCTTCCTCCTTCACCACGCGCGCCACGCGCTGGATGCTCTCCATCATTTCCGGATACCCGGGCTTCATGAGCTCCGCCACGAATCCGGTGAGCTGATTAAGATAGGGTTCCGCCTGCCCGATCATGCGGGCGTTCCGAATCGCCCGGCGCATGATCTTGCGCAGCACATAACCGCGGCCTTCGTTCGAAGGCAGCACCCCGTCGTGGATCAGAAACGCGGTCGCGCGGCTATGATCGGCATTGATGCGCAACGCGACATCCGTCCGATCGTTTTCACCATAAGCAACGCCGCACAGTTCGGCCGCGCGTAGAATGATTGGTCGCAGCAGATCCGTTTCGTAATTCGAGAGCTTGCTTTGCAGCACGCACGCCATGCGCTCCAGACCCATGCCGGTGTCAATGGATGGCCTCGGCAGAGGGGTCATCTTACCATCCGCCGACCGGTCAAACTGCATGAATACCAGATTCCACAACTCGACAAATCGCTCGCCCGGATTATCCGGGAACTCGCCCGGCCCGGCCTCGGGACCAAAATCGTAGTGGATTTCCGAACACGGTCCGCACGGACCAGTGTCGCCCATCTGCCAAAAATTGTCCTTCTCGCCGCAGCGGAAAATCTTGCTCTTCGGAACGCCGGCCACTTCCTGCCAAAGCCGCTCGGCGTCGTCATCCTCGCGAAAAACCGTGACGTAGAGCTTTTCTTTGGGGAGCCCGAAATCCTTAGTCATCAGCTCCCAGGCGAACGCGATCGCGTCTTTCTTGAAGTAGTCGCCGAAGGAAAAATTGCCCAGCATCTCAAAAAAAGTGTGATGCCGCCGCGTGTAGCCGACATTATCCAGATCGTTATGCTTGCCGCCCGCCCGGACGCACTTCTGCGAGGTTGTGGCACGCAGATAATCCCGCTTCTCGGCGCCGGTGAAGACGTCCTTGAACTGATTCATTCCGGCGTTGGTGAACAGCAACGTGGGATCGTTGGCGGGCACCAACGAAGAACTGCGGACGATCTTGTGGCCTTTGGAAGCGAAGTAATCCAGAAACTTCTGGCGGATCTCGTTGCCTGTCATTCTATTTCATTGTAGGACAAGCGTCGCGCTCAACCAGAAAAAAAAGGAAGGCAAGCCACGATGGACCTGCCCTCGCATTCGCTACAGAAGATCGATCTTTAGAACGTGAAGCGTCCCGCCAACTGAATGATGCGCGGATCGGCCGTGTTTGAAATTTGGCCGAATGTTGAGCTTCCAATGCTCGTGCTCGGCAGATTGAATTCGGCGTGATTCAAGATATTGAAGAAATCAGCCCGAATTTCGAACTTCAGGCGCTCGGCCAGCGCTATGGTCTTCGCGAGTGTCAGGTTAAAGTTGGCTACGTCGGGTCCGCGATACGCATTGCGGCTCGAAGTCCCATAGCTAAACTGACCCGGCGCGAGGCCCGAGAAATCCCCCGAGAATGCGGAAGGATTGAACCAGAAATTCCCGGTGGTGTTGTCGCCATAGTCCGGATTGTTGAGTGTTTGATAGTTCTTCGGATCGAAGTAAGTGACTTGCGCCACCTGGTTCGCCAACACATTTCCTGCGTCGCCTGCGCCAGACGGACCCGGCCGAGTACGCGTCGTCGCCAGTCCGGCAAACACCGTGAAAGGTGCACCAGTGCGGAACGTGACGATCGGATAAAGAGTCCAACCGGAGGTCAGGCGGTGGGGCCCGTTTGCCCACATTTTCGCGAACGGGAGTTCCCACACGCCACTGAATGCAATGTAGTGACGCAGGTCATAGTCAGAACTTGCACGGAAATGATCCCAGTCGTATGCCGGCACGCTGGACGAGGAGCCTGTAGTGCGGAACCCAGAGGAGTTGTCGATCGAGTGTCCATAGGTCCACGAGAACTGGAATTGGACCGAGCCGATCGGCGTATCGCTATAACGCTTTTGCAAGCCCACGGCTAGGGAATTATAGTTCGCTTGAACAGCATTGTCGAACTCTTCGAGATAGCTGAAGCCATAGGAGGGAACACCGGGCTGCGTATTATAGATTCGGGTCTTTGTGCCGAGGATGAACGGGTTCCGGTCCACAAGAGCAGTAAGTTTGTGGGAATCCGAACCAATGTACGAAACTTCAAGCGTCATGTTCTTGAACAGCTCACGCTGAACGCTCATGTTGTATTGGTAGACGTAAGGGGTCCGCAAATGCGGATTCACAAAAAATACGCCGCCGCCCCCGACAGGCAGGAATCCGGCATCGTTGAAGTTGATGTTGGAAGCAGGCGGCCGGGAGGGGAACGGATTGTGCAATCCGGTGACGCCGAACGGGTCTTCAAAGAAGTTGACTGGTCCCGTTGGGTTACCGTTTAATGAGGGCAAGTTGAAGTCGACAAAGCCGAAGAAGGGCGCCTGTCCGTTGAACTGTAGATTGTCTTCGCCCTTCAGAATGTCGTAGAAAACACCGAAGCCGCCGCGAAGGCTCATCTTGCCATCGCCCTTGGGATCCCAGGCGAAGCCGAAGCGCGGAGCCCAGTCGTTGCGGTCTGGGAAATTCGCACCACGCGGCGCATTCGGGTCGCCCGGGAAAAGCTCGCCTAAAGGCGCGCCAGTGAAACGCTGGGATTGTTGGCCGAAGGCTAAGGAGAAGGAACGGCCCTGTAGATCGAGCTTGGGTGAGCTGTATTCGTATCGAATACCAAGGCTGAGAGTGAGGTTCTTGCGAACTTTCCATTCATCCTGGAAGAAGCCGGCGACATTGTGCGTCCGGATGTTGCTGGGCGCGGCGCCAAACTGGAAGTATTCATCGGGCAAGCCCATCAGGAATGCCGCCCGATCATTGCCTAGATAGGAGCTGCCTCCGCTAGTACCATAAAAGTCGAACTCCCCGTTTACGTAAAAGTCGTACTTGGTGTTGTCTTGATAAGGTGTGTAGCTAAAGCCCATCTTGAACGAGTGATTGTTGTGCAGCCAGCTAAACGTATCGTTCCAGATGTAGGTGTTGTCGATCAGCTTCGTTGGTCCTTGGGGGCTGAAGCCATTCGAGAGATTCTCGTCGTAGAAATAGAGGCGCGTGGGACCGGTAGCCTCGTCGGGCGTGATGCCAACGCCTAATTGTGCGGGAGTGGGAAGCTTGGTGGTCGGGAACGCCTGTCTACCGTTATTTCGCTGCGCGGTGAACCGGAATTCATTCACCATCGTCGGCGAAAACGTTTTTGTGTATGAGGCAGTACCGAGATACCGGTTCGCACCACCGCCGTTGTATTCGCTGCCTCCATTTCCGATCGGATTGCCGAGGCCAATGGTATTTTCCCGGAATGCATACAGAGTGACAGAGACACGGTCCTTATCGGTAGCTACAAAATCGACCTTGTTCGTCAACTCATCAAAATTGTCCTGAGCCGATCCTTGTTGGAACAGAATGCCAGTGGGCGTGCTCGGAATCAGATTCGCCGAGATGTATTTCTGCGAAACCGGATCGATGCGAGTGGGGTCGATGATGCCTTTTGCGGCAAGCGTCGGGTTCGGCTGAAAGTACGAATACTGCTGCAAGAACCCGACCACATTTTGATCGGGACCGCCGCCAGGCCCCGAATGCGAGAAGTCGCCTTTGAGTTCGTCCGGCGTGAAGACATTAACCTGGCTCGCGGTTCGAAGCTGCGACAAACGCTGGCTTTCCCAGGCGCTCATAAAGAACAGCCGGTTGCGGCCGTTAAAGACTTTCGGAATCCAAACCGGCCCGCCGACCTCGGCGCCAAATTGATTGCGCTTCAGAACATCACGCGGGAGGCCTTGTTCGTTGTTGAAAAACTTGTTGGCATTGAAGTAATCGTTGCGGACGTATTCAAACAGCGCTCCGTGGAAGTCGTTGCTACCGGACTTGGTCACCACGCTGACGATGCCGGCGCCATTGCGGCCGTACTCCGCGTTGTAATTGCTGGTGAGCACGCGGAACTCTTCCACCGCATCCGGGTTCGGATTCGCCACGTGATCGTTGCTCAGCAGGTTGTTGTTCATCCCGCCATCCAGCAAATAAGTTACGGAGTCACCGCGGCCTCCGCCGATATTGAAATGGGCCGCGCTACCTCCATCCTGCGCGGGTACCACGCCGGGCAGCAGTGTCGCGAGATCCATCACATTGCGGCCGTTCAGAGGCGCCTCTGCGATCTGCGCGCCGGACACGACGGAGCCCAGAGTCGCGACCACGGTCTCTACGCCCGAAGCGTTCGCTTCCACTTGCACGGTCTCGCTGGTGGTTCCGACTTCCATCTTGATATCGACCTTGAGCGACTGGTTGATTTCAAGCTTTTGAGCCGAGATCACCGTTTTCCTGAAACCCTGCGCTTCAGCGGTCACGCTGTAAGATCCAACCGGCAAAAGCGGAACCTGATAGCTGCCATCCGGCCCGCTCGTGGCCTCATTGCTGACGTTCGTGTCTACATTGGTGACCGTCACTTTGGCCTTCGGAATCACCGATCCCGATGGATCGGTTACTACGCCAATCACACGACCGCTCGCTTCTTGAGCCATCGTCGGCAAACTGAACAAGACCAGGATTGCTAGCAGCGTCGAGACACACTGCCAGCGTACGGAACGCACAAGATGTGACATGATGTTCTCCCCAAAGCTTTTTTCGCCCTCTTCCGGAAAAGAAGGTACAACCAATTACAAACAGTATTTGCTGAAAATCGACCCGACCGAACCTGCTCCCAACTCAACCGAGAGTCGATAGGCTTTCTGGTGTTTTATCACTTTCCGGGTCGCGAGTCAATTAGCTTTTTAGTGCCATTCCGCCGGCATTGGAGTTATCGCACGAAACCAAGTACCCTGAAGATATAGGTGTCCACCGACGTAGCCGGTCCTGTCAGCCAAGTCGATCAGCTCTACTCCGAGCTGGAACAGAAGATCCGCGCGCTTCGCCCTAAGGATGATCTCTCGCAGCTTGAAAAAGCCTACCGGGTGTCTTCGGAAGCGCACAAGGATCAATCGCGCGCATCGGGCGAGCCTTACATGGTGCATCCGCTGCAAGTTACTCTGATTCTGGCCGGAATGCAGATGGACATGGTGTGCCTGGAAACCGGATTGCTGCACGATACGGTGGAAGACACGCGTCTTAGCCTCGACCAGATCCGCAAAGATTTCGGCGAAGAGGTCGCCCGCTGCGTCGACGGCGTGACCAAGCTCAGCAAACTGCACCTCTACTCGCGTGAGGAGCGGCAGGCCGAAAGCGTCCGCAAAATGCTGCTGGCCATGGTGAACGATATCCGGGTCATTATCGTCAAGCTGGCGGACCGCCTGCACAATATGCGGACCCTGCAATCGCTGCCGCCGGATCGCCAGCAGCGCATCGCGCAGGAAACCATCGAAATCTACGCGCCTATCGCCCACCGGCTTGGAATGGGAAAAATCCGCGGCGAACTGGAGGACCTTTCCTTCCAGTATCTGGAACCCGACGCCTCAGCCGAACTGAATCGCGAAATCGATTCGCAGCGCGAGCAGAACGAAGTGTTCCTGAACAAGATGCGGCACGAGGTGGAAGTGAATCTGGCGCGCGAAAACATCCCGGCTCGGGTGGAAGGCCGGATGAAACGCGCGTATTCGGTTTATCAGAAGATGAAGCGTCAGAAAATCGGCCTCGACCAGGTTTACGATCTGCTTGCCCTGCGCATCATCACCGATTCCGTCAAGAACTGCTATGCCGCGCTCGGCGTGATTCACAACGAATGGCATCCCATTCCCGGACGCATCAAGGATTTCATCGCGATTCCTCGCCCCAACCTCTATCAATCGCTCCACACCTCGGTGATGGGACCGGGCGGCCGCGCGTGCGAAATCCAAATCCGTACCGAAGAAATGCATCGCCTGGCCGAAGAAGGCATCGCCGCGCACTGGAAATACAAAGAGGGGAAGAAGGGCCCCGGCGCCGACGATCAGCGCATCACCTGGCTGCGGCAACTGGTCGAATGGCAAAAGGAAATGCACGATCCGGGCGAGTTCATGTCGACGCTCAAAGTCGACCTGTACCCGGAAGAAGTCTACGCGTTCACTCCGATGGGAAAAGTGATCGTGCTCCCGCGCGACGCCACGCCCATCGATTTCGCCTACTCCATCCATAGCGATGTCGGTAACACTTGCGTCGGCGCTAAAGTGAACGGCCGTATCGTTCCGCTGAAATACAACCTGAAGAACGGCGATATGGTGGAGATTCTCACGCAAGCCGGCCATCTTCCGAGCAAGGATTGGCTGGCGATCGTCAAGACATCCAAGGCGCGCAACAAAATTAAGCACGTCATCAACACCACCGAGCGCGCCAAGGCGATTGAAATCGGGCAGAAGTATTTGGAACGCGAAGCGCGGCGCGCGGGCGTGCAGCTTTCCCGGATCACCAAGGCCGATCTGGAACGCGTGGCCGCTGATTACGGCATGAGCAAGATGGAAGATCTGCATGCCTCGCTCGGTTACGGAAAATTTTCCGCGCGTCAGGTTTTGCAGAAGCTGCTGCCGGATCAATTGGAAGCGCCGCTGACGGAGGCGCCGAAGCCCGCCCCTGCGACGCCCGCGCAGCCCACCGGAGCCACCGGCGATCTGGTGATCAAGGTAAAAGGCTGCGATGACCTGCTCGTCTACCGCGCCAAGTGCTGCAATCCAATCCGCGGCGAAGGCATCGTTGGATACGTCACGCGCGGCAAAGGCATCGCGGTGCATTCGACGAATTGCCCGAACGTCCAAAATCTGATGTACGAGGTGGAGCGCAAAATCGACGTGGAGTGGGCGCGCGCCGCCAGCGAGAGCTTCCCGGTGAAGATCATGATTTATACCGACGACCGTCCGGGAATGCTGAACCAGCTAACCTCAGTGCTATTTGCGGAACAGAGCAACATCCGGAGTCTGGAAGCCAGCTCCGATGACAAGCGCGGCGGTGATGGCGCGGTGATCGACATGACCATCGAAATCCGCGACAAGAAACAGCTGGAGCGCGTGGTGAACGCCATTCGGCGAATCTCGGGCGTCCGCGACGTAGAACGAACCCAATGATCGAAACTCTGCACGAACCGGAACACATCGCGATCTCGAAATCCAAGGGCATCCAGATTGATTGGAAGGACGGCCATCTCAGCAAATATTCGCTCGCTTATTTGCGCGACGAATGTCCCTGCGCAAGCTGCACCGGCGCGCACGGAACCGAGCCGCAGAAAAGCGATTATTCCAAACCGGCCGATTCGCCCTTCCAGATGTTTAAGCCCACACTAAAAATGCTGAACGTGGAGGCGGTGGGCCACTACGCCATCCGCATCGAGTGGAGCGACGGCCATAACACCGGAATTTATTCGTACGATCACCTTCGGAAGATCTGCCCCTGCGGAACTTGCAACGCCGAGTAGTCGTGGTATCGCTCCCTTGCGGTCGCGGCTCGGTAGCGATGCGGAACCGCGACCGCAAGGAAGCGATATTTGACTTTCCCTCCCCCGATGAATTAGCGTGTCCGATTGAAGGTCGAAACCGAAATCAAGCTGCGCGTGCGCGGAGGCTTCACCAAAATCCGCCATTCTCTGCGCAAACTCGGCTTTCGCATCGTCAAACACCGCGCGTACGAATCCAACACTCTTTTTGATAATTCCAAGCGATCGCTGCGCAAACACGGCAAGCTGATCCGGGTGCGCCGCGTGTCCAGTCACACGATCCTAACTTTCAAAGGACCCTCCCAGCCCAGCCGTTACAAAAAACGCCGCGAGGTGGAATTCGAGCTTCCCTATTCGGCGCCCATCGCGCCCGTACTCAACGAACTCGGCTACCATCCGGTCTTCCGCTACGAAAAGTACCGCACCGAGTACGCGAAGAAAACCAACCAAGGCAAAGTGCTGGTGGATGAGACGCCCATCGGAAATTACCTGGAACTGGAAGGCAGCCCGCGTTGGATTGACCGAACCGCGAAACAGCTCGGTTTTTCTAAATCCGATTACATTACCCGCAGTTATGGGTATTTGTACCTGGCGTACTGCCGGGAACGTCGAATCCGGCCCAAAGACATGCTCTTCAAGAAGGACCGGAAGGAAAAGTAATGGCCGTACCTTCCCGCAACCGTTACAATCGTGTAACAATAGCGAAGTCGAATGTCGGGACCATGGCGCTGACCATCGAAACGCGAAAATTCGCCAGCCAGAACGCCACCAGACTACTGGGACGTCTCGCGTTCCAGATGAACAGCACGCGCAAATCAGCCGATGCTGATGCCGTGCACGATCTAAGGGTTTCCATCCGGCGATTCCACCAGGCGTTGACGGTGTTCAAATCATCTTTTCCGGGCAAGGATGCGCGCAAAATCCGGCGCCGGATGAAGAAACTCATGACGATCGCGGGCGAGGTCCGGAATCTGGACATCGCGCTGAAGTTACTGGCCAAATTCCGCAATCAGGAAGCCGCGAGTCTTCGTTCAAAGCTCGAAAGCCAGCGCAAGGAATCCGAACGCGTTCTCATCGGTGTTTTGAAACGCCGCATAGAACGCAAATCGTCGCTGAAATGGCGAACCGCGCTCGAAGGGGCGCTGGCATCCGGCAATAGCGCGGATTCGCTAATCACCATCGAACAGACCAGCCACCGGTTGTTGCCGCGTCTCGCCGCGGATTTTGTCGAACGTGGCAACGCTGCCGCTGAAGCCAAAGTTTCTTCCGAGAAACTGCATTCGTTCCGGCTGGCGGCGAAAAAATTCCGCTATACGCTGGAGCTTTTTGTTCCGCTGTACGGCGCCGCTTTGACGGGTTGGATCGACAGCATCAAAGCAATTCAAACCCTGCTGGGCGATATCAACGATTGCGCCACTGTGACGCAAATCCTGACCGGCTACAAAGGTTCGGAGTCGATTGGGAACTGGTTGAAGAAGCGCGAACGGCGAAAAACGGACCGGTTCTCGCGGCTCTGGCAACAGGAATTCGGCGATCGCACCGATGTTCAAAATCGCATTCGTGCGCTGCAGCATCCCGGTCAAATTCCCCGAAAGCCGGCCGGCCGCGCACAGTTAGGTGCTTCCGAACGCCGAACCACCTCTCGCGCATAGTACAATCGCGAAAAAGGATAAACAACATGAGCCAAAAAGGCCGCATCCTCGGCATCGGCGGTATTTTCTTCAAATCCGCGAATCGCGAACAAATGAAGGCGTGGTACGGGAAACACCTTGGACTTGCCGATAGCGGACACGGGGTGATGCTGCGGTGGCGTGAAAAAGATAATCCGGAAAGTGAACAGATGACGGTCTGGAGCATTTTCGCCGGCGACACAAAATATTTCGAACCCAGTTCGGCATCGTTTATGGTGAACTACATCGTTGACGATATGGATGCACTGCTCGATCGTTTGGCGAAAGAAGGCGTCAAAATCGATCCCAAGCGGCAGGATGAAAGCTACGGGCGTTTCGCGTGGATTTACGATCCCGACGGCAACAAAATCGAGCTGTGGCAGCCGCTTAATTCGTAGCCGGAGCGTTCCGAGCCTACCGAACCGCGACCGCAAGGGAGCGTATCATATGCGCCCCGGTTCGGGATGCGGTAGCATCCGCCTGCTATCATCTGAGGAGACCACCCAGGAGGTTTCCGATGTACCGTTTTCTAGCAACCGCACTTCTCTGCGTGCCTGCTTTTTTCTGTATCCGCGCAACCGCGCAAGACACTGCCGCAGCCAAAGACACTCCGCTCACGGTCGATCAGATCGTCGAAAAGCACACGCAAGCCATGGGCGGCATCGACAAGCTGAAAGCCATCCAAAGCGTCACGCTCACCGGAAAAGCGAGCCTCATGGGTGGCCAACTCGAAGCGCCCGTCACCATGAAAATCAAGCGCCCCACTTCCATGCGAATGGAAATGACAGTCCAGGACAAAAGCTTTATTCAGGCTTTCGACGGCACCACCTCCTGGATGGTCAATCCCTTCATGGGCTCCTCCGATCCGCAAAAATCCAACGATGAAGATACGCAGCAGGCGAAAGACGATGCCGACTTCATCGAAGGCGCGCTGGTGGATTACAAAGCAAAAGGCAACACCGTCGAGCTGATCGGAAAAGAAGATGTGGAAGGCACGTCGACTTACAAACTGAAAGTCACCAAAAAAGGCGGCAGCGTGGAGTACGAATATCTCGACGCTCAAACCTTCCTGCCCGTCCGGAGCTCTGGAAAGCGGAAACAGCAAGGGCAGGAAGCCGAGTTTGAATCCAGCCCCAGCAACTATAAACCAGTCAACGGCGTCATGATGCCTTACAGCCTGGCTCAAAAAGTAAACGGCACCGCCATGTTCGATCTCACAGTGGAAAAGATCGAAGTGAACACGCCGATCGACGACTCGATCTTCGCCATGCCCGACAAGCCGAAAGAAGAAAAGAAGGACGCCGCTAAGCAGTAACGCCTCGCGCCCATGTCAAAATCCGCGTTCGCCCTCGCCCTGCTGATCGCGGCCGTCTGTTCCGCCCAAGTCAAAGTGGATTCGTCCACCTTCGGCGCCATCGAAGCGCGCCCCATTGGACCCGCGGTCACCAGCGGCCGCATCGCCGCCATAGACGGTGTAGCAAACGATCCTCGCATCATCTATGTGGGCGCGGCCGGCGGCGGCGTCTGGAAAACCATCAACGGCGGCATTAGCTTTAAGCCGATCTTCGACAAGTACACCCAATCCATCGGCGCCATCGCAGTGGACCAAGCGCATCCCGACACCGTTTGGGTTGGCACGGGCGAGCCGTGGGTGCGCAACAGTACATCGGTCGGCACCGGAATCTATAAATCCACCGACGCGGGGGACAACTGGAAGCTGATGGGTCTGGCGAACTCCGAACGCATCGCCAAAATCATCGTCGATCCTAAGCATTCGGACACCGTGTATGTCGCGGTGCTCGGCCATCTCTGGAATTCCAGCGAAGATCGCGGCCTCTACAAAACCACCGATGGCGGCAAGACGTGGCAGAAGATTCTGTACGTCAATCCGGACACCGGCTGCTCCGACGTCAGCATCGATCCGCAAGAGACCAACATGATTTACGCCGGGATGTGGCAGTTCCGGCGCTATCCCTGGACTTTCAACTCCGGCGGACCGGGCAGCGGTCTCTATCGCAGCGCCGACGGCGGAAAAACG
>DATGIH010000399.1:0-9900 GCA_035295865.1 Bryobacteraceae bacterium
GTCAGCGAGAACGTTTGGAATCGCGGACGCGCGGACGATTGGTTTACCCAATCATCCATCATGGCGGTCCGATACACGGGAACCTGCCGATCCATTTCAGCGACTATGGAGCGCACAGCCGTAATCAACGCAGCGGGATCGCCGGTGGTGCGGATGGCAAGCGGCGGCGACGTGACCACGGCCTGTTCCCATGGCAAATAATACTCAGCTTCGGGATCTGCGGTGAGTCCCACATCCTTGACATTCCCCACGACACCGACCACTTCGCGCATCGGCGATCGAATAGTGCCGTCGCCAAGACCCGCCCGGACGTATTTCCCGATGGGATTTTCCCTGGAGAAATACTTGCGCGCAAATCGATCGTTGATTATGATCACCGGTTTGGCTGTTGTGTTATCGGCTGCTGTAAAAGCGCGGCCGGCGAGAATGGGAATTCGCAGCGTGCGGAAGAAGTCCGGCATCACCAGGCTCAAATTTTCGGATGGTTGATCGCCTTTGGCTAGAGGGCGTCCTCCGATCTCGATATCGATATTGATATGGTTCCCCGAGAGCGGGAGCGGGAAGCCCGCGGTTACCCCATGCACCCCAGGAAGCGCGGAAAGCCTCGCCGTCAGACGATGATAGAAATCGATTCTCTGCTGACGTTGATAGCGGGAGCCAGGCAAGTTGATGGCGGTGGTCAGAACGCCGTGCGAATCGAAACCTGGATTGACCTGCAGAACGCGGACGAAACTCCGGATGAGCAAGCCGGATCCAACCAGCAACAGCAATCCGACCGCGGTTTCGGCCACCAAGAGCCAACTCTGTGCGCGATACTGCCGGCGGCCGCCGGTCATTGCACGCGAACCCTCGCGCAAAGCCAGCAACGGATCGAAGCGCGACATCCGCCACGCCGGCAGCACCCCGAAGAGGAGACCGGTGAGAATCGATGCGCCCACGGCAAATGCCAAGACGGCGCCATCCGCCGACATGTGATCCATGCGGGGCAGCAGGTTCTCCGGAACCAATCGAGGGAGCCAGCGCATAGCGGCAATCGAAAGACCGATGCCGCACGCTCCGGCGATCAGCGACAAAACAATGGACTCCACTAAAATCTGCCGGATGATTTCGGTCGGGCTTGCGCCCAATGCCGCTTGCAACGCGATATCGCTACGGCGCCGCGATGCACGCGCGAGCAACAAACCGGCCACGTTAGCGCACGCGATGAGCAGAACCAACGCGACCGCGGAAAACAAAATGCGTAAGGCCGGCCGCGTATCTCCTACCAATTGCTCTAACACCGGCTTCGCCATCACCGAAGTTTGCTGCTTATTCGAATCCGGATACTGCGCGGCCAGATTCCTGGCAATGACGTCCATGCCTGCCTTGGCGTGCGCCAGGGTCACGCCCGGCTTCAGGCGTCCCAGGATTTCCAAAACGTCCGCACTGCGCTGTTTTTGAAAATTTGTGTCATATCCGATGCTGGTCCAGAGCGCGATGGGCGGATTCCGGATCGGAAACGCGAAATCCCGCGGCATCACGCCGGTGACGGTGTAGGACTCGCCATCCAGCGTAATCGTGCGGCCGACAATATCCGCCGCCCCGCCGAAAGTGGACTGCCATAGCTGATGGCTGAGAATGGCGGCGTGGACATCCGGCTTCTCTTCTTCCGCGCGAAAATCGCGTCCCAGCTGAGGGCGAACTCCGAGCACCTGGAAAAACTCCTTCGAAACGGTTTCGGCCGTGAGTTGCTGTGCATCGCCAACGCCGGTCAGAGTGAGGCCATCCTCGCGGTAAGCTGCAATTGCGGTGAAGGAACGCTGCTGCGAACGCCAATCGAAGAAATCCGGATAGCTGATGTTGCCCGGTACTGCCGCCCCCGAGGTTCGGTTTTCAATCTGCAACCAGATCAAACGATCTTGCTGCGGAAATGGAAGCGGGCGTAGAAGGACTGCGTTCACGAGACTGAAGATCGTGGTGGTGGCCCCGATTCCCAGCGCAAGCGTCAGAATTGTGGTCAGCGCAAAGCCGGGACTTTTGCGGAGCTGTCGCAGAGCGAATCGCAGGTCTTGCAGTAGCCGTTGCATCGGACCCAGAGAGGCAGTTCAAAAGCCAATAAGCGTTTCGATTGAAGTGACTGAAAAGAATAATGGTTGTCCTGCCGCGTGGCATCGGCCGCCGTCCGTTCTTAAAACTCCTTGTTCAGATCTGAACAGTGCGCGCGATGTCGACGGCGTCGCTGAACAAGCCGTATGCCGTCTGCTCCACCCCGCAATTGATGCCCGCGATTCCAATGGTTCCCATTAAATCGGTGTCCAACAGCAGCAGGTTGGACGTACCGGTGACGGAAGCCAGCGGATCGGTATCATGCAATACCTCGGCTCGCACGCGAGCCCGGATTCCGCTGGTGCCTTGATGTGCTCGGCTTACCAGGCAGACCGTCTTGCGCTTGGCCGCAAGGTCGCGTAAACGTTCGGGCGTCAGACGTCCGATGCCGCGGCGATCTACATCAGCCGGCGTAATGCGCGCGCCCATCAGGACATTGGCCAGCACTGCGGCTTTCGCGGCGGAATCCCAGCCATCGATGTCGTAACTGGCATCGGCCTCCGTAATTCCGAGCCGCCGGGCGGATTCAATTCCCTCCTGCATGGATTTTCCCTGTCGCATGGCCTCGATCACAACCTTCGACGTGGAGTTCAACGCGCCGGAGAATCCGGCGACCTTCGTACCAGGCAGATTGTTGCGAACCATGTTGAAGACCGGCACTCCATCCATCACGGTGGATTCGAATCGAAACTGCACTCCGGATTCGCGCGCTTCCTCACGGAGCCAGGCGTAGGCATGCGCGATGGGTCCCTTATTGGCAGTGATGACGTGGCGGCCGCGCGCGAACGCCGCACGGATGTGCGACAGCGCCGGTTCACCGGTCGCGGGGTTCAAAGTGGTGATTTCGGCCACGATTTCCGATGGCGCGCGGTCGAGAAACTCATCCACACAAGAAGCCGGCGGACCAAAGTCGACGCCATTGTAGGAGGTGCCGTGCCGCGCGGTGTGGATCGCGGAAATCCGAAACGGGTGGGACGCGTCTTGCTTCTTCAAGAGTTCGGCAAACGCGCGTCCGACGTGGCCGTAGCCGATGAGGGCGATCCGCAAAAAACTATTTTAGCCGCGAATGAACGCGAATGGACGCAAATGAAAACGACGTTGATTCGCGTTCATTTGCGTTCATTCGCGGCCCAGATACTAGAAGTCCATCTTCTCAACGAGCGCCCCTAGATTGGACTCTAGCGTCGCTTTTTGCTTTTTCAACTCACTCGCCCGATCCCTTAACGCCGCCAACTGATTCTCCTGGGTGCTGAGCTGGCGCGCGTATTTCTGGACTTGCTCCTGCTGGCCGCTTACCTGGTTCAGGCTCTGAATGTTCCGGCGGATGCGCTCCTGGTCGTTCACCATATTGCTGATTTCGGTATCGGTCTGATGGATTTGATTGTCGGCGCCCGCGATCTGCCGCTTCAGATCGAGGATTTGCTGAAGCTGCCGCCGGCCTGTTTCCGAGATGGCTTTGTTCTGGACATATGTAAGCACCACGTCCGACGTGAGGCTCGAAACCTCGAACGTGTTGTCGAAAAGCTGCTCTTCGTTGATGGCGAACTTTTGCGTTCCACCGGCCGTGAGCTTCACTTCAAAGCGATACGTATCGGACGTCGTCTCGGTCGGTTTTTGGTTGAGCAGTTTGAAACCTGCGCGCTCGGGATGTTCGATGATGAGCGTCTTTGCTTTCTGATCCACATTGTGGATGGTGAAGGTGCGGGTTTCCTGCTGTGCGATCCGCGAAGTGAGCATTCCGCGATTGACATGGATCTCGCGCACGATGTTGCCGGTGGAGTCGAACTTCGTGGTAACGCGCGTGCCCAGGTCGACGGCGTAGCTGATCAGCCGTTTGTCACCGGTCTTCAGCGTGGTCATCAACGCTTCGCCGGCGTAGCTGGCGGCATCGAACACGGTGATGGGACCGCCGTCCAATGTTTTACCCGTCGAGTTCGTCAGTTCGGCGGCGTTCATCGGATGCTCGCCATAATTTTCGGAATAGATCAGCAGCTTCCGCGAATCGATCTTCTGCTGCAGGAACGGCAGCATGGCGGATTCGTCTTTCTTCACCGTGATCGGATTCGAGAAGCGGTATTCAAAAAGCTCGGCGAGATCGGATGACGCGACGTTGGTGGCCAATGTGCTTCGGGCCACACGGGTATCGTTGCGCGGTATACCATCCTGAACAAGCGATACAAAGTCTCGCCCGGACATTGGCATCGACTTTGCCATGGCAGGGGGCACTTGCGGTGGTGGCGCCGCAGCCTTGTTCTCGGCATCCAAAACCCCACCCACCACACCGCCATAAACCACCGGCGCGGCCGCCTGATCCTCCGGCAGATCCGCAGTCTGGCGGGCGAGATACTTCGGCTCATACAAATTGCTGATGAAGGACACCGGCCGGCCGGAAACCACCGCGAGATGCACATTGGTCCAATCCTCGCCGGTGGTGTTATCGATGATCGCCCAACCTTCCAGGGTAGACTCGGCTTTGTCATCGAAAATCAGCCGATAGCTTGATTTCCAAACCGGCGACGGAATCATGTAGCTGGCCGAGATTTGCCGCTCCTTGGCGTCCGACGAATCGATATAGATGCTGCGCTTTTCCTTGGAGCGCGACTGGTTGACCACCGACAAGTAATCCTTGAGCTGCGCTTGCAGTTTCGGATCGGCGAATCGAATGGAGCTGGCCGCGGCCAAATCTAAAGTGCGGAGGTCGCCGGAATCGAGCAGGAGCACCACCTGCTCGCGATCCGGCTTCTTCTCTTCCGAAGCTGCTAAACGCGCGCTCACGATGGTCCCACTCACCGTCTCGGCGCTGAATTTCAACTCCACGCGCGCGCCTCGCATCGCGCCGAGAAAGGAGCTGAGCGGCGCTTGTCCATCAATCTTGAAAGGAAACTCGGCGAGCTTCTGATCCAGAGGTTCGCTCGAATCGTAGCGCAGGCCGCTCACTTTTCCGCCATTCCGATCCTGCAGTGTCAGCGATTTCAAGACATCGTTCATGTCGGTGGCCTTGAAGTCGAGCCGCGCGGATTCGCCGGGCGACAGAACTCCCGCGCGCTCAAAGTAACCGACGCCGCTCTTATAAAGGATCACTTCGCGGATCGGAATATCGGCGGCCAGCGCGGCCGACATGCACACGGCGGTCAGCGGAAAGAGTCGTTTCATGATGCTCCTTACTCTGGACATGCCCCCAGGGACACGATCCTTTCGGATTTCACTCGCCCATGACTTTAATAATGACGCGTTTGGGCCGCTGACCGTCGAATTCCGCGTAATAAACCTGCTGCCAGGGGCCGAAATCCAGCTTCCCGGCCGTCACCGGCACAATTACCTGGTGATGCACTAGCAGGCTCTTCAGATGCGAATCGCCATTGGTTTCGCCTGTTCGATGATGACGGTAATTCTCGCGAAACGGCGCCAAATGTTCCAGCCATTCGTCGATGTCGGCAATCAGCCCATCCTCGGCGTCGTTCACCCAGACGCCGGCGGTGATGTGCATGGCCGAGACCAGGATCATCCCTTCGCGGATTTTGCTTTTTTGGAGCGCCGCTTCCACCTGCGGTGTGATGTTGATGTATTGCCGATGCTGTTTTGTATTGAACGTCAGATGTTCGGTGTGAAATTGCATACTCCGCGATCATAGCGTTCTGACGACGCGCCCGCGTAGAATGTGGAAGTGAGGATTTTGTGCGCTCTTTTCGCGGCAGGTTGCCTCCTGGCGCAGGAGCCGAAACCCGACGACCCGAAAAGCGGCGGCCAGAATACAGACGATCAGCAGGGCACCGATCAAACCTACCAAGGCCCGTCGATCCTCAGCCGTGACAAAAGCATGATCGGCGAGCGTGGCGGAAAACTGCTCGACTTCCGCTATTATGCCGAAGTCACCGGTGTCTACGATTCCGGATTGGCCCCGATCAGCACGAACGCACAAGGCAGTTTGATCGATGCAGGTGGCACCGATGGAGTGGAAACCGGATTCGGCGTCGTGGGATCGCGCCGATGGAAACGCGACAAACTCAGCCTCGAGTACAAAGGCGCCTACCGGGACTATTCCAACCACAACGTCGTATCAGGCCTGGATCAGTTTTTGAACCTGGCTTATAGCCGACAGCTCACGCGCCGCATGGTCCTCGATCTGAAGGACACCGCCGGCACAGTCTCGCTTGCCAACGGAGCCTTCTCCTACGTACCCCTAACCAACACGGATCTATTCGCGATCCCGGCTAATGAGCTGTTCGACATTCGTACCAGGTTTGTCCAATCGCGAGTCGATCTGATCTGGCAGTTGACGTCCCGGCTCTCTGTCGGAATCGGAGGCGAAGGATACCTGGTTCGCAGATCGTCTCTTTCACTCGCGGGACTCGACGGGTACGTGGGGCACGCGAACATCGCGTACCGGCTTACGCGCCGGCAAACCGTCACCGGAGATTACGCTTACACCTACTACGATTTTCAGAGAGCTTTCGGCCACGCTAAGCTGCAATCGACATCGCTTGGCTATTCCATCGGACTCAGCCGCAACTGGGACGTCGACTTGCGCGCCGGCGGAATCCGCGTGGATTCGTTGGGCATCATCCAGGTCGCCATCGATCCCGCTATTGCCGCCATCGTGGGAGAGAACTTCGCCAACGTAACATCCTTTCGCGTGGTCTACGCGCCGCTCGGCGAAGCGCGGATGACGCGGCGTTTCAACCGGTCCAGCCTTTCGATGCTGTACGGGCTCGGTGCTTCGCCCGGCAACGGAGTCTATCTCACCTCCAAGCAGACCACGGCCTCGCTCGGATATTCCTACACCGGATACCGGCGCTGGACGTTCGCGCTTAATTCCGGTTACACGGAACTTTCCGCCATCGGCCAGACCCTTGGAAAATATACGAACCTGCAAGGCGGCACAGGCGTCACTTATAAAGTAGGACACGACACGCATATCCAATTTCGCTACGACTATCGTCACTACACCACGCAAAATTACGTGTACCAGAAAGATTCCAATCGATTGAGCCTCGGCCTGGCCTTCAGCCCAGGCGAAACCCCCTTGGCGATTTGGTGACCGTGGCTCGCGCACACGTCTTGCTTGTCGAGGATGAACTGCCGCTGCTGCAGTTGCTCGAAAAATACCTGCGCCGCATGGAGTTCGAAGTTTCAACGCACTCCTCGTCAGTCCAGGCGCTCAAGGAGTTCGAGGCCAATCCGGCCCGCTACGATCTGGTGATCGCCGATCTAGGGATGCCTGACATTTCGGGCGACGCGATGCTCGCTAAGATGCTGGAGATACGCCCGGACGTCCTGATCCTGATCTGCAGCGGCTCTCCCTACTACTTATCCACCTTGCCCAAAGACCTGGAGCGAAGAGTGGGATTTTTGCAGAAACCGTTCCTGCCGAAGATGCTGTTGGAAGAGATTGAAAAGTTGATGGCGAAAAAGCAATCTTAGCCACGGATGGACACGGATGCTTGTTTTTATCCGTGTCCATCCGTGGCCAATTTCTGTTGCAGCTTTTCCGAGAAGTTCTCCCCCGATTCCGACCACAGCCGCCGCGTCTCCACCGGCAGCGCGTCATCCAAATCGTGAACCAGTTTCAACAAGCTCTTGATGTTCGATTGAATGGTCACCAGGCTGCCGGGGATCTCCGGCTGCGGCAGGAAATGCGCATCGATGCCGAACTCGATTTCGAGATCCGCATCCTCTTCACGCTCGAATTCCGGGCCGAAACAGACCAGCGACGCACGCGCCGGCGCTAGCTTCCAATCCACGTCAAACTGCCACAAATCCCACCAGGTTTCCAGCCGATAACACGAATCCGCGTTTTGGAAGTCTCTGGCGGCCGAAATGACCTGCTCGATCGACACCGGCGCCGCCATCGGGACTTCCAACACCGCCGGTTCCGTGAGGTTCACCGGGATCACTTTGAACGTCGAAGGATTTTTCGCCAGCCGTGAGAACGGAAACAATCCGAGCAGCTTTTCGTAATGCCGAAGCATGTTCTCTTCCGAATACTTCTCCAGGATGTAAGAAAGGTAGAGTTGGTCGGCCATCTGTTACCATCGTACTGACTTTTGGCTAAATCTCCGCTCCTTCCCATTTTTCTGATCGTATCCGTCGATGTTCTGGGGCTTACGATCATCCTTCCGCTGTTGCCTTTCTACGCGGAAAAATTCGGCGCATCGCCGGCCACGGTGGGGCTGCTGGTTGCCAGTTACGCTCTTTGCCAACTGATCGCGGGTCCGATCCTGGGCCGCTGGTCGGATCATTTAGGCCGGCGCCCGCTTCTGCTGGTGAGCCAAGTCGGAACGCTCATCGGCTTTCTTATCCTCGCGTACGCCAACGCACTTTGGCTGATTTTTCTTTCGCGCATCATCGACGGATTAACAGCCGGGAACCTATCGCTGGCGCAAGCTTACATTTCCGATGTCACCAAACCGGAAAACCGCGCCAAATCGTTCGCGATCATCGGCATCGCGTTTGGCATGGGATTTCTGATCGGCCCGGCCATCTCCGGATTCCTCGCCCAGTTCAGTTACCAATATCCGATCTTCGCCGCAGCGGCATTATCCGCCACCAGTATCCTGGCTACCTATTTTCTTTTGCCATCCGGCCCGCCAATTGCCGCGGACAATCTCACACCCCGTAAGTTCACCATCCTCGATTGGGGAAATTACGTCCGATATTTTCGCCAGCCCTCGCTCGCACCGCTCCTCTGGCAATTCTTCGCGTTCGCGCTGGCATTCTCAATGTACATGTCGGGTTTTCCCTTATTCGCGGAACGCCGCTACGTTTGGCAGGGACATCCATTCGGAGTGAAGGAGGTCGGCTACGTGTACGCGTATCTTGGCCTGCTGGGCGTGATTTTCCAGGGCGGTTTGATCGGAAAGCTGGTAAAGGTTTTCGGTGAAACGAACTTAGTCCGCGCCGGATTCTTCTTCGCCATGGTTGGATTGATCGCGCTCGGATTCACCTACGGTGTGCCGCTTCTCCTGATCGTGAGCGCAGTCGCCTCCGGCGGCATGGGCGCGATCCGCCCGGCACTCACGAGTTTGATCACGCAGAACGCGTCGCGCTCCGAGCAAGGCGTGGTGTTGGGTCTGACGCAGTCCCTGAACTCAATCGCCGCGATCATAGCCCCGGCGCTCGGTGGATTGTTGATCGATCACTCGCTCCTGGCCGCTTGGGCGTTGGTTGGGGCTGCTATCTGCGGAGCGGCCCTGTTTTTCTAGCCACGGATACACACGGATCTTATCCGTGTCCATCCGTGTGTATCCGTGGCGATTATTTGTCCGTCAGCGCCGCGACGCCCGGCAACTCAATCCCCGCCAGAAACTCCAGCGATGCGCCACCGCCGGTGGATACGTGAGAAATCTTGTCCGTAACGCCCGCCGACTTGATCGCTTTCTCGGAATCGCCCCCGCCCACCACTGAAACCGCGCCGGATGCAGCAACGGCTTTCGCGATTGCCACGGTCCCACGATCGAAGGGAGGCTTCTCAAAAACGCCCATCGGACCGTTCCAGATAATCGTTTTTGCTTTCGAAATCGCGGCCGAGTAAAGTTCGACGGTAGCCGGACCAATGTCAACCGCCATGGTACCTTCCGGGATCTCAGTCACGACGCGCGAATCCGCGCCTTCTTTTAATTCCGTCACCACCACATGATCTTTCGGCAACAGCAGCTTGCTGCCGGCACGCGCCATCAGATCCTTCGCCAGCACCAGCTTGTCATCCTCCACCAGCGATTTTCCAGTGGGCTCACCCTTCGCCTTCATGAAGGTGTACGCCATTGCGCCACCGATCAGGAGTTGATCCACCACTTTCATCAGGTTTTCAATCACCTC
>DATGIH010000400.1:0-17621 GCA_035295865.1 Bryobacteraceae bacterium
TGACTACCTGCACGCCGATTGTTTCGCGGTCGCAGTTTTTCCCGATAGCGGCTCTCCCGATGCTCCGGAACGCGACGCCGTGGAACGCCACCTCAATTTTGCGCGCAATCTTCATATCGAAGCCCGCACTTTGCAGGGGAGCGATGCTGCGAAAACGTTGGTCGAATTCGCGCGTCTCAACGGCGTCAGTCACATTTTTCTCGCCAGACCGCGGCAAAGCCAATTTCCCCCCATGTTTCGCCGGACCATCGTTCAGCAGGTCGTGCGGCTGGCGCGTGACATGCAGGTGATCATCGTCGCCGATCGAGCCCGCAGCCAGGCCGCCAACGCGTAACGGACCCTTGGCCCATGCATCCAACAAGCATGGACGACAAAAACGTTCCCGTGAGCGACACCGACAAGCTAACCGAGGAAGGCGGCCGCGACGCGGATCGCACTCGAGATCTGGGCGAGTTCAAGCCTACTAATATGCCGCTTTCGGCAAAGGAAATCGAAGAGCGGGGCGGCAAATGGACCCCGCGCACTACAGACGATGTTCACGAACCGTAGCGCACGCACTCTGCGTGCCGCGTTCACACTCGTGTGAACGCTTGGTTTGGTGTTCGTAAGAGTGCGAACGGCACGCACCAGCGCATGCGCCACGTCAGACCTCCGGCAAACTGAACCGATAGCCCACCCACGGCTCGGTCAGGATGTAGCGTGGCTTCTCAGGGTGCGGTTCAATCTTCCTTCGCAACTGCTTCACGAACACTCGCAGATACTCCACCTGCTCACCATAGTCCGGCCCCCAAACAGCCTGCAACAGCTCTCGATGCGGAATGGCTTTGTTCGGATGCACCACCAGATAGCGCAGCAGGTCGAACTCTTTCGGCGTCAACCGCACTTCGCTTCCGTGCACGATCACTTTGCGCGATTGAAAATCGATATCCACCTTTCCGAGCGTAAGTTTTTGCGGACCGGCCTCGGGTGATTGCGGCATACGCCGCAGCGCGGCCCGGATTCGTGCCAGTAGTTCCGGCATGCTGAACGGCTTGGTGATGAAGTCGTCCGCACCGGCGTCCAGTGCCTGTACTTTATCGTGTTCGGAATTCCGGATGGTCAACATCAGGATCGCCATGTCCGACGTTGCGCGCACCTGCCGGCATGTTTCGAGCCCTCCCATACCCGGCAGGTTCC
Organism: Bryobacteraceae bacterium; assembly: GCA_035295865.1. Classification (GTDB taxonomy): domain Bacteria; phylum Acidobacteriota; class Terriglobia; order Bryobacterales; family Bryobacteraceae; genus Palsa-89. The sequence continues at coordinate 1,177 of DATGIH010000400.1, forward strand.
AATCGAGCAAGGCCAGGTCATAGCGCCCCTCGCGCAGTTTTTCCAGCGCTTCTTCACCGGTTCGAGCGTCTTCCACTTCGTAGCCTTCGCCGGTCAACGTCATGCGCATCACACGCCGAATTTGCGGTTCGTCATCCACGACCAGAATTTTTCCGGCGCTCATGGGACTATCGCTGCTCCTTTTCCGCCGAAGGCAGCGTGAACTGAAAAATCGATCCCTCTCCCGGATGGCTGTCCAGCCATATCTCGCCCCCATGCGCGTGCACAATCTCGCGCGCAATTACCAGACCTAGTCCCGCGCCAGGAATTTGATGCCGTGACGCTTCTGCGCGATAGAACTTTTCGAAGATTCGACCCTGCTCGGCCTCGCCGATTCCAGGCCCGTGGTCGGCTACACTCACCACGACGCGGCCATCCTTGGACTTCGCCGCTATCGTCACCGGAGACCCTGCCGGAGAATACTTCAGCGCATTGTCAACCAGCTGCCGCAACGCCACTTCGATCAACTCCGCGTCCACCCACACCGGCGGAACGTCCGTTCCGATATCCACCTGAATCTTCCTGTCTTCCACAACCGTTCTGAGCTTATCCATTACCAACTGAATCAGCTCCTGGATGGAATGGCTTGCACGCCGCAGGATCACCCGCCCAGCCTCGATGCGCGCCATCTGGATCGCCTCAGTGACCAGCACACTCAGACGGTCGGTCTCCTCATCTACAATCGAAAGCAACTCGCGCTGCTGTTCCGGGCGCAATGCGTTGCTCGAGAGCAGGGAAGTGCTGGCCGCTTTGATCGACGTCAGCGGAGTCTTGAACTCATGCGCGAGCGCGTCGAGTAATGTCGACTTCAATTCATCGCTCTGCCTGGCCGCCTCCGCGCGGCTCGCGGCATCCTGCACGCGCTTTCGTTCCAGGCCGATCGCGACTAGATTGCTTAGCCCCTGCAAAGCCGAGTCCGACAACTTCACTCCATAGATTCCCAAGCTTCCGATGGGCTGGGCTCCCAGCCGGACCGAAGTGATCACACTTCGCTTGGCGTCGTCGCGGAATAGAGTTCCCTCCGTGGCAGCTTGCCGCAGCCGTCCCTCGGGATCTGGAAAGTCTTCGGGACCCGCTCGAAAAAATTCGTTCGAACTCCTGTCGTAGAGCGCTACGGCGTCGGCGGCGAAACCTTGCGCGATCTGGGTCGCCAACTGTTTCGGTACCGGCATCGTAGGTTCAATCAATAAAATCGAGCGGCTGAGCGCATACAGCTTCTCCATTTCGCGCTGCCGGTCCATCGCGTCGAGCGTTCGTTTCTTGGCTTGTGTCGAGAAGTGGCTGGCCGTGATCGATGTCGCTAAAAATGCAATCAACGCCACCCAATTTTGCGGATCGGCCACGGTGAACGTTCGAATGGGCGGTAGAAAGAAGTAATTGAAACAGCCCACTGCCAGGAACGAAGCCACCAGAGCCTCGGAGAGTCCCCAGCGCGTGGCAATGAACAGAATGGACACCAGGTAAACAAAGCCAACTGTAGTGGCGTTCACCGGAATGACGCGGAAACAGATCGCGGTGATGCCGCTGATGATTGCAATCACGGCCGCGATGCGCGCCCCCAACAATGTCCACCACACCGGACCAGCGTAACAAAGGGCCAATCGGTACAGTCGTAGAGTGGGGATGATGCTTCGGCGAGGCTTTCTGCAGGCCGTACCGGCCTTGCTGAGTGCATCACCTCCCAAGCCGCTCACCATCCACGTGAATCTTCTCTTCGATCAGGCCGCGCACTCCGGCAAGGGCCTGCGTCCGGAGGAGATCGCGCAGTTCCAGCGCTTTCAGGAAAAGGCCCGGCGGGAATTCGCGGTCAGTGGACTTCTTTTCGATGTCCGCATCACCGAGGGCGCCTTTGTGCGGCAACAAGGATATACCGAGATCCCCGAAAAGTTTCTGAGCAGACAGGCGATCAATCTTCTGGTCACCGAAACACTGGGCTACGACATCGATCGCGAACGGACCGGTGGTTGTTCCATCGGACCTCGCCCCCGCCGGCCGGGCTTCGCCCCCGATCCCTTCTACAAAACTTTCCTGGGATTGAAAGACGCCAGCGAACACGTTCTTCCGCACGAGTACGCGCACCACTTCACGCTGGACACTCGCCGCCAGCCCAGCATGATGCGGAATTCGTGGGCCGACCTGCGTAACGATTACTGGCTGTGGCGCCAGCGCAGAGGCGTCCCCATTGCGGAGTTCCGAGCCTGCGCCGGTTCCGAATGGACGTCGTAGCGCACGCACTCATGCGTGCCGTGTTCGCACTCTTGCGAACACGTTTTTGCCGGCGCTCACACGACGGTAACCGCGAGTCGCAGAGTGCGTGCGCAGCTATAGTAAAATAATGAAGCAAAAACTCGTGGCTATTTATGCACGAATTTCCGGCTTGCTGGTGCGGCGGGCGCTGACCCTGCCAAAACCCAAACCGAACGTTCTTCCCAAAATAGTCTAACCGCAAGGAGAAAGACCATGCCGGCAGACCCTACCAGAATTGCTCTCTACTCTCAAGACACCTTCGACGTCGCCAATCCGACGCCGCAACAAATCGAAGCCATGGTGGCCGCGGCGCAAGACATCAACGCTTCCGGATTCGGAACCGTGATCCTCGGACAGTGGCATGTCCATGCCGATGGCAGTATTTACTACAATAACTCGCCGCTGGATAGCGTGATCCAGGCGCTGAAAGTTATCCCGACCGCTCTCAAGCAGGGCGGCAGCGTAAAGAAAGTGCTGATCACCTTCGGACCGTTCGGCGCAGACTTCCAGGGCATCCAGAAAAACCTCACGCAATTCAAGAAGACCCTGGCCGGCGTCCAAGCCATGACCGGTATCGATGGCCTCGACTGGGATCTCGAGCAGGACTACGACCAGTTCAGCAGCCTGCTGGTGGATCTCACAAAGTGGGCCAACGGCCTTGGCATGATGGTGACCGCCGCGCCCTATGAAGAAACATCCTTCTGGACCAATGTTCTGAAGAAAACCAACACCGGCGGCTTGGCCGGATTCGCCTGGTGGAACCTGCAATTGTACGGCGGCGCCTACTATCCGGATTGGGTGACCTCGTTGCAAGGTTTGGTTCCCAATCCTCAAGCTTTCCTGCTCCCCGGCTACAGCGTCGATCAGGGAGCCACGCCCACCGACGTTCAATCCAATCTCGTCCAGCTTCAATCGTCCGCGCCCGGATTGGATGGCGGCTTCATCTGGAAATATGAGTCCATCGCTCACGCCGGATTCACGACAGCCCAGTACGCGAACGCCATCGCTGCTGGCCTAGGCAGCCCCGCCGCCAGAGGCAAAGCAGCCAGATAGTCTCTTCCGAACCGCGCCCGCCAGGAAGCGCCACCACGAAGGTTCGGGGGGTTGTGGTATCGCTACCTCGCGGTCGCGGTTCGGTACGCCCGAGTCCCCAATCCCTAATCCCCAGCCCCAGTCCCCCTGTTAAGATGAAAGAAAATGCCTGCCACACAGGAAGCTGGGATTTTCGATGAATCAGCTCTGGTTGCAAAAGCCCGGGAAGGCGATTTAGGAGCTTTTAACCAGTTAGTAAACAGCTACTCGCGGAAGATCTTTCGCCTAGCCAAACACATCACTCAGAATGACGAGGATGCCGAAGATGTCCTGCAGGAGACCTTCCTCAAGGCCTTCGAGCATCTGAACAACTTTCAGGGACAGTCCAAGTTCTACACCTGGATTGTGCGTATCGCCGTAAACGAATCTTTGATGAAGCTGCGGAAACGCAAGTCCGATCGCAGCGTGCCTTTGGATGAGCCGGTGGACACCGGCGAGGACACCGTGGTCCGGGAAATTGCCGTGTGGGACGAAAACCCGGAACAAAAGTACTCGCGGGAAGAGCTGGGCCAAATCTTGGACGAAGCGGTTGACGGTTTGCGTCCAGCTTTTCGCACCGTTTTCGTACTGCGCGACATCGAAGAACTGAGCACGGAAGAGACCGCCGAGGCTTTGGGGATCTCGGTTCCAGCGGTGAAAAGCCGGCTGCTACGCGCCCGGTTGCAGCTTCGTGAGAAGCTGACGCGTTTCTTCAAGCGGAAAGGGGACGACGTTTTTGCTTACATGTAAAGAGTTCCTTCAGGAACTCAACGATTATCTCGATGAGACCGGGGACATCGAGCTTCGCCGCCGCATTGAGTCGCACATCACGCGATGCCCGAATTGTTTTGTGATTCTCGACACCACCAAAAAAACAATTCAGGTGTATAAAGGCGTGCTGCCTCAAACGCTGCCGCAGGACGTCCACTCGCGCCTGATGAAGGCGGTCGAGCGGAAGTGCTCTGAACGGAAGCTGCGGGCGAATCAGCCGGGGATCCAGCCTTAAGCGCTGGCCAGTTCCAGGCCGCTCGCCACGTCGAGGCTGGCCGCGCTGAATCCGTGTCTCTGCAGCTTGTCCCGCACCTCATCGAGCCGGGCCGAGTACGCTGGAAATTCCACCGTAACCTGAGCGGGCCGATGATACAGTTGAGGATTCACCGGAAAATCCAGATTCGCGAGCGTTTCCAGTAGATCTTCGAGCAACCGCGGTTCCACCGCAACCCGAACCAGCACCAGTTCTCCTTCTTGGCCGAATAGCGCGGGAGCCGCGCCGGCATGGGATGACCGGGACGTCATAAGAGAAAACTCCTCTCGGATGACCCGGCCCAAATAAAAAGCCCCTGGGCGAGTGCCACAGGGGTTTAGTTTCGTGAAGACCGACTCACCTTTAGCACTTTTTATCGTGGTTGCAATTAGCGAGCCTCGCCTTGCGGCAAAGCCTTTAAATCAATCCACGTTGCAATTTCAGAATACATGCGCTGCTTGCCGAATGCAAGAGGATTCTCCGCTTAGGTCTGTATGTTACTGTAAACGCTATACTTCCTCGGATGTAGGAATGTTCCGCTGAAACCGGGCGATCGATCTTGAGACCGGCATCCCTAACTCCGACACACGTTTGGCGGTAAAGCTGGCGGCGTCCAGATAATCGAATTCGATTTCGTCGATTTCCCCGCGCCATTTCGCATGGACAATGGCGAACAACAATGTCGCAATCCGTCGATTGCGATACTCGGGCGCGATCACCACCGCCGATGCCCGCATCAAGCGTCCTTCGGGTTTGAGCAACAGAAATCCCGCGACTTTGTCTTCGATCATCAAAGCAATCGCATCCGGGAATTGGTTTGGATCGAAGCTGCGAAGGATGCCTGGCAGATCCGGCACTCCCAAAATATAGTCCTGGTAGAGTTGGAAGACCGGTTGCGGAGGCGCTTCGCTGAGTTTCACGATTCGGGCCGAAGGCGCCAGCTCCTGGAGCGCCGCCGGATTTTCGAGAAAAGTTTCGTATTTCGCGTAATAGGGCACCGTTGCGGAACGGACCGAATTTAGCCGGCCGACGATTCTAAAACCCCGGATGGTCAAGAATGTTTCCGCGCCTGGTTCGCTGATCAACTCCGCATCCACTTCGATACGAACCCGGCCCGGACGTCGTGCCTCTTCGAAGAGGTAATCGATGAGCGCAGTCCCGATTCCCTGGCGGCGTTGTTCGGGAACAACATACACCTCAGCCCCTGTCAGGGCTTCCGAGTCGTCCAGATAGGAGAGCGCTCCGGCGATGCGGGCGCCGGCCCGATCACGCTCCCACCGCCGAGCGGCGTTGGGATATTGGTTGCCGTCCCAACATGGCCGTGCGAACCGAGCAGCGTCACTGAATCCGTAGCGTTGTTAAGACTCGCGGTGAACTGAAAATCGTTGATGCCATCGCCATTCAAGTCCAGCGAGAACGACTGGTCGCTGCCGGTGGATAATACCGAATGTTCGCTACTAGTACTGGTTAATTGGCCGGCAACTGTTTGCAGAGGGCCTCGAACTTCTTCCGTTGGTCGGGCGTGAGCATCTGGACGATCCGATTCTTGCCCGTGGCGCGCACATCCTCGATCTGGTTTTCCAGATCCTCGTGATACTTCACAAAGTCGTCCAGAATTGTTTTTAGACGCTCGGACTGCTCGGCGGTAAGATTGAGTTCTGTTTTCAGCTTGCTGTACGAGAACAACTCCGTACTTCTGTCTTTCCAATAGCCAGCGGAATTTTGGTGAAGCTTGGCGTGAACGCTCGACCGCATGGCGAGGGCCCCGGCTAGGGCCCCGCACAGAAAAATCAGGAGCAGCAGAGCCAGGATGCGAGGATTTTGCCAGGAGTTCCGGTCAGCCGCGAGCATACCGCTCATTCGTGGTACGCGGCCAGATTTACCAATACTGCATCGCGTTGGCGTTGCTGCTGGAGACTATCCTGATCGGCTGCCGTGGGCGAGCCAGTAAATACTACGTCGGTAGAGGCCATACTGGGCTCCGACTGTTCCGAGGTCACGAAATAAGTCCCGAGCAGCATTACCAACACTGCGGAAGCCATGGCAAGACGCCGTCCGAAAGTCGGCCGCAGCAGGATCGTCCAGATGGAAGACCGGCCTTCCTGTTCGATCCGGTCCATCACGCGGGCATAGAAACCCGCGCGCGGATCTTTTTCCACATCTGAGCGGAGCAGTTGCAGCATCGCCGCATGCGCCTGGTACTGCTGAAGTTCGCGCGCGCAATCCCCGCACGTTTTGAGATGCTCATGAAACTCTTGCGGAACCTGCCGGGTAGAACCCTTCAGATATTCCTCGAGGTTTTCCCTGATTGGTCGATGCATAGCTTCTTCCCTTAAATAACCGCTAAATCTTCGATCTACGGATCTCTTGGTCCGCTTGCTTTCCACTTACACAACAACAAAGATACGTTGTATCACAATGCCGGCCCATGCTTCAGCCGCTGCGAAACTTTCACCAGCTTCTGACGGGCGCGGAACAACTTCACCTTGATCGTATTTTCGTTCATGCCGGTCATTTCGGCCAACTCTTCCACCGAATGGCCTTCCACTTCTTTCAGCAACAACAGACTGCGATCTTCTTCGGACAGCTTCCCGAGCAGTTTGACGACGAGGTCGCGCTGCGCCAGTTGCGTATCCACCGCCGGCCGCTGATCGATCGCCGTATCGGTGTTTTGCATCCGCTGGGCATCCTCTTCGGAAAAATCGCTTTCGTAAACCAGTTTCCGGACGCGCTTCTTGCGCAGATAATCGTAGCACTCATTGACGGTGATCTTATAAATCCAGGTCAGCAGCGAACTACGAAAATCGAAGTTCTTGATGGAGAAGTAAATCTTTGAAAAAACCTGCTGCGCGATATCTTCGGCATCGTTATGATTGCGCAAAATGCCAAAGATGATCGAGAAGATTTTTGCTTGGTACCGCTCTACGATCTCGCGGAACGCAAGTTCGTCCTGGGCCTGAACACGGCGCACCAACGCTGCTTCTTCAGTATTCCGGTGGTCCACTCTACTCTTGACCCGCGGTTCGCTGAAAGCGGGTCCGCTGGCCGCCGCCGGAAAGGTGAGTACATCCGCGAAACCCTTCATACATCAAGCAAGACGTGGCCCAACCGCGTGCGGTTGCAACCGGTTGGGGGCGAATTTTGAAGTTCCTGGCCGCTGGCCGCATCCCTATGCGCGAGTTTAGCATCCAAAAGGCAGGTTCAGCAGTTGTCATCCTCCCTGGGACGCTTGTAGCACTTGCCAGCCGATGGCCTTCGGGTGATAATTGGATTTGGGCCAAAGTTCCGTGAGGAGAGGATTTTAACGCTATGGTGCAATTGACTGAAACGGCAGTTTCCAAGGTGAGAGAGATCCTGGATACGCAGGACCCCAAGCCCACCGGACTGCGAATTGCGGTCGTGGGTGGCGGCTGTTCGGGATTCAGCTACTCGATGGCCTTTGAAAACACGCCGAATATGCTGGATAAAACCTACAACTTCGATGGACTCAAGGTCTTCATCGATCAGGCTAGCTTGCTCTATCTGGATGGAGTCCAGGTGGACTATGTGGAAACGCTGGAAGGGTCCGGCTTTAAGTTCAATAACCCCAATGTAAAGAACACTTGCGGGTGTGGAAGTTCGTTCAGCGTCTAACTCACCTACGGGAATCAACGATACAGAGCGCCGCGAGGGTGTCCCCTCCGGCGCTTTTTTCGTTTCCGGATGCTCACCCGATAGTTAAAGAATATTCATGGACTTTGCAGCTCTCCTCACCGAGCAAGTCAATCCCGCCACCCGGGACATCGACACTCGCCCAACTGCCGAGATCCTTCGGCTCATGCATGGGGAGGATCAAAAGGCCGTCACCGCGGTCACTGCGGAGATTCCCCACATCGCCCAGGCCGTGGACCGGACTGCGGATGCGATCCGAATGGGTGGGCGATTGTTCTACATCGGCGCCGGAACCAGCGGACGCCTGGGCGTTTTGGACGCTGCCGAGTGTCCCCCGACTTTCAACGTCCCGCCGGATCTGGTGCAGGGTGTGATTGCCGGGGGAGATGCGGCCCTGGTGAGAGCGACTGAAGCTACCGAGGACGATCCGCAGACGGGAAAGAGCGATCTGGCGGCGCGCGGATTTTCAGCGCAGGATGTTCTGGTAGGAATCGCCGCGAGTGGAAGAACGCCGTACGTGCTCGGGGCCGTGGCGTTGGCGCGATCGTTGGGCGCGCTGACGATCGGAATCAGTTGTACGCCGGATTCGGAGCTTTCGCGCACTGTGGACATTGCGATTACGCCCCTCTGTGGGCCGGAAGTGATCGCTGGATCCACGCGTTTGAAAGCGGGCACGGCCACTAAGCTGGTGTTGAACATGATCAGTACGGCAGTGATGATCCGGCTCGGCTACGTCTACGGCAATCTGATGGTGAACGTGACGCCGCGCAATCAAAAACTGGCGGATCGCGCTGCGCGAATTATCGCTGCGTCTCTCGGTGTGAACGCGGAGCGCGGCCGCGAGTTGTTGACGGAAGCGGGCGGCAGTGTGAAAACTGCGATTGTCATGGGCAAGCTGGCCCTCGACCGCCCCGGGGCCGAGGCAAAACTCGCCGCGGCGGGCGGTCACGTTTCGGAGGCGGTGAAGAAATAAAAATGGACAAGTTCCGTATTCACGGGGGTGCGCCGCTCAACGGTAGCATCCAGATCAGCGGCTCAAAGAACTCCGCGCTGCCCGCGCTGGCTGCATGTTTGTTGACGGAAGATCGCGTCACGCTCAGCCGCATTCCGCCCGTGCGCGACATCCGCACCATGATGCAGTTGCTGGAACACACCGGCGCGCGCCTGGACGTGGATGGCGAGCTGGTTACCGTGCATGCCGCGGCGTTAGAGCGGCCGGAAGCGCCCTACGATCTGGTAAAGACCATGCGCGCGTCAAGTTTAGTTCTGGGCCCGCTGGTGGCGCGCACGGGAAGAGCGCGGGTTTCGATGCCGGGAGGCTGCGCGATTGGAGCGCGGCCCATCAATCTGCATGTTCTGGCGCTCGAACAACTGGGCGCTGAGATCCGTCAGTCGCACGGATACGTGGAAGCGCTCGCTCCGCACGGGTTGAAAGGAGCGCAAGTCCAGTTCGATCGCATCACTGTGACGGGCACAGAGGATGTACTGATGGCCGCGGTTTTGGCGAGCGGTGAAACGGTGATCGGTAATGCGGCGCGGGAACCGGAAGTTCAGGACTTGGCTGCGCTGCTAAACAAGATGGGAGCGCGCATCGAAGGCGCAGGAACTTCCACCATCCGCGTGGAGGGTGTGGACCGTCTGCACGGCGCGGAGCACACGATTATTGCGGACCGTATCGAAGCGGGAACATTCTTGATTGCCGGTGCGATGACGCGCGGCGACTTGGTGATTGAGAATTGTGTTCCCGGACATCTGGACGCACTGGCTTTGAAGCTTCGGCAAGCCGGAGCCGATGTGTCCCCGGTTGGTTCCGCGGCGCTGCGTGTGAGCGCTGCCAGCCGCCTGCGCGCCACCGACATTACCACCGAAGAATACCCGGGATTCGCCACAGATCTGCAAGCGCAGTTCATGGCCATGCTGAGTTTGGCCGAAGGAATTTCGTTTGTTACCGAGACGATTTTCGAAAACCGGTTCATGCACACGCAGGAGCTTGGGCGCATGGGGGCGAACATCCGGGTAGAAGGACGGCAGGCGATCGTCGCTGGGGTGTCGGAGTTAACCGGCGCGCAAGTGATCGCCTCCGACCTGCGCGCCAGTGCGTCGTTGGTGCTCGCCGGCCTGGTCGCCCACGGAGAAACGGTGGTGGATCGCGTCTATCACATTGACCGGGGCTATGAGAAAATCGAAGAAAAACTTGCGCGCGTCGGCGCGCGGATCGAGAGAGTGAGTGGATCATGAATGCACCCAAGGCGCACAATCCCGCTTTTCTAGCGTTAGTGAACGATGCGAAATCGCGTGTTCAGGAAATCGATATCGAGCGCTACAAGCAGATGGTAGCTTCCCACGATTCCCATTTGTTGATTGATGTTCGCGAGGAGAGCGAGTGGGCGGCCGGGCACGCGGCAGGCTCCGTTCACTTGGGGAAGGGAATTATCGAACGGGATATCGAGACCAAAGTGCCGGATAAGAGCACGAAGCTTGTGTTGTATTGCGGCGGGGGTTTTCGTTCAGCGCTGGCGGGTGACGCGCTCCGTTTGATGGGATACTCCAATGTCATCTCGCTCGATGGCGGATGGAAGGCGTATCAGAATTCGGGATTGCCGGTGGAAAAATAGATTCTCAGAGCTGCCAGACCATGTTCACGCACAGGTAGCTGATCGCAATGATGACTCCGAATTCGGCGAACTTCACGATCTTGATGAAGATTTCGTTCATGAATTCGAAGCGCAGAATCAGGGCACAACCGAGACCGGCCAGGCTGAGCCAAAGCGGGACATCCCCGTCAATTGCCCGCATGTAGATGATGAGGAAAATGTAGAAGTACAGCGGGACGTTGCTCTCCAGCCAGTTTTTGACTCTGGTAAAGATCACGTACAGGCCCATCATGGCCATCAGGATGGTGGTTACGCTGGCTGCGTTGCTCATTTCCGTTTAAACATTGCTGCCCGCGAGGCTCTGGATGCAGCGCCGCGGGCAGCGATCAGACGAATTTACGTTCTCTAGAAACTGAAGCTGATGCCTGCCATCGCGGTGAAGTCGGAAAGCCATCCTCCGACCTTAGAACCGAGCGCCGGTGCGATGACCTTATCCGGGAAGGGAGTCAGGAAATCGTGAACCTCTACGCGGAAAGTGACGTTGCTCGCTACTTGGAACTTGAGCCCGCCGCCAACCACCACCAGCGGCTTGAACTGGCTGGTTTTGGTGAGTAGCGCGACATCGGAGAGCGGCTGGAAGACCTGCTCTTTGCCCGTGCCGGAGTAATCTTTGATTCCGACACCGCCCGTGATATAGGGAACCACGCGCGATTCACGCGGGGCAAAGTGCAGCACGGCGTCGTAGTGGATGGAGTTGGTCATGGCCCCGCCGAAGTTGGTGCTGGTGCCGCCTGAGGACAGTTTTAAGTCGGAATGTTCGTAGTCATAACGGAGCTCGCCGCCAAACGCGCCGCTGGAATTGTTATCCAGCCACGCGCTGACGATGAAACCGCTGGCCAGCTTGGCGTTGGCATTGCCGGCCGGATTAGTGAACGTCTGCGACGTATAGAAATTACCGCCGCCGCCGACACCCACTTCCCAATTCTGAGCGAACGCAACCGGCACGGTGGCCAAGAGCGTCAAAAACGTGAAGGGCAGAAAATGTTTCATCTTTTTCCTCATTCTAGTCCACAGGTTCGAGATTCTAGCGATCGTTGCGGCTTAGTCCACCACGCGGAGGCCGATCGAAGTCGTGCCCGCCCCTTGCGTGATGACCAGTTTTTCGGACAATCCAACCGGAACGCCGGCGGGCACCGAGACATTGATTTGATATACGCCGACTTCGCCAGGGGCTAGGCCGTAGTACAGCACCGGAAGTGCAACGCCGCCCAGAGTAACGGTGGGCGCGGTGAGCGCAACCGCGAGCGGGCTCTTCGGGGCAGGCATTCCGCTCGGCACGGCCGGCGAGGTGGCGCCCAATCCCGTGGTGTAGATCACCAGGGCTTCATTGGCTTTGCGGTGGATCGGATGAGAATCGGTGACGAGTTGACTATCGTCGTTCCGAAACACCGTGGGAACGCTGGCGTCGTTCGGCGCGGGTACGCGGAAGATGCTCGGAGCGTTGGCCTGAACCGTTAAGTTGTAATTGTCGCTGGTTCCGCCCGGAGTCGCAAGCGCGAGTGTGACGTTGCCGACGGCTTCAAACGGCATCTGTGCGTTCACCTGGTTGGGCGAAACAAACAGAATCGGCATCGGGAGACCGTTGACGGTCAGGCAACTGTTCGCGAGAGCGGTGGGCAGCGGGATTTCGGCGCTGGCCTGATTGGTGGGACTCAGCTGTGTCCCAAACAGGGTGATCAAACCGCCGGGGGCGATATTGGCGGAAAGGTCGGCGGCGTTCACAACTTTGTTGATCTGGGGCGGAGCCACCGAGGCATCGTAGTCGGGCGGCAGAACCGTGACACCGGAGATAGTCAAATTCACCAACCCGCTTTGGTCCGCTAACGGCGCCAGGGTGCGGGTGAAAGCGGCACTCGAAGAACCAACCAGAGGCGCTTCGACCATGAGTGTGGCCAAGCTCGCCGTGTTGCTGACATTCGCCAGATCCAACCGTTCAATCACGCCAGGGGAAGTGCTCTGAACACCGGACGCCGTGGCGCTGGGAGTTGTCGTGCGAAACGCGGCAGCATCCACGAAAGCGAAGCCGGATGCGGATCCGGTGCCGGCTTCAAACTGTGTGACCGGTACCAGCGAGGAATCGAGTAGATTATTCCCCACCACGTAGTAGTTGAAGTTGGAAGCGGCGTAGGCTCCCGAAAGCGTCTTGAAGTCCTGGCGCGATACCGTGAATGTGTCGCTCACGGCGTCGTACAGCATGGTACTTCCATCCGCGCCCGCCAAGAAAATGGAAGAGCCGTTTGAGGAAGCCGTCAACACGGAGTTCAGGGCAACTTTATTGGTGTACACACCAAGGCTCGGCAATTTGGAACTGGAATACGTGTTCAAATCGATGCGGTGAATACTCGGGTCTCCGCCGCCTGCATCACGTGTGACGGCCAGGATCGCATTGGAGGACGAAGCAACCGATTGAACATAGTCGCCGTTAAACATCCGCACCGGAGTGACCGCCTGCAGCGTTTCCAGGTCGAAGACGTTCAGGTAATGGGAATTGTCGCAACCCACCAGCAGGTAGCGCTGGTCGAACGTAATGGCCATTCCTTTGGGCGTATTCCCAGTCCGCAGAGTTGCGATTTGCGTATTGTTCTTGGAATTGAACACCAGCACTCGATTCATGTCCTGGCGGAGCACGTAATAACGAGCCCGGTTGATATTCGGATCGGCGAGCAGGTCAACCAGCGTACCTGGAATGTTTACGAAGCTGCCGCGCTGATCGGGTTGCCGCGAATTGATCAACACGCGCACGGCGGGCGGAACATTCACTGCGGCGGCGGATTGGATCTGCAGATGTCCGGTTACCGTGCCCTGTTGATTCTGAAATACGTTGGGATCGACGGTCACTGTGATCGTCGCGGGCGTTACACCGGAGTTCTGGCTGACATTCAAGCCGATGGTGTCGCTCGTAATCACGAAAGGTGTGTGAGCGCCACTCGGGTCTTTGACAGTCAGGCTCTGCGTCGCAACGTTGCGATCGCAGAAATTGCCGCGGAATACCATGTCTTCTTGGGTCGCCACCACTTGACGAGCTTTGTTCAGCGCGCCAACCGGCAACACCATCACACCGCTGTCGGAAATCCCGTACATGATGGAGCCGTCCACCGACAATACGCTGTTGCCCGCGAAGTTTTCAGGCAGGTTGATGGTATTGCGCACAGTCAGGTTGTCGGCATCCACAACCTGCATGGTCGGCGCCGGAAGCGTTCCCGGAGGCGGGATCTGAGAATAGATGAACTTGCGCACGGAGTCAATGGCGGTGGTGCCGACATTCAGAGCACCGGACACGTTGGCATACTGGGAAATGTTATAGAACTGGCTGTCTTTGAGCGTCCAGCCGGCCGTAAAATAGCTTCCATCGTTGCTGACGCTGATGGCACGCGGCCCAAGGGTCGGGCTGGATGTGTACAGGCCGGAGCTAAGGGTCTGGCTGGCGACGTCGTAGCGGAACAACAAGGAATCGCTAAATCCATAGATGACCGTACCGTCGGCGGATGCGCCCACCGTGGCCGCGACGATATTCGGCGGGAAACTGGCAGGTGGCTGCGGCAAAGTCTTGGCCACTACGCCCGCGATCGTCGAGAGCTCCTGGGTCGTTCCCGAGGTCGGGTCGAGCAGCAGGAAGTCGGTGGTCGTGACTAACAACGCCAGGCCGTCAATGCCGAAAGCCACGCCGAGCGGCGGACTGCCCAGGGCGAAAGTTTGTTTTCCGGAGGTGGTGAGATCAATCACCGTCACGGCATTCGTCGATGAGGCCGGCGGGGCCGCGTTCCCGAAATGGGTGATGACCAGGTAATGGGCGTCCGGCGAAAGGGCGAGCGAGCTGGGTTGAGCTGCCACGTTAATCGACTTCTGAATCGCGTTGTTGGCGAGTGACATGACTTCAATGCGATTCGCCGTGAAATTCGCGATGTAGAGAACGCCTCGCTGGTTGTCGAGCGCCAGACCCGAGGCTTGCCCTCCGATCGGTACGACGGTGCCAAAGGTTGCGCCCCATGCCGCCGCGGCAAAGGCCGCGATCAAAGTGCTCTTCCACCAATAAGACTTGCTGAGCATAAACAATTAACTCCCTGAAAACAAATTTCCGGATCTCACCGCCCACATTCGTTTCAACCAGCGCGGGGGCGGGTACTTTCCGCGCTTTGACTTTGCGACTTCCTCGCTTTACAACCAACTCATGCAAACCAACTCACCCGGTGATCAACTCGCGCAACGACGGAGCGCGGCGCCCAGCATCAGTTGCTTTGCGGCGCGCGCCGTTCGCTAAGCGCTCGTTGTCTTATTCCGGGGTCTTCTTGCGGCGCAGCACGATCAGCCCCAAGAACAGGACTGCGAGCACAGCGCAAACGATGCGGATCATCGAGCTATCCATCGTTTCTCTCCTTTCCGGCGAAAATAAATTCTCTCTCCTATACGTTGTTCATCATCGGCAGCAACTGCCGTATAATGCGCATTACCACCGGCCCAACTGTCACAACGAACAAAGAGGGCAGAATGCAAAAGAAAATCGGAAAAACCAACTTGACGCCCAATTTCGCGGCCTTCTCCTCGGCGATTTGGCGCGCCTGCACCCGCATATAATCGGAGTGCGCACGCAAGCTTTGAGCCACCCCGGTGCCAAACCGGTCGGCCTGAATCAAAACGGCCACCAGTTTCTTGAGATCTTCCACCGCCGTTCGATCCGCCAGGTTGCGCAAAGCCTCGGCGCGGCGTTTTCCTGCCTTTAATTCCAGGTTTACAATGGCCAGCTCTTCGGTGATTTCCGGATGCGCGTGTTCGAGCTCTTTGGCCACTTGCAAAATTGCCTGATCGAGTCCGAGACCGGATTCCACGCAAACCACTAAGAGGTCGAGCGCATTGGCCAATCCCCGGTGGATCTGCTTCTGCCGCTTCTTGGCGACCATCCGCACGTATTCGTTGGGACCGAAAAAGCCGATGGCAACCGCCGCCACCATGGCCGCGAACTTATTGCTGGAGTCCATGTTGGAGTTCAGGAGCGCGATGCCGGTGATCACCGGAATCAAGACTCCGAACAGTGCCTTGGCGCCATACAGGATCTTCAATGCGTTTTGGTTGCGATAGCCCGCCCGGATGAGCCGCCGCTGCATCACGGTGACGTCTTTCGGTGAAGCGGGCACCAGGTTTCCTAAGCGCTTGACGATATCGTGGAAGACCAGACTTGGATGCCGGGGTGTAACTTCGTGATGGCCAATGCCGGTACCCGCCACGCGTTCCATGGCTTCCTTGGGCTTCACCCATAGCTTCATTCCGAGGACCGAGAGTCCGCCCGCCAGAAGCACGAAAAGAAGGAAGCTAATAAGGATCGTCATGGGTTAAACCTCGATCTTCACGATCTGCCGCATAATCGCGTAGCCAACCAGCTGCAATACGATCGCGGCGCCCAGCATGATATTCCCGACGTCATCCAGGAAGAAGAATCGGACGTAATCGGGATTGACGTAAAACATGATCACCGCGACGCCCACCGGGATGCAGCTCAAGGCAGCGCCCGTCATGCGCCCGTGAGCGCTAATGGCCCGGATTTTTCCGCGCAGCTTAAAGCGTTCGCGGATGACATACGCGAGTTTGTCCAGGATCTCGGCCAGGTTTCCACCGGTACGCTTCTGCAGCAACACGGCTGAAACGAAGAAGTGCACGTCGAGCGAGGGCACCCGTTTGGCTAGCTTCTGCAGGGCAACATCCAGCGGGAGACCCAGATTGTGCTCTTCAAACGTCCGCCGGAACTCTCCGGAAAGCGGTTCCTGAAA
>DATGIH010000401.1:0-2465 GCA_035295865.1 Bryobacteraceae bacterium
ACCCCCGGCGTGTCAGCCCCACGAGCCAAATGTAAACGGCGACCCATGTCAGGCGTGTACACAAACGATGAAAAGTGCATTAAACATTTCGTAGCAAAATGTTTTAAACTTCGGCCGGGCTATAAGTTAAGACTTGTAAAGCCTGCGGCGCGGCGGCAACGGCGGGCAATGAGCAATCGTCTAGCAGTATTGAAACCGGGCGATCCACGGAGCGCCCGCGAGATCACAATCAGGAGACAAATAGAATGCTCTTTCGAAAATGCGCCCTACCGCTGGCGGCAGTTGCGGCTTTGCTCGCATCCTCGGCGTCCGCGCAAACCACTAGCAGTTCAGCCACGCACAGTTTCGATTACCCGCCGATCGGCCTCGCGTCCAGCGAAACTCTGCAGATCAACGTCCTCAACAGCGCCTCCGCGTCATCCAGCGGAACCGCCGCATCCTGCACCGGATCCATCTCGTTCACCTCGGCTTCCGGCGCAGCGTTAGGCGCCGCCACCAGCTTCACGGTCGCAAGCGGTGAAATCTTCTCGGCGACTCTCCCGTTCGCGAAAACCGGAGGCACGGGAACGCGCGCCGAAGTTGTCGGTATCGTTTCGGTAACCACGACTTCCGGTACGCCCTGCGGTCTTCGGACGTCGCTGGAGACATTCGACACGGCCACCGGTGTGACCCATGTCTACCTGGCCGGATTCGGTGGCGGACCGGGCGGCCCCGGCGGACATCCGGGTCACTAAATTTCTTCCCGCACGCACAACTGCGCCGCCAGCCACGTTCGCTCAGCGGCGCAGTCTTTTTTTATTCTTCGCGAAGCGCCGTCATCGGATCCATTTTTGACGCACGCCGCGCCGGAACATAGGCAGCCAGCATCGCCGCCGTGCACAGCAGGGCCGCGGCGAGTGCCAGAGTCGCGGGATTGGTAGCTTCCAGCCCAAAAAGCAAGCTCTTGATAAATCGCCCGGCCGCCAGCGAAACTCCCGCACCCACCACCGTTCCAACAACCAGAATCAAAGCGACGTCGCGCAGGATCAACCACGTCACTTCTCCTTCCGCCGCGCCGAGAGCCATCCGAATTCCGATTTCCCCACGGCGCCGCGCCGCCGCATAGGAAATCACTCCGTAGAGCCCGATCGTCGCCAGCAGAAGCGCCAGCGCTCCAAAGAAAGACGACAGCAGCGCAACCAATCGCGGTTGCACCAGCGAATCCGCGATCTGTGCATCCAGCGTTCTGAATTCCAGCGAAGCGTCTTTGTTAATCGCTCCGATCACCGGCCGCAACGATGAGATTAACGCGTCCGCCGGACCCTCAAAGCGTATTTCAAAAGCCGCGTTTGGCGCGGGCTCGGCGTCCTGTGTGGAAGCCAGGAATCCGGTCTTATAAACCGGCTCATTCAGCTCCTCGTACTTTACGTTTTTCACAACGCCAATCACGTGATACATAATGTTGTTGCCGGGTCCCTCCAGCGTTATGGTTTTCCCGATGGGATTCTGATTCCCCCAAAAATGCCGCGCTGTTTCTTCTCCCACCACCATGGCGGGAGTCGCGCCGGCGGTGTCGTGCTCGGAAAAATCCCGGCCCATCAGCAGAGGGATCTCCAGGGTCTTGAAATAACCAGGCGAAACCTTGTTCAAATAAACCAGAACGTCTTCTTCGCCGCCCTGCTGCTGATAGCCTTCCGGACGTGCATCCTGATTCCAGGTAGCGCGTCCCACTGGTGTCAGCCAGGAACTGGACGCCGATCGGACGTTCGGAAGATTTCGAAGTTCCGCCAGAATCCTATTGAATAGAGGAGTGCGGAGCGCCACAGGAAGCCGCTCCGCGGGCACGGACGTCTTCAGCAACAAAACCTGGTGCGGGTTGAAACCGGTATCCACGGTTAGGAAGTTACGCAGCGTCCCAAGGAAGAGTCCCGCGGCCGTCAACAGCAACAGCGACAAAGCGACCTGCGTTGTGACCAGCGCTTTTCCAAGCGTGAATCGCACCCCACCCTGCACCGCTCCACGCGCGTGCTCCTTCAACACTTGATTCGGACCGATCCCGGTCGCGCGCAGGGCGGGCGCTAATCCGAACAGCACTCCGGTGACGACCGCGATCCCCAGGGTGAAGAGCAGCACACGAATGTCGGGCGACAAATCCAGGTCCACTGTATTCCCCTTCACCGAAATCAGCCGCACCAACATTCGCGAACCCCATGCGGAAAACAGCAAGCCGGAAATCGCGCCCGCCAACGCGAGCAGCAGACTTTCGGTCAACAATTGCCGGATCACGCGTATGCGTGAGGCGCCGATAGCCAGCCGGATAGAAATCTCACGCTGCCGCGATGTCGCGCGCGCTAGAAGCAGATTGGCGATATTGACGCACGCAATCAAAAGCACCAGCCCCACCACGGTCATCAACGTAAAGAGCGCCGTGCGGTATGCCGTCCCGGTAAACGAGTATCCCGCAGCGCCGGACTGCAGAGAGAAGC
>DATGIH010000402.1:0-2215 GCA_035295865.1 Bryobacteraceae bacterium
CCGGCGCGCATGGAACGCGCCACGAACTCCAGACTGTCGGGAAACAGTTCTTCGAACCTGCGCATACGCGCCGTGCGTTTTCGCATGACGAAGAGCAGCGGCAGTGCGCCCGCTCCCACGGCGACCAGATACGCGAACCGTTGCAGTTGGGCCGGTAACATCACCCATGCGAACGCCCAGCCCGCCACGCACGCGATCAAGCAGGTGTTGACTAACCGGTGCGTACTCCAACGCATCCCAGCCTGCTCCAGCATTTCCTGAAATTTAGTCTGGAGCTGATACCGCTTAAACAATCGCGTGGCAAGCAGCCCGCCTTTTTCCTCAGCGGTAATTAAGGCCGCATTCTGACCCGGGGTTTTGGTCTTCTTGCCTTTGTTGGTTCCGAGCAGGCGGCTTTTGAGTTTGTCCATGTCCGAATGGCGGAATGCATTCGAACAGACCCACCAGATAACCAGTGCGCAGACCCAAACAGCGATGGCGATTACGACAAACATGGCTTCAGACCTCCACCACCTCGTCAAACAGATCCGCACGCAAGCGGATGCCGGCGGCGAGCAGCTTCTCGTAGAACTTGGGACGAATGCCAGTGGCCGCGAAACGGCCGACCACACGCCCGTCCGGATTCAGTCCGCGCTTTTCAAAAACGAAGATGTCCTGGAGCGTTACTACGTCGCCTTCCATTCCGGTCACTTCCGTCAGATTGACCACGCGGCGTGACCCGTCGCTTTGGCGCGAAGCCTGCACCAGGAGATGGACCGCGCTGGCAATTTGCTGCCGGATCGATGTCAACTGCATATTCGAATTGGCCAACGCGACCATGACTTCCAAACGCGACACACCGTCACGCGGGATGTTGGCGTGAACGGTAGTGAGCGATCCATCGTGGCCGGTGTTCATGGCCTGCAACATATCCAGAGCTTCTTCGCCGCGGACTTCGCCGACCACAATGCGGTCGGGGCGCATACGCAAACTGTTCACCAAGAGCTCGCGCTGCCGGACCGCGCCGTTTCCTTCGAGGTTGGGCGGGCGCGTTTCCAGCCGAACCACGTGCGGCTGCTTCAACTGCAACTCGGCCGCGTCTTCGATGGTCACGATGCGCTCTTTGGGCGAAATGAAAGCGGAAAGCGCGTTTAAAAGCGTTGTTTTACCGGCGCCGGTTCCTCCGGCGATAATGATGTTCAGCTTCGCCTTCACGGCTGCTTCCAGAAGTTCCATCATGCCCGGCGTCATGGCCAGACGATCCACCAGGTCCGCCGGCATCAATTTGTCGGTGCTGAAACGGCGAATCGAGAGGATGGGCCCGTCCACCGCGAGCGGGGGAATGATCGCGTTTACGCGCGATCCATCGCTCAAGCGCGCGTCGACCATGGGCGTCGATTCATCCACGCGGCGCCCTACCTGAGAGACGATTTTGTCGATGATCCGCAGCAGATGTTGGGTATCGCGGAAATTGACCGAGGTCAGTTCCAACAGACCCTTTCGTTCTACATAAACATGCCGATGCGTGTTGACGAGAATGTCGGAGATGGTGGGATCCTGCAGCAACGGCTCGAGCGGGCCGAGTCCAAATACCTCGTCCAGGACTTCGTCGCAGATCTGCTGTTTTTCAAGGGAACTCAGCAGCGTCGGCTCGGAATCGATGAGAGAGATTAGCGCCTGGCGGACCTCGCTGCGCACGCGCTGGTTATCGATGGTGGCGAGCGCTTCCAGATTGATCTTGTCCACCAGCTTGCGATGCAGGGTGAACTTCAGTTCCTGGTACTCGGGCTTGAGCGCGCCTTTGGACTTGCCGCCGTTCTTCAGCAGGCGCTGCTCCCAACTTACTTGCGGCGTCGATGATTTGGTTTCAAGGTTCGGAAACATGAGATCTCTTTATTGAACTGTCGAAAGTACCGCTCTCGAATCGGAAAGCCCGATCCGTTTCTTGTCCGGGCTGGAAACTCCCGCAAGCCGGCCAGCGAGGCCTTCGATGGCTTTTCCAAGTTCGCCGTGCCCATCCACGGGCTGCCCCAACGTCACGGCGCGGTGCAGCGAGAAATAATCGTTCGGGATGCGCGAATTCACCGAGCAGTTGAACAGCTTCTCGATATCGGATCCTCCGATGTCGTCGCGCCGGTTGACGCGATTAACCATGATTTGGAAGCGCTCTTTCGGAAATCCGAGTTGATCCAGCAGGTTCACCGCCTTGCGCGCCAAATGCAGACTGGGTAGCTCG
>DATGIH010000403.1:0-11225 GCA_035295865.1 Bryobacteraceae bacterium
ACGAGAGGGGCTTTCAGGCGCACGGTATCGATATCTCAACCGCTGCGGTGGATGCGGCGGCGCGCCGGTATCCGGGATGCGAGTGGATTGCGGCGAATGCCGATCGATTGGTGCCGTTCGCGGAACGATCGTTTTCCGCCGTACTTTCCATCACGGCGCGCATGAACCCGGCTGAATTTCGGCGGGTGTTGCGGCCGGATGGCCGTTTGTTGGTGGCGGTTCCAGCGCCGGAGGATTTGATCGAGCTGCGCGGCGCCGGGCGCGATCGGGTTGAGCGCACCGTTTCGGTATTCTCGGATTTGTTCAAGCCGGCGGATCGCCGGCGCGTCACGACTTCCGCGGACTTGGACGCCGACTCGGTGAGAGATTTGCTGGTTTCGATCTATCGGCCGATGCGCACCGCCCCGATTGAGGCGATGCGCGTGACGTTTAGCCTGGATTTGCTGCTGTTCCTGTAGCGCACGCACTCCTGCGTGCAGCGTCCCCACTCATGGGGACGCCTTCTTGCAGCTTTGTATTCGCACGATTGCGTGCGCTACGTTAAAACCGGAAATGCAAGCCTAGCTGCATTTGCCGCATCGGATTCGCCGTGTTGGTGATTTGTCCGGCGCCTGAGACGTCCACTGTGCTGTTTGGTGTGCCGAGATTCACGTGGTTGAGCGCGTTGAAATTCTCCCAGCGGAATTCCAGTGTTTTGGCCTCCGCCAGCGTGAACTCTTTTGAAAGTGACAGGTTCAGCACGGCCAAGCCTGGCCCACGAAGCGTGCCTTTGCCTGCATTGCCTTGCCGATACGGCTGTTGTGGCGCGGTGTACGCATTGGGATTGAACCATTCCGATGCGTTCGGATTCGACACGTTCGGATTACCGATGACATCCGGGCGGAAATAGTTGAAATCGGCGTTCACGGAAGGCGCGTTCGAGATAGTCGGCGTGAACGCGATGCCCGAATAGAGCGTCGTGATGCCGCTGAAGCGCCAGCCTCCCGCGATGGCATCCACCGCTTTGCTCGCGTTGTTCATATAGGCACGGCCCTTGCCGAACGGCAGCTCCCAATTATGGATGAGCGTGAAAGCGTTCGTGCGATCAAAGCTGGCAGGACCATGGTCGTTGCGGACATCGTAATTATTCGAGAATCCATAGCCGCCCTCGCCGTTGTCGAGCGCTTTCGACCAGGTGTAGGCAGCGATGAAATCCAGGCCTTTGGTGACGCGCTTTTGCACTTTCAACTGGAGGCTGTTGTAGTCGGAGTTGTCGCAATTGCAAACGTCATAGATGGCCTGCGTGTCGCCGTATTTAAAGAACGGCCGGCGCGGATCGTAATCGCCCGGTCCAGGGATCGCCTGGTTGCGATTCTCGTTCAAGAAAAGATGCCGGCCGACGTTGCCGACGTAAGCGGCTTCCACCGTGAGCGACGGTTTGATTTCGTGCTGGATGGAGAAGTTATAGAAATCCGCCAGCGGGATGCGATAAGCATCCGGGGTGTCGAAGAAAAAGTACACCGAAATTCCATTGGGCAGCGGATAACGGCCGGTGGATCCGACGGGTGGCCGCGCGGGAGCGGGCGGGCCGCTCGAAAGGAATGTCGGAATCGCGGTGGTGTACGGATTCGCCGGATTCAAATTCTGGACGAACTGCACCGGCGGATCGAGTTCCGGATTTTGCGCGAAAACGGCGCCCACGCCGGCGGCGTTAAATCCGCGGCCATAGCCGGAGCGAATGACGGTCTTGGACGTCAGCTGATACGCGACGCCAAGGCGCGGCGCGAAGCCGAGATTATACGCTTTGATGCCCATGTTGCGCGGAACGGATCCGATGCCGGCCACGACTACGTCGCCGTTGGTTGGATCGAACGTCGCGGCGCTGCCGGGTTGCGTGCCGGTTTGCGGCAGATAATTTTCGTAGCGCAATCCGTAAGTCAGCGTGAGCTTGGGAGTGACGCGCCATTCGTCCTGCGCGAAGAAGAACAGGCGCGTTTGGCGCAGGCTGGGATAGTATCCGGAGCCGGTGAACTGCTGGACGAAGCTGGAAGGTTGCCCAAGCAGGAACGACGCGACCGCCGCGCCTGTTGTGGCGTTGCCGTTCGCGATCGTGTCTACGGCGGAGTCTCCCGTGGTGGGATCGGTGAAGGTGACTTCGCCCGAGCGGTGCGTGCTGCTGTCGATGCGCTTCTGCTGCGCGCGCCGGATATCCGCGCCCCACGTGATAGTGTGGTTGCCCCATTGCTTCGTGAAATTGCTCACCCATTGGAATTGGTTTTCTGTTTCACTCAGCGGACAGTTGCAGCCGTTGACGCCGAGCGAGTAGCCGAAGTTGAATCCGCCGTCGCCGTTCACATAGAAAGCCGGCATCCCGGTGGTGGTTGCGTCGCCCGCGCGATTCAGTCCGAGCAAGCCGGCATCCAGCGCGGGAGTGGTTCCAGCGCCGTTCGGCGTGTTGTGCGGCCGGTAGCGATAGAATCCGAAGCGGAAATCCGCCACCAGAGTGGGTGTGATGGAGTACGTGTATCCCAAAGCCAGGCTTTGATTGCGCGCATGTGAAATCCCCGCGAAGCCCAGAGGCGTAGGTCCGCCGGCTTCATTGCCGAAGGCGGCGCCCCCGTTGAGCGTGAAATCGGCCAGGCTGTAGCGGCCGAAGAAGTGATGCTTTTCCGAAATGTTGTAATCCACGCGGCCGTCGTACTGATCGGCGTCCGAGGTTTCTTTCACGATAGTGGCGTAGTTGTTGAAATTCTGGCCCGGCGCGCCGAAGTTGGGCAGCGGAAGATTGCCGAGCAACTTCACCATGGCGGGTGCGGGTGTGAACACGTTCACTTGTCCGTTGGTGGAGAACGCTTCGCGTCCGGCGCCGCTGGAATTGCCCGTGGCTGGATCGAACACCATTCCCGCTTGTGCCGGGACGGTGCGGCCGTCGGTGGTCGGAACCATGACGCCTTTGGCACACGGCGTGGCGGAAGTGGAACCGTCGGCGCAAATGTAATTGCCCAACAGCGCGGTGAGGTTGCCGTTGCGTTCATCCGCTGTCGGGACGGTGGTGATTTCGGATCCGCCGATGCTGCGGCGCGTACCCTGGTAGCCGAAAAATCCGAACAACTTGTTCTTGATAATGGCGCCGCCAACGGATCCGCCGAACTGATTCCAACGGATGGGGGGATTGATGCCGCTGAACGGGTCAGCCGCGTTGAAGAAATCGTTGCGCAGATACTCGAAGGCCGATCCGTGGATCTGGTTGGTACCGGATTTCGTGGTCGCTTGCAGCAGCGCTCCCGAGACGTTGCCGAACTGTGCGTCGTAGTTGCTGGAGGTGACTTTGAACTCTTCAAGCACATCCGGGTTCGGATTGATCACAGCAAGTCCCAGGATGTTGCTGTGATTCTCGGTGCCATCCAGCAGGAAGCCGTTCGAATAGGCCATCTGCCCGTTCACGGGCGTTTGCTGATCCGCCTGCTGATTCTCGGCGCTGGATGTTCCCGAGGCCGATTGTGGACCGCGTCCCGCGCCAGGCAGGGCGACCAGGAGTGAAGTAATGTTGCGATCCAGGATGGGCAGCTTGCCGAGTTCGCTGGACGTGAGCGTGGTGCTGACGTCGGCGCGGTCGGTTTTGAGCAGCGGCGTTTCGTCCGTGATGGTGACGGTATCCACCGCCTGCCCCACCGTCAACTGCGCGTCGACGCGCGTGGTGGTATCCACCTGCACGACACTATTGGCGGTAAACGGAGCGAATCCCGCCGCTTTGATGCTCACCTCGTAGCGCCCGGCGAGCAGATGCGTTTGCGTATAGTTACCATCATTATTCGTTTTGGTTTCGACAACGACGCCGCGCTCCAAATCGCGAATCGTCACTGGTGTATTCGGGACGATGGCTCCCGACACGTCTGTCACCGTGCCGGTGATATTCCCGAACGTCGCCTGCGCCATCACGGCGACAGGAATCGCGAGTGTCGCGAACAACAACAGAGCGATGGACTGCGTAAGCTTCTTGTTCATTTTGATCTCCCCTGAAGTTAATGATCGATTTGTTGCGCAGTAGGCGCTCCGGCGGTACGAACGCGCGCCAGCGCTCCT
Organism: Bryobacteraceae bacterium; assembly: GCA_035295865.1. Classification (GTDB taxonomy): domain Bacteria; phylum Acidobacteriota; class Terriglobia; order Bryobacterales; family Bryobacteraceae; genus Palsa-89. Next base: position 4,063 of record DATGIH010000403.1, read on the forward strand.
TCCTGCTGCAGCTTACGGTAGCTGTCTAACTCATTCCGCGACCCGGCGGAATCGCCTACGGCTTCGTAGGCTTTGGCAAGCAAAAAATGCGGAACCTTGTTGGATGGGTCCAAGCGCGCCGCTTCCTGAAGGTGAGGCAAAGCGTCGGAGGCTTTGCCGAGCTTTAGTAACGTTCGTCCCAGCGCGATACGAGCTTCCACGAATTCCGGATGTTCGGCGATGGCGCGCGTGAAATAATCGCGCGCTGTCTCGTATCGGCCTTGTTCCCGATCGATTTCGCCGAGTTCGTAAAGTGCGTCGGCATTGCGCGGCGAAAGCGCAAGTTCCTGCTCGAACGCGTGCTTGGCTTTTTGAATGGACTCTGGATCCGTGGAAGCGAGTAGCGTCACCAGGCCCAGCCGGTAGTGGACACTGGCCAATCCAGGCTCGGCCTTCACTACATTTTCGTATTCCTGAATCGCCGCGTCGTAATGTTGGAGGCTTTCCTGCACTTGGGCGTTCGCGTAATGCATCCAGGGCGAGTTTGGCGCGGAGCGAACGAGATCGGTCATGAGTTGATAAGAACGATCCGCGTGGAGACGCGAGACTTGAAACAGAATTTCCGGATCGCCTGGATAGCGTCGCAACAGTTCCTCGCCGATCACCGATGCTTTGTCGAATTGTTTGACCGCGGCGAAGGAATCTTCCAGATGCAGCCCGATCAGCCGGCCGATTTGCGGATCGGTGGGACTTCGGAAGGCAGGATCGAGAATCGCGATCGCTTCCCGATGATGGCCGAGCTCCGCCTGGCAGATTCCGGACATGATGGTGGCCTGCGGCATCTCCGGGTTCAGATGCAAGGCACGCTGGAACGATGCAAGAGCTTGCGTCGCGCGTCCCTGGAAATAATAGGCGAGGCCGAGATTGGCATAAACTTCGGGAACATCCGGCGCTAGCTTGGCCAGTTGCTCGAGCGCCGACGACGCATCGGCCCAATGGTGCGCATTGAGCGCTTGCTGCGCTTGATCCGATAGCCTGTCGGCATCAGACGCCGCGAGAGTGAAAACACCCGCCGTTAGGAACAGAAGAATTGGCTTCAGAAACGCCAACGCGAAAACCCTCCGCTACGCTCACGTCAGGGTAGCGCTGCGAACACCTGAAGCCGATTGTACGCTAAGTCACATGAGAGTTCTAGCGGTAATTCAACTTTTCCTTCAGCCAGTCAATCATCTTCTGCTTATAGAAGTGCAACTCGGGATGCGGTTCCCACGTGTCCATGCCGTGTCCGGCGTCTAACGCGATCAGATCGCAGGAGTTTCCAAGCAACTTCAGCTTGTCGCACATCTGGACGGATTGCTCGAACGGCACGCCATCGTCCTTGCGTCCGTGGATCATCAGGAATGGCGGCAGGCCGCGCTGGACGAAAGTCACGGGGGATCCTTTGATCAGCAGCGGCGCGGTGTCGGCCGTGAGTTGATCCACGCCGAAGAACGGGTTCACGTCTTCGAGCTTGCCCATCTGAACCGCGCGCGAGATCACGTCGTGCACGCCATAGAAAGAGACCACGGCATTGACACGCGAGGCTGGATCTTTTTGGACACCAACCCAGGAAACGATGTGTCCGCCGGCCGATTCGCCGATCAGCGCGATGCGCGACGTATCCACTTTGTATTTCTTGGCGTTGGTTTTGACGAACTTGATTGCTGCCTCGGTGTCTTCCATCGCGGCAGGGAATTTGTATTTCGGAGCCAGGCGGTAGTTAATACTGAACCAGGCGAAGTTCGCTTTGCTGAGCGGATCGAAGATGTAGATGATGTAGGTCTGTTTGTCGCCGGCCACCCAGCCGCCGCCGTGGACCAGGATTGCGGCCGGGAAAGGTCCGGGGCCGTCGGGAATGGATGCATCCAGTTTCAGGCTTTCGCCTGCCGGGTGAGAGTACTCGATGTCGCGGATGAGCGCCGCGTGTGCGGCGAGGCTAAGGGCAAGGAACAAAACAAATCGCATAACAGATTCGATGGTAGCTGACGTGGCGCACGCCCTTGGCGTGCAGCGTTCACACTCGTGTGAACGCTTTGAAAAACGTGTTCGCAAGAGTGCGAACACGGCACGCAAAGTGCGTGCGCTACGTCTATTTGTAGAATTCCGGTACGAAGGTCTGATCCGTCATTGGGGGACGGACATACTTGCGGCGATCGACTGTAGGCAACTTGATTGGTTCGGGTGTGAGGTCCTCATAAGGGACGCTCGAAAGCAGATGCCGGATCACGTTCAGCCGGGCGCTTTTCTTGTTGTCCGCGTTCACGACATACCACGGGATTTGTTTGATGTCCGTATGCGCGAACATTTCGTCTTTGGCGCGTGAATACTCCACCCATTGGCGGCGCGATTCCAGATCCATCGGACTGAGCTTCCAGCGCTTGGTGGGATCTTTGATGCGCTGCTGAAAACGGCGTTCCTGCTCTTCGTCGCTCACTGAAAACCAATACTTGTTCAAGATGATTCCGGCTCTAGCCAGCATCCGCTCGAACTGCGGGCAGCTGTGCAGGAACTCGAAGTACTCGGCCTCGGTGCAGAAGCCCATCACACGTTCTACCCCGGCGCGGTTGTACCAGCTTCGATCGAACAGGACGATCTCGCCAGCAGCCGGCAAATGAGCGACGTAGCGCTGGAAATACCACTGCGTTTTCTCGCGCTCGGTGGGCGCGGCCAGCGCGACAACGCGGCAAACGCGCGGATTCAGGCTTTCGGTGATCCGCTTGATGCAGCCGCCCTTGCCGGCGGCGTCGCGGCCTTCAAAGATCGCCACAACACGTAAACCGCGATGCCGCACCCATTCCTGGAACTTCACCAGTTCCACTTGAAGGCGGCGCAACTCCTTTTCATAATCGCAATCGACGCCCAGGTGAAGCTGAGGGCGGTCAGAGGTTGAGTCGATCAGGGCTAACAAGCTGTCATTTTTGTTGTGCTTGCCCATCGGTTCCGCTATGGATTCCTTCGGCCGAAGCGACGGAAGTCTATATATCACCGACATTTTCAAGGGCCAGCCGGAGGCTTGCCCTACGTTGTATACTGTTGGTTGACTCCAACTACGTTTCGGGTGGCTTGCCCGGGCCGAGGAAATTCAAATGCCAAAACGCACATATCAACCGAACAATCGTAAACGGGCTAAGACGCACGGGTTCCTGGTTCGCATGGAAACCAAGGACGGGCGCGCCGTGCTCTCCAGGCGCCGTGCCAAGGGCCGCCACAAACTGACTGTTAGCGACGAGAGAGCCGTACGGTACGCCGATTAGCTTCGGTTTTCCGAAAAGCGCTCGTATTCTGCGAACTTCAGATTTCCGCAAAGCGTATACCCAGGGGACTCGGATGGCGGGCCCGTACTTTGCGGCGTTTTGCCTCCAGGTTCCGCGCGAGGGCGAAATGGGGCCGAGGCTGGGATTCACGGTTCCGCGAGCCTTTGGAAATGCGGTGCTGCGGAATCGGGTGAAAAGGCGGATGCGAGAGGTACTTCGGCTTCGTTTCCAGGAGATCGGCTCCCAATGGGACATTGTGATCAATCCGCGGCGCGCGGCTTTGAAAGCCTCTCGGGAACAGCTTCAGCGGGAATTAGACCGGTTGGTGACGCGATGCGGAAAGCAGTGATCGCCAGCTTGCGGTTCTACAAACGTTTCCTCTCGCCTTATCTGCCCTCCGCTTGCCGCTACCAACCCACCTGTTCAGAATATATGCTTGAAGCCGTTTCGAAATATGGCGTCGCGCGAGGCGTAGGCCTGGGCGTTCGCCGGTTGCTGCGCTGCCATCCGTTCCGGCAGGGCGGCTTCGATCCGGTTCGATAAAGACTCTCAATCCAAATGGCCGATATCGAAAACGTTCCTATTAAACCCGGCGGCGGGGCGCCTGGCACGCCGGGGGGCGGCAAGAAGAAAGAACTCTCCATGGAGATGCGGCTGCTGCTGGCATTTCTCCTGATGGGTTTGGTGCTTTTCCTCACCCCTTACATCTACAAAGCTCCACCGCCTCCTAAGAAGCCGGTCACGCCTCCTATCGCTGCGCAGGTGACGCCGGAACAAAAGACTTCCGCGCCCGCGCAGGCTGCTGCAGCTCCCACTGAACCTGTACCGGGGCAGATTCAGGCGAGCGGGGAACAGGAATTTATCATCGACACTGCGGATTACCGCATCCGGTTTGTGAATCGCGGCGCGGTGGTGACCAGTTGGGTGCTGAAGAAATATCCGGATCGTTCCGGGAAGCCGCTCGAGCTGGTGAATCCGGGAGCCGCGGGCAAAGTACCGCATCCGCTTTCGCTCTTCCTGAAGGACCAGCAAGCCACCAGCGTTCTCAATTCGGCGCTCTTTTCGCCGAAGCCGGCCAGTGACGGACTCGGCATCGATTACGAATTCTCCGATGGCAAGTATTACGCCAAGAAAACAGTTCGTTTTGCGAAGAACAGTTATCTTTCGCAAATCACAACTGAAGTTAAGATCAACGGAACGCCCGCGCCGCACCAGATCGAATGGCGCGGTGGATTCGGCGACGCTACGGTCCTGAATCGCGCCGGCGAACAGCACGCGGTTCATTACGATCTGACAAACGGGAAGCTTGTCACGAAAGACGCCAAGTCCGCGAAGGATGGTCCGGTGGATTTCACAGGCAACTTTTCCTTTGCCGGCCTCGACGATCGCTTCTTTGCATTCGTATTGCTGCCGCAGGACAACACCTCGACACAAGTGGAAGTGGTGAAAGACGACGTTCCCGCAGCACCCGGCGGTAAAGATGAGCCGCATGCCGGCGTGCGCGTGGGCGGCGATTCAGTGAATCACTTCTCGATGTTCGTCGGGCCCAAAGACGTGGATCTGCTGCGCAACGTGGATCCGAAGCTGCAGCAACTCATTGACTGGGGCTGGTTCGGAATCATCGCCAAGCCCATCTTCCTGGCGCTGCATTGGCTCAACGACAATGCGATTCACAACTATGGATGGTCCATCGTTGTGATCACCATCATTATCAACCTGGTGCTCCTGCCTCTCCGCTTCAGCAGCATGAAATCGCAAAAAAAGATGCAGAAGCTCCAGCCGCAGATCGCTGCTATCAACGCGAAGTACAAGGGCTTGAGCCTGCGCGATCCGAAGAAAGCCGAACAGAACGCGGAGATCATGGAGCTGTACAAGCGGGAAGGCGCGAATCCGATGAGCGGATGCCTGCCGATGTTCATCCAGATTCCGATCTTGTACGCTTTCTACAAAGTTCTGACGGTGACTATTGAATTGCGCGGGGCGCATTGGCTTTGGGTGACGGATCTTTCGCAGCCCGAACAACTGGCCATCCACGTTCTGCCGATCGTAATGGTGATCACCCAGTTCATCCAGCAAAAGATGACGCCCAATCCGAGCGTCGATCCGAGCCAGGCCAAGATGATGCAGTTCATGCCGCTGATGTTTGGATTCTTTTTCTACAATATGTCGAGCGGCCTGGTGTTATACTGGTTGACCAGTAATTTGGTGGGGATTTTGCAGCAGTGGCTGGTGAATAAGAGCATGCCCACGCCGGCGCCGGTGGAAGTGCCCAAGATTGCCGCCAAGAAGAAATCTAGGGGTTGAGAATCGTGGCTGAAAAGAAGTACACGGTCGATCAGACGGGTCCCAGCATCGAAGAATTTCTGGACATGGTGTTCGACCATCTCGATCTCGATGTCGAATATGAAATCCTCGAAGGCCAACACCTGCATCCGGATTTGGAAGACCCGGATCTGTTGATCAAGTTCACCGGTCCGGAAGTGGATGTGCTGCTGGCCAACAAAGCGGAACTGATGCTGGCCGTTGAATTCCTCACCATGGAAGCGCTTCGCATGCCGGCCGAGGATCATTCGCTGATGTGCTTCGATGCGAACGATTACCGGATGCTGCGGATCGAAGAGCTGCGTTTGAGCGCCGTCACGGCGGCGGAAAAAGTGAAGCAGACGCACCGGCCGTTCCACTTTAATCCGATGAACAGCCGCGAGCGCCGGATCATCCACTTGAGCTTGCGCAACGAAACGGATATCCGGAGCGAAAGCACAGGCACGGGACCGTTCCGGCAAGTGGTGGTGCTGCCGGTGGGGATGCCGCTGCCGGAGCCGATTCGTCCGCCGAGGCCCATGCCTCCGCGGGATGGTCCGCGAGATCGGGATCGGCGGCCGGGCGGTGGAAGGCCCGGTGGCGGAAGACCGGGCGGTAGGCACGGTGGTCCACCGCGACGCGGCGGCGGGCGCCGTCCGTAGGCAAGTCGCGCAGACTTGCCATGCAAATCCGCGACACCATTGTCGCAATCTCGACTCCTCCGGGACGATCTGGCATCGGGATGGTGCGGCTTTCCGGATCGGACGCGCGGCTGATCGTTTCCAAGATTCTGCGGTTTCGCGGTGAGCCGGAGTGGAAGCCTTGGTCGGCTTCGCTCGCTGAGCTTTTAGATAGCGACGGGCACGTGGTGGATCAGGTTGTCGCGACCTTTTTCACGGCGCCGCGCTCTTATACGGCTGAAGATCTGGTGGAGATCTCCTGCCATGGATCGCCTGTCGTGCTTCGGCTCGCTCTCGATCAAGCGGTGCGAGCGGGGGCGCGCTTGGCAGAGCCGGGCGAGTTTACGCTACGAGCTTTCCTCAACGGCAGAATCGACTTGCTGCAGGCGGAAGCGGTTCGCGATCTGATCGACTCCACCACGCTATATCAGGCGCGCGTCGCGGTGCGACAGATGGAAGGCTCGGTGTCGCGACGGATTCGTCCGGCGAAGGAGCAGCTCCTCGAATTGATCGCTTTGCTCGAAGCGGGCATCGATTTTGCCGAGGATGACATCAGCGTCGCGCCTGCGGAAGAAATCCTGCGCCGATTGCGGCCGATTGAAAAAGCGCTGCGCGACTTAGCGGCGACGTTCGATTACGGAAAGCTGGTCCATTCCGGAATCACGCTGGCGATTGTCGGGCGGCCCAACGTCGGCAAGAGCAGCTTGTTCAATCGGCTGTTGGAGCAGGATCGCGCCATCGTCACCGCGATTCCGGGTACGACGCGCGACCTGGTGTCCGAAGTCGCGGCCATCGACGGCATTCCAATCAAGTTTGTCGATACGGCGGGCATTCGCGCTGGCGAAGATCTTGTCGAGACGCTTGGGATCGAGCGCAGCTATCAGGCGATGGTGGATGCGGATCTCACGCT
>DATGIH010000404.1:0-5255 GCA_035295865.1 Bryobacteraceae bacterium
CCGATGACATCACGCTGGTATTCTTCGACGGGGAAGAAGCGTACGGCGAATGGTCGGACACCAACGGAATTTACGGCAGCCGGCATTTGGCGGAGCGCTGGTCGAAAGAAGGAAAACTCGGCCGCATCAAGGCGCTGATCAACGTTGACATGATCGGCGACAAGGATCTGGGCATCATCCAGGAAGGAAACTCGTCGCCTGGTTTGCGGAAGCAGGTTTGGCAAACGGCGCATGATTTGGGTTACGGAAAATACTTTCTGGATACCGGATTCGCCACCGAAGACGATCATCTTCCATTCCTGAAAAAAGGCGTGAACGCGCTGGATTTGATCGATTTCGATTACGGCCCGAACAACGCGTACTGGCACACCGCACAAGACACCATGGACAAACTCAGCGCGCACAGTCTCGATGTCGTCGGGAACGTCGTGGTCGCGGTTTTGCGAAAGCTGCAGAATTAAATGCAACGGATCTACGTGATTGCCACCGGCGGGACCATCGAAAAGGTCTACTCCGAGCAAACTGGCAACGTCCAGAATCTGGATAGCAAAATCGATCGCTACTTCCGCTTGCTGCGCCTGCCCGATGCCGACATCCAGGTCACCCACCTGATGAACAAGGACAGTCTGGAAATGACGGATGCCGATCGCGCGCGGGTTTTGGAAACGGTTCGGGAGAAGTTGAAAGATCCGGCGCCGATTGTGATCACGCACGGAACTGACACGATGGTCGAGACCGGGCTGCTTCTCAAAAAGTCGCTCGAATCGTTGGCTGTCCCGATCGTGCTGACCGGCGCGATGACTCCGCTTGGATTTGAAGCCAGCGACGGATTGCAGAATTTGACCGAAAGCCTGCTGGCCGCGCGAATTCTCGCGCCCGGAGTTTATGTGGTGATGCATAACCAGGTCTTTCCAGTGGACCGCGTGCGAAAAGATCGCGAAGCGGCGAGGTTCGTATGGAAGTAGAACATAGAAACCAAATTCTGGACCAATTCACGCGGCAGGCCGTGCCGTTTTCCACCGCGCCGGCGATCCGCAATCAGGAAGCGCTCGCTCGAATTGTCGAAATGGCCGCAGCAGGCCCCGATGACACGGTTTTGGATGTTGCCTGCGGGCCCGGACTGCTGGTTTGCGCATTCGCGAAAGTAGTGAAGCACGCCACGGGGATCGATCTGACTCCGGCGATGCTCGATCAAGCCCGCGAGTTGCAACGGCAGCAGGGAGTCCCGAACATCACCTGGCAGCAAGGCGATGTTTCGAAACTGCCATACGAAGATGCGACATTTTCCATCGTCAGCGCGCGCTTTGCCTTCCATCATTTTCTGGATCCATTGACAGTTCTCAAGGAAATGCGGCGAGTGTGCCGGATCGGAGGACGAATCGTCGTAGCGGATAGCGCGCCGGCAAGCGAAAAAGCCGATGCATTCAACGCCGCGGAGCGGCTGCGCGATCCATCGCACGTTCGGGCAATGCCGGTCGAAGAACTCCGCGAAATGTTCCGGAGGGCGGGGTTGAGCGATCCGCGAATTGCGACCTATCGGCTTGAAGGAGAATTGGAAGATCTGCTGCGCCGATCGTTTCCTAAGGAAGGCGATGCAGAGCGGATTCGAGAAATGTATAAACGATCGCTCGCCGATGACAATCTGGACATGGCAACGCGCCGCGAAAACGGCAAAGTTTACTACGGATTCCCGGTCGCGATTCTGGCAGCTTCCATATGAGATTCCGATTTCTGGCCGCGTGTTTGCTGGTCGGTTTGCTCGGATGTAAGAGCAAGCCCAAACCGGCGACCGCTTCGAACCCGGCCGCCGCGGAACCGGCTTTGCCGCCCGCGATGGTGTTCGAACTGCGCGTGGCGGATCCGGCCATGAAAGACCGGCTCCTGCGCGGATTCTTCGAAGGAACGAACGCCTGGAAGTGGACCGGCCGGCGCTTCGCCGTGCTACTGGATGCTCCGCCGCCATTGGATGCTCCGACTTACTTGGTTCTGGATTTCAACGCTCCGGACGAGTTGATGAGGGTTGTGAAAGAAGTCACCGTTACGGCGCGCGTGAACGGCGAAGTTGTAGGCAGCGAAAAATACAGCGCCAGCGGCCGGTACTTCTTTCAATGCAAAGTGCCTCTGCCGCTGCTCAAAAAATCGCCCGCGGAAATTGAATTTGAACTGGACAAGGTGGCGAAAGATCCGCAGAACGGCCGCGATCTCGGGCTGATTGTAGTGAATATTCGATTGAATCACCCGGATGAAACCGTGTTGAATCGGGATTCGGCGACGCAGTTGGCGCGGCAGGGATATTTGGAATTGCTGCGCGAGCGCCAGGCCGTGCTGCCGATTGAAAAGCAGAACGAGCTGATGAAGCTGTTCCATCAAGTGCCGGTCTGGACTCACATGTGGTTTGAGAATGTGCCGATTGAAAAAAATCCGCTGGATCTTTGGATGATGCAGCAGATCATATACGAAACGCGGCCGGAGTTTGTGGTGGAAACCGGAACATTTAAAGGCGGCTCGGCGCTGTATTGGGCCTACACGCTGAACGGCATGGGACTCGACAAATCGCACGTTTTCACGGTGGACATTCAGGACATCACCGGCACCGCCGCGAGCAATCCGCTTTGGAAAAAGTACGTGACGTTCTTGAAAGGCAGCTCGACGTCGCCCCAAGTGGTGCAGGCGATCGGCCGCAAAGTGCAAGGGCACAAAACGCTGGTGACGCTCGATTCGCTGCACACCGCCGAGCACGTGCTGGCTGAAATGAAAGCGTACTCGCCCATGGTGAGCCGCGGCAGTTACCTGGTTGTCGAGGATACGCACATGGACGGCGTTCCGACCGACCCGAATTTTGGGCCGGGTCCCCTTTCGGCCGTTTTGCAATTCATGAAAGAAGGCGGCAGCCAGGAATTCGAGCGAGACTTTTCGCGCGAAGCGTTCATCATGACGTTCAACCCCGGCGGGTGGCTGAGGCGGAAGTGATTTCATAGCTGATCCAGGTAGGCAAGGAACGCGCGAACCAGCAAATATGTGTTGTAGTAATCATCCATTTGGATTGCGCTCATCTGGTCGCGCGGGCTGTGGAGGAGGGTCACCGTTTCCTGGGTCAGTGAGTGAATCGTGATCGCTGGAATATGCGCATCGCGAAACGAATCGGAGTCGGAGCGGCCCACGGCTGTCACCACGATGCGGCGCAACGGAACATGGATGCGCCCGGCGACCGCCAGAAGGTCTAACGTGAGCGTTTTATCTCCGGCGTCGACAGCGCTGGACGATAGACCAAGCGTGTCGAGATTCACCATGGCCTGAATGTTCTTGCGTTGCTCCTTGCTGAGTTGGTGAACGTAAAACCGAGAGCCGACTAAGCCGGCTTCCTCATTGGTGAATCCAATAAACACGAAGGTGTGCCGGCGGCGCGCTGTGTGCAGGTCTTCAAAGAGGCTTGGCAGCAGAGAACTGCCGCTCCAATTGTCGACCACACCTTTTCCGCGATCGACAAAATCGAAGTGTCCGCCGACGACGATCTGGGTCGGAGAATCGCCTGGAAGCGTGCAGATCAGATTGGGCGCTTGCGCATGCTTGACCCGCTGTTCGATTAGATTGTCGCCTTTGCATCCGACTTCTTCGAACATAGCTTGCAGGCGTAGCTCCCGTTTGAAATTCGTATCCTCAACGGCTGCCAGCCGACGGGCAATTTCTACTTTTGGAACTTGCGCGGCGGCCGTGAGCGAAACAAAGAAAGCGATTACGCGGACCATAAGAGCGCTCCGTTTTGCTCGCTCGATCGCACGCGGCCTTGGCGCTTCAAGTATTCGAGGTGCGCCAGAACCTCGAAAATCGCGAAGTGATGATTGATGGGTGAAAGACGCTTGCGCCACATTTCGCCGACCATCTGATGAGCCGTGAGCGGCGAGTTTCCGAGCAAGGCAACCATTTCTTCGCATCGTTCAGCATGATGGGCGGTGGTTGCCGCGATCCAGGTGCGATGGCCGGAAAACGGTTCGCCATGCGAGGGAAGAATCAGGTCCACTTCGAGCGCGGCCAAGGTTTGGAGCGATTCCAAATATTCGGCGAGCATATCGCGGTTGGGATGCCAGGCGATGTTGGGCGTAATCTTCTCCAGGATTTGATCGCCGGAGATGAGCAGCTTTTGGTCGCGCGAGTGGAGGCAGATGTGGCCGGGGGAATGACCGGAGGTCCAAACAATTTCGAGCGGCCCGAAAGCAGTTTCGATGATTTCGCCGCCATGGAAGAGATGCGCGGGCCGGAGCGGATGAAAGTTCTCGCGAATGCCGGCGAAGTGCTGTTCCATCTTCGCTTCGAGATCCTGCGGTACGCCGGATTGCAGGTAGGCTTCGCGCAGCCACGGAATTCGTCGATTGCCATTGGTGACCAAGCTCAGATGATCGGCTTCCGTGCGATGCATGGCAAGCGATGCGCCGGTGAGTTCGACGAGCCTACCGGCCATCCCCATATGATCCGGATGCATGTGGGTGAGAACGATTTGGCGGATGTCGCGCCACGCGATATTGCGTTCGAAGAGGGCAGCTTGGAGCGTCTCGAAGGCGAGGGGAGTGTGCATACCGCAATCGATGAGCAGGTATCCGGATTCGAGCGCGACTACGTGAACGTTGACGGATTCCAGCTCGAAGGGGAGGGGAAGAGCGAGCGACAGTACGCCGGGGGAAACTTCGCGAAACGAAGCCAAACTACACCGCGTCGCTCGCGTGATAGGAGCTGCGGACCAGGGGTCCGGACTCGACGTGCGAAAAACCCATTTGATAACCGAGGCGCTTAAATTCGTCGAATTCAATTTGCGGAACGTAGCGGATGATCGGGAGATGCTTTTGTGAGGGCCGCAGATACTGGCCGAGGGTGAGGATGTCCACGTTATGGGCGCGGAGGTCGCGCATCACTTGTTCTGCTTCCTCGGAGGTTTCGCCGAGTCCGAGCATGAGGCCGGATTTGGTGGGTACCGTGGGGCGCAACTGTTTCGCGTGGGCCAACATCTCGAGCGAACGTTGGTAGCGGGCGCCGAGGCGGACTTGGCGATAGAGGCGGGGGACGGTTTCGATGTTGTGATTGAGAACATCCGGAGATGCGTTCATCACGATTTCCATGGCGGCGTGGGAGCCTTGAAAATCCGGGACCAGAACTTCGACTTTGCAACCGGGGATGCGCTCGCGAATGGCCGCGATGGTGAGAGCGAACAGCTCGGCGCCGCCATCTTTGCGGTCGTCGCGATTGACGCTGGTGACCACGGCGTA
>DATGIH010000405.1:0-2558 GCA_035295865.1 Bryobacteraceae bacterium
AGGAATCCGACTTCGCTGGCCGGACGCTTCTTCCAGTTCTCTTCTGAAAAGGCGTAAAGCGTGAGCGCGGGAATGTGAATGCGCGCCGCCGTTTCGACGGTCGAGCGCACAGCCGCGACTCCGGCGCGATGTCCGGCTACACGCGGCAAGTGGCGCCGTTTCGCCCAGCGTCCGTTGCCGTCCATGATGATCGCGATGTGCTTTGGGAGTTGCGCCGGATGCAGCCGTCGATACACTTCCGCTTCTTTGCGGTCGAGCCCGGCAGGTACTTTGTCCTGCAAAGTGGTCATTTCGTTATGAGGCTACCACAGGCGGAAAAGGGATGCAATGACGCCACAGGGAGGCGCTGTCGCCGCTCATTGAGCGGGTGTTTAGTGCGACCGTTAGCACCAGGTGTTCAGCGTAAGGACGCGGTTGGCTGTCCCGGAGACAGCCTACCGGGCCTCTTCCGGCACCACCTTCAACTCCAGTTTCTCCGTCCACCGCAATACTGTCACGGAGGAACTCACGCCCACGCGCACCTCGGTGAGCAAGCGGTGCAGATCGTCGACTCCCGCCACAGGTTGACCTTCGAGAGCCACGATGATGTCACCCTCCCGCAGCCCCGCCCGCTTCGCCGGACTGTTCTCTTCCACCGAGAGCACCAGGGCTCCAGTCTCTTTCGGCAGATCATAGAACCGCACCACGCGCCGGTGCACCGGAACCGTCTGTCCCGAAATTCCGACAAAGCTTCTCCGGATGCGTCCATCCCGCAGTAACCGGCTGGCGACAAACTTTGCCGTGTTTATTCCGATCGCAAAGCAAATTCCCTGCGCCGGCAAAATTGTCGCGGTATTCACGCCCACCACACGCCCAGCCGAATCCACCAGCGGTCCGCCGGAGTTCCCGGGATTGAGCGAGGCGTCCGTCTGAATGACGTCGTCGATCAACCGCCCCGAATACGACCGCAACGACCTTCCCAGCGCACTGACTACGCCAGCCGTCACTGTGGACTGAAATCCATACGGAGCGCCAATCGCGATCACGACCTGTCCAACTCGCAGTCTTTGCGAATCGCCGAGCTCCGCCGCCGTCAGACCCGGCTCGTCGATTCGTGGCTGCTCCAGCCGGACCACCGCCAAATCGCTTGCCGGATCGTCGCCAATCACGGTCGCAGCCATGCGCCGGCCATCCGATAACGTCACCACAATCCGCGCCGCGTCGTGGACCACGTGGCTATTGGTGAGAATCAGCCCGTCTGGGGTAAACACAAAGCCAGAGCCGCCGCCCTGCCGCTCGCGAGGTTCACCCGAACGCGTCCGCCCGGCGTTTTGATGGACTTCAATATGCACCACCGAGGGGCTCATCCGCTCCACAGCACTGGTGACTGCCGTGGAATAGGCGTCCAGCAGGGAACGATCCGATTGGCTTTCACTCTCGGCGGGATGCGGTCGATCTTCCGGTCCGGAGATCCCATCAAGCTGCGGGGATCCAACCACCGCCGCCAAAACACTTGCATTCTCTGAGAGATTCATGCTGGATAGATGATGGTCAATCTATTTCGGATTCATCCCGCTCAGCGGTTGCTGGCGCGCCGGCGTCGGCTTAGGGCCAGGCCGCCCGGCGGCGTCCGCGAATCCCAGCATCCTGAGGAGAAGCGAATCCATCAGGCTCTCCGGCAGTATCTTTGGCAGGGTAGCCAGCAACTTGGCATGTTTTCCGACACGATACCGGATCCGTGGACGGCTCGAAGTCAAAGCACGATGCACAGCTTCAGCCACCACGTCGGGTGAACTTCCATTCTTCTCCATCGCGTAGCCGCGCCGGCCCATCTTCCGGATCAGATCCCCATATTGCTCCTGTGCTTCTGGCGGCAGATTGGCGATGACCTGCTCGAGATTTCCCAACGTCTTATCCACGGCCGGAGTCGAAATCGAGCCCGGTTCGATGGCGATCACGCGCACTCCAAAGGGCCGCATTTCCAGGCGCAAGGTGTCGCTGGCTTTGGCGAACGCGCTTTTGCTCGCATTTAACAAACCGCCAAAAGGGATGGCCAGATTGACGCCGACCGTAGTGATGTTCACAATCCGGCCGCGCTGGTTCCGCAGCATTCTTGAAAACGCTTGAATGCAGGCCACCTGGCCAAAGAAGTTGATTTCGAATATCTGTCGAAGGTCCTGCATGCTGGCATATTCCAACGGTCGCAGCAGGCCAATTCCGGCGACATTGACCAACCCATTCAACCCGGTCCCAGAAACTTGTGACTCGATTTCTCGCGCGGCCGCGGCAATAGATGCTTGGTTCTCAACATCCATCAAAACGGGAGATACGTTATCGGCAAACTCCGCTCGCAGCTTCTTGGAATCGGATTCTTTGCGAACAGTGGCGAACACCCGCCATCCTGACCGGCTCATTCGCACAACACAAGACCGCCCAATTCCGCTGGAGGCTCCGGTAATCACCACTGTTTTTTGTTGCGTTGGCATACATCCCCCTTCCGGTAGTTACGCGGTCAGATGAGAAGAACGGAATGCAAGGTTCGAAATTTGCGGACGAAAAAAGCCGGAACCATTTCTGGT
>DATGIH010000406.1:0-11510 GCA_035295865.1 Bryobacteraceae bacterium
CTCGGCGCAAAATCGTATTTGTCGGCGGGCATCGCCTCGGCCAGCGGCACGATTTCAGATTCCGCGATCTGGAGCGACATATCCAATGCTTTGCCAAAGCTTGGCGCCGGCGCGTCCGCCGGGAATCCCAAGGCGGCGGCAAGCAGCGTTCCACCAAATACAAACAGTATTTTCTTCATAATTGATCTCCCACCCCTCACGTCATTATACGGAAAATCAACGATCCGGCTTGTTTCGTCGTCGCTTTATGTTCCGTTTCACCGGCCGATCCCTTGACGTTTTTTGGCGTGCGCCGGGCGCTGTTGTTGGCCGCTGAGGTCGCCGTCAGCATTCCAGCAACCATTATGAATAGCGGCCTGAACGTTTCGGCGACGGCCTGCGTCTAATCTCCGTGCGGATTTTCGTGGCGTTCTTTGCTCTAACGCTTGGCCCTTGCTGGGCTCAGCCCTCCTCCACAATTTCCTTGAGCAACGGAATCCGTATCCGGGTAACAGCGAATACCGGCGGCAACTCACCGGACACGTTGAAGGTCGACATGAAACCGGCCAGCGGAAACAGCATGTATCGGCTGTTACGCGATGACAGCGGACTCGCGGTGTGGGCTTACGAACTTGTGGTGGACCGGCTGCCCGACGGCGATCATTTTCAAATCATCGCCAAGCCGGCCGGCGCGGAGTTCGCGCAGAAGTTCCCCAATGCCGATGGCGGAAAACCAACGCCGACGTTTTCGATTCCAATTGAGTCGCCGCCGTTGGGCGCAGGCGGACGCTTCGTGATCGATATTCCGACCAATCCTGGACTCTTTGAGCATCGCACCGACACGGTGCAAGTGCAGCCCGATCCGCGGGGAGATGGCAGATTGCAGAACTCAGCGGCGCAACCGCAGATCCGTTTCGCGGATCTTCGCGTTTCCATCAAAGGCGCGCCCGTGCTGAACAATGGCGGCGGCGCGATGGTCTACGGCCCGTTCGCGATGTTCTACATCCCAACGCGCGGTGGCTACTTCTTCTCCACACAGCCGGTGACTTCGCGGCCATTCGTCCAAATCGCCACGGTGGAACGTAACAAGCTGAAATTCACCATCGACAACGAGGATTTCGAATGCACTTCGGCCACGCCGATCCTGACGCAGTCCGAGCGCGGGCAGATTTGGGTCTACCACGATCCGCGCTACAAACCGGAAGGCACCTGGACCAAGAGCAATCCTAAATCGAAGGATGAATTCTTCACCGGCGCCGCCGATTCTCTCGATTGGTGGCTGCCGTAATACGGTATCATCCGCCGCGTTTAAAGAACTGCACGGCTTTCTCATGCTTTTCCGCGGCCGCGCGTGTTTTGAATGTTCCCAGGTTGCGGCGCTTGCCGCTTTTTGCGTCCTTCTTGCGCGAATACAACCGATACTCGCCTGACTCCAACTTTCGAATCATCTTGAGCTCCTTCTTCGGGCTATAATCTCCGCCATGTACCGAATGGCCATCGTTGTTGCGCTTTGTGGCTCGCTTGGTTCGACAAGGCCCTTGCATCTGGAAGACTATTACCGCATCGACTCTGTTTCAGCCACCGCGATTTCGCCGGACGGCCGATGGGTGGTCTTTGTCCGGAACTCGATCGTCGAAGCCGACAACCAACGCCGCACCGAGCTGTGGATGAGCCCGTCGGACGGTTCCGCGCCGGCCATTCGCCTGACCAATCCATCCTTCAACGCCTCCGCGCCGCGCTGGAGTCCGGACGGAAAATTGTTGGCATTCCAATCCGCACGCAAAGGCGAGGGCGACACGTGGTTCTTGCGCATGGATCAGATAAGTGGCGAAGCATTCCAAATCCCCGGTGTCGGCGGAGCGCCCATTTTTAGTCCAGACAATCGCTGGATTGCGTTCACCAAAAAGACGCCGCCGCAAGCCAAGGAGCCCGAGCGGCCGGCGTTCGAGAAAGAACTCGATCAGCGCTTCAAGGGCCGCATGTATGACTGGATGAACATCCGCTTCGACGGGCGCGGCTGGCTTCCGGATCCGCGCAATCCCATCGCGACGCCGCCGCTCGAACTCTACATCGTCTCGCGCGAAGGCGGAACACCAAAGCAGTTGACCGAGCTTGGCGTCGACGTTCGATCCGCCGCCTGGAAACCCGATTCGAGCGCACTCGCGCTCATCGCCGATTCGCATCAACGCGACGAATATTCGTACGAACGCGCCGACCTCTGGATCGTCGATCTCGATGGCAAAATCCGCCGCCTCACCGACGATGGCTTCGAGCACGATTCTCCGGTTTGGTCGGCCGATGGGCAATCGTTGATCTTCCGTCGCCAACAGGGGCTGAATCAGATTATTCAAGCCAAACAGAATCACGGAGCGGCGGTGGATCTTTATCGCATTTCCGCATCCGGCGGCCAGATGGCAAACCTAACGCCGGATTGGGATTTGATCCCGGAGTCTCCCGTTTCGAAAGGCCAATTCGTTTACTTCAACGGCGATATGGCGGGCGATCAGCAACTGTTCCGCGTGCCCGAATCGGGCGGCCGCGTCGAACAGATCACCAAAGGCGAGCGCTTTCTCGGCGGCATCAGCATTGCCGCAGCGGCGAATCAAATCGCGTACGCTGCCACGGACCCATCTCATCCAGCAGAAGCATTTACGGCGAAACTCGATGGAAGCAACGAGACGAAACTGAGCGCGGTAAACGATTCTCCGCTCAAAGACGTTGAGCTGAGCCCGGCCTCGCGCATTCGTTTTCCAAGTGCGGACGGAACGCTAATCGAAGGCTGGATCATGCTGCCGCGCGCCGCGAAGGCCCCGTATCCAATGGTCCTCAGCATCCACGGCGGGCCTCACGGCTCTTTCGGAAGCGCTTTCAGCTACGAGTTCCAGTGGCTGGCCGCGAATGGATTCGCGGTGCTATACATCAATCCGCGCGGGTCCACCGGATATGGCGAGAAATTTCTGTGGGCCACCTGGGGAGGCTGGGGGAAATTGGATTATCAGGACGTGATGGCAGGCGTGGATTACGCGCTGGCGAACTATCCGATCGACGCGAAACGGCTCGGCGTCAGCGGCTACTCCTACGGCGGATTTTTGACGAACTGGATCATCACGCAAACCAGTCGCTTCTCGGCAGCCATGACCGGCGCGGGAATTTCCAACTGGATCAGCGACTACGGAACCGCCGACATTCCACGCACCAAGGAGAGCGAATTTTACGGGACTCCGTGGGAACAGGCAGCGAGCGAACGGATGCGCGCGCTTTCACCGCTCACGCATGCGGCGAATGTCAAAACACCGACGTTGTTCATCCACGGCGAAGCGGACCGTCGCGTCCCCATCGAAGAGGCTGAGCAAATGTACACGGCGCTCAAGAAGCAGCGCATTCCGGCGAAGTTCATCCGCTATCCGGGCAATTATCATGGCGGATGGCCGCCCTGGGACATGGTCCACCGCTACTATTACGAGGTCGAGTGGTGGAACCAGTATCTGAAATAGCTAGGATTTATCGGCGAGGTCTTTTTTCAACTTCTGGATCTGATCGCCGACGGCTTCCTTGAGCTGCGGATCTTTGAGCGTCGGCAATTGCTTTTCGAGCGCCATCAGATGCGCTGTCTTGAGCGCGCGATCGGCGGACGTTTTCACGTCCGGTTCCACGCCAGTGCCTTCCCAATCGGTCTTAGAATACGGATTGATCGCGCGTCCCGACGGAACTCCGATGAAGAAGTGATCGTTGATCCGCACCGGGCCGCCCGGATGCGCGCCGCCGCCGGTCACTTCCCCGACAATTGTGGCGCGCTTGAGATTCTTCAGATCGTAGGTGAACTCTTCGGCTGCGGAAAAGGTGTAGTGGCTGGTGAGGACATAGACGTCTTTGCCAACCAACCGCTTGCCTGGCACATAAGGCAAGGTCCACCATTGATGCGTTTCGTTCGCTGGACGGAAATACAGGTCGTTGAGATGCACCGGTTCCGGCGGAAACAGATAGCTGCAAATGAGCGCCACGGTGGCAGGATCGCCGCCGCCGTTTTCGCGGAGATCGATGATCACACCTTCGGTATTGGCGAGGAAATTCATGGCCGCCGCCGCTGTGTCGCCGACAAAAGCCGCCGGCATGAATCCGTTCAGTTTCAGATAGCCGATGTTGCCCGGCAGCCGCTCGATTTTTTCGAATCCAAAGTTCATGCGGCGGCCAAAGGCTTGTTCGCGTTCCAACTCTTCGGGTGATGGCTCGCCGCGCCGTTCGTTGGGCGGGATCACTTCTGCCGAATAAATCACGCGCAGGTGTTTGTCGTGACTCACGTCGCGCAGGTTCGCTGTCAATGTTTCGGCCAGACTTCGCGCGCTGGTGATGGAGTCGTACTCCTTGCGCTGCTGGCGTTCGCGAATCGCTTGATCCATCTTCTTTGCGACGTCCGGATAGACGTAATTCTCATTCAGCGCCTTTAAGGCGCCGTCGATCACTTCGGCGCGCATTTTCGCATCAATGCTTCTGTCGGGGCCGGATGGTGGGCCTTGCGCGAGCAGCAATCCTAGCGTCAAAAGCACGAGCACGCACTTTTTCATAGTGGCAGTATATCCGAGCGATACTAGTCCGTCTTGAACCGGAGAAAGGTGCGATATTCGCCAGGCGTGCGGCCGGTGAAGCGCTTGAAATTGCGGGTAAGGTGGCTCTGATCGGCGAATCCGGCGTCCAGCGCGATTTCGGCCAGCGAGAGTTCCGGTTCGGACAACTTGGCACGGACATATTCCAAGCGGCGCCAGCGCAAATATTCACCAACGGAACGGTGATAAAACCGCCGAAATGCCGCCGCGAAATAAACCGGATGAATCCGGGCTTCGTGTGCGATTCCGCGCAACGTCAGCCGTTCGCGGAAACGGGCATCCAGCAGATCACGCGCTTCCCGGAGCCAGCGCGGTTGCGGATCGCCGGTCGGTTTCTCGCTTTGACCAGCGATCGCCACCATAATTTCGCTGGCGAGCGCTTCAATCTCCACTGCGCCGCCATGTTGAAACTCACCGAACAGCTTCATTCCCAAATCAGCGATGGATCCGCCGTGAAACTCAGCGGGCTGATCCAAGTTGCTCGTTAACCAATCTCCGCCGATCTCCACATTGAACGACGCCACCGGCGATCCGGAAAATTTCTGCCTGTGCGATTCACCCGCCGGATGAAAAACCAGCGTCATCGGCCGGCATTCCCGCATACGGCGGCCGTAGGTTTCCGTGTATCCACCGCGCCGGATCAAGCAAAAATAGGCGCGTTCATGGCAGTGCAAAGGCAGAGGGGTCCCCGCAGGGTAAACCACATCGGCCATTGTCAGATCGCCGACGGAACGCTTGCGCAAAGTGCGACCAAAGAATCGCCCGCCTTCGAGCCGCCGCCCCATGCATGCTTAGACGTCCATCTTCGACGAATGTTCCGCAGTCGCCAGCGCCGAGTCCTGAGCCCCGCGCAAGCGGTGAGCTACGACATCCCGACTTGTTTCGCCCGATGAAACGTCAGATTCGCCAAATGCGGCGCCCAGCTTCTGCCAGCAACCCGCCGGCCTGCTCCACTACGATAGAGGTTTATGACGCCTTCAAATCCGCTCAGTTATTTGGGCGAACAGTTGGAAGCCTGGCGGCAAGCCGGCACTTTTCAAAAGCTGCGAGTGCTGGAATCGCCGTGCGAGCCGATTTCGCTGGTGGATGGCCGCGAGGTGGTCAACCTGGCGAGCAACAATTATCTAGGCCTGGCAGATCATCCGAAGCTGGTGGAAGCCTCGGTCGCGGCCACCAAGAAATACGGCGCGGGATCGGGCGCCGTGCGAACCATCTCCGGAACCATGAGCATCCACATGGAGCTGGAACGCCGTATCGCGCAGTTCAAACACACTGAGGCGTGCGTTGTTTTCCAGTCTGGTTTCGCCGCGAATGCGGGCACAGTTTCCGCGATTCTGGGCCCCGAGGATCACATCATTTCCGACGCTTTGAATCACGCGAGCATCATCGATGGATGCCGGCTATCTCGCGCCAAGATCCATGTTTTCGCGCATCGCGACACCGCAGCCGCGGAGAAAATCCTGGCCGATCTGGCGGGCGCATCCGGAAGAAAGCTGCTGATTACCGACGGAGTCTTTTCCATGGACGGTGACATCGGCCCGCTGCCGGCGCTGGTTGCGGCAGCGGAAAGCCATGGCGCGATCATGATGATCGACGATGCCCATTCATCCGGAGTGCTGGGAAAAAACGGGCGCGGTACAGTGGATCATTTCGGATTGCACGGCAAGGTGGATATACAGGTGGGCACGCTGTCCAAGGCGATCGGCGTGCTGGGCGGCTATGTGTGCGGCAGCCGCGACCTGATTGAATTTCTCTATCATCGAGCACGGCCGTTTTTGTTTTCGACATCGCATCCGCCAGGAGTGGCCGCCGCGTGCCTGGCGGCATTCGACATTTTGCAAAACGAACCCGAACGCATTGAAAAGCTTTGGGACAACACGCGTTACTTCAAAGCCGCGCTCAACAACGCGGGATTCAACACGGGCGAGAGCGAGACTCCGATCACGCCGATCCTGGTGGGTGAAGCAAAGACAGCGCACGCGTTTTCAGCAGCGCTTTTCGAAAACGGCCTGTTTGCTACGGGCATCGGATTTCCGACGGTCCCGGAAGGCAAGGCGCGCGTGCGGACGATCGTGACAGCCACACACACGCGCGAGATGCTGGACCGCGCCGCTGAAATTCTGACGCGAGTCGCTAAAAAGATGCGGATTCTGTAGCGCACGCACTCGTGTGAACGCCTCAGAAAACGTGTTCGCAAGAGTGCGAACACGGCACGTTAAGAACGTGCGCTACGGGCTAACCAACTTTCTCCCAATAATTCGTTCGTCCGAATGGCGTCAACGTGACGTGCTTGAGAAACGTCCCGCGTGAATCGGTGAACTTGGCGCCATCCGGAGCTGTATCGCCCACCGTCGACAAATACAGTGTCCCAATGGACTGCACGCCCACTGGATCGCCGTCATTCGCGCCCTGCGGAGAAGGCGGCGGCGCGTCGAACGGCGGATAATCCGCGATGTTCGTCGATACTTTGATGGATCCGGCTGGCGGTTTCGTGGGATCGTAAGAAGCCGTTCCTGGCTGTGTCACACCCGGAGCTACCGCGATGTTCGGCTGCAGCGCGGAAGGCACCCACGTGTACCCGTAGTTGGTGCGCATGGTCATTACCAGGTACGGGTCCCAACTCCAAACCATGATGGGAACATCAACGATGAATCCTTTGGCCGCGAGCGCAGCGGCGCGCAGTGTGCGCTGTCCCATGTCGTCGATGGCCGGAAGCGCCTGAAGTTCGGGAGGCAAGGATGCCCAATAAGCTTTATCGAAGGCTGTTTGAACGCTGTCCATGATGTTCGAAAGCTAGCATCACAAAATGCGGCCGGCGCGGCGCAGCCAAGGCAATTGATTGAAAATGCGTAAACGATCGTGCGACGCCGATCTGTGACTCAGAAAGACAAGCCGATGAGGAACTCCACCTGGCTTTGGTTGGACGGCGGCAAACTCACGTTGCGTAAAGGCGACCGACCGTCCGACCCCCAGTGCGAGTAGCGCAACTCGGGCGCAATGCGCACAACCAGGACCTTGACATCCACGCCCGCCCCCAGTTCGAAGCCAGTGTTCGACAAATAAGGCACTTTCGAACCGACGTAGCGGAACGTTGGGCCGGCTTCCACATATGGCTTCACAACAGGCAGAGGAAGAAAATGCGCCTTCAACAAAATCGGAAATTCCATGGAAGAAATGTTCTCGGAATGGCGAGTCAGCCTGTTCAGCGGTAGGATCTGTGTGTCGGTGGTAAGGTCCAGGGGGCGATACAACGCGTCGGCTTCGATCTCAAGCCCAAAGGGAAGTTTTAGCCCCACCATCGGCCCGATCGCATAATTCTTGGACGACGAGAAGACCCGCATGTTGGAGTCGATTCCGGTAAAAGTGGTGCTCGAAAGAGGATCGGTGAGAGGAACTCCGCCTTTGACTCCGAAGGAAAACAGGTGCTGGCCGAACATCGCGGGACAAAGGAGCAGGCACGCAGCAAGTTGTATCTTTCGCATGATTCAGGATTCTGTATTTCCTTAGCTCTCGAGGATCACGATCGCCACCCCTTCGGCAGCCGTGTGCGTAATCGATAGCGCGATATTCCGTACGCCTAGCTGATCCGCGATCTTGGCTGCCGCGCCGTGAAACTGCAATGTTGGACGTCCCGAAGGAAGATTGGTCACTTCGAAATCCTGCCAACGAACCCCGCGTTTCCAACCGGTGCCGATCGCTTTCATCCCAGCCTCTTTGGCGGCGAAGCGCGCGGCGTAACGCTCGTAGCGATTGGCTTTGCGCTCCACATACGCAATCTCTTTCGGCGTGTAAATGCGATCGATAAAGCGCCGCCCGTGACGCTCGATGGCCTCGCGGATGCGATCCACCTCCGCGATATCGATGCCGAGTCCAACGATCACAACTCGGCGCCCGTGGAAGTGATGGTCAACCGGCCGTGTTTCACGCCTTTGGTGCTGATCAAAGCGTCCGCCAGCTTTTTGACCACGCTGGCCTTGCCGCGCACCACCAAAACTTCCAGGCAATTGTCATGATCCAGATGCACATGCAGCGTGGAAAGCACGTGGTGAAAATGCGAGTGCTGCATGCCGGTGAGCTTTTCGTTGAGTAGGCGCACGTGATGGTCGTAGACCAATGTTACGGTTCCAACGACGGTGGTATCCGGTCCTTCCCACGATTTCTGGACTAGTTCGTCGCGGATCAAATCGCGAAATGCTTCCGAGCGGTTGGTGTATCCGCGCGATGCGATCAGGCTGTCGAACTTCTTCAACAACGTGGAATCAATGGCAACGCCAATGCGGCTGAGCTCGCTCATTTGTAAGCAGAGTAGCAGGTTCGCGACAATGGACTGGAATGGTAGAGCGCTTCATGGAAAAGGCGATTGCACTCTCGCTCGAGAATGTGCGGTCGGGCGCGGGAGGTCCGTTCGCTGCGCTCGTGGTGCGCGATGGATCTGTGCTCGCTACCGGGACCAACCAGGTGACGAAGCTGCTGGACCCGACGGCGCATGCGGAAGTGATCGCGATTCGCGCGGCGGCGCAGGTATTGCGAAGCTTTCAACTTGTGCGGTGCGAGCTTTATACCACTTGCGAACCGTGTCCGATGTGCATGGGCGCGATTTATTGGTCGCGACTGGCCAAGGTCTATTACGCGAACACGCACAGCGATGCCGCGCGGATCGGCTTCGACGATTCGCTGATTTACCAGCAGATCAAATTACCGCCGGACAAGCGCAAAATCCCGATGCAGCAGATGATGCGCGAGCAGGCGCTGGAAGCGTTTCGCGAATGGGAAGCGTCGCCGATTAAGGTACGGTATTAGAGGTATTAGAACCAGCGCGTCATCAGCACTTTTTGTTCGGTATAGAACATCACCGCGTCCTTGCCGTGCGCGTGTAGATCCCCGAAGAAGGAATTTTTCCATCCGGCAAACGGGAAGAACGCCATGGGCGCTGCGACTCCGATATTCACGCCGACCATCCCAGCTTCCACGCGCGCCGAGTATTCGCGCGCGGCTTTTCCACTCGCGGTGAAAATCGAGGTCGCGTTACCGAAGCGAGAGCTATTCACCAGCGCAATGGCATCATCCAACGATTTCACGCGAATCACCGATAGCACCGGCCCAAAAATCTCTTCGCGCGCGATGGTCATCTCCGGCCGAACGTTGTCAAAGATCGTCGGACCAACGAAGAATCCGTCACCCTTGCATTTGACCGCGCGCCCATCGAGCAGTGGTTTCGCGCCTTCCGCCACGCCTTTGTCGATATAGCCTTCCACGCGAGCTTTATGCTCCTTAGTGACCAGTGGACCCATGTCCACGCCCTGCTCGGCGCCATCGCCCACTTTCATGGCGTTCACTTTTTCAGCGAGCAATTTGAGCAGCGGATCGGCGACTTCGCCCACCGCGACGAGCACGCTTCCGGCCAAGCATCGCTCGCCCGCCGCACCGAATGCCGAGCCGATGATCGCTTCCACGCTCTTCGGAAGATCCGCATCCGGCATAACTACTAAATGATTCTTCGCGCCGCCCAGCGCCTGCACGCGCTTTCCTTCGGCGGCCGAGGTGTGATAAATGTACTTGGCCACGGGCGTGGAACCAACGAACGACACCGCGCGCACCAGCGGATGTGCCAGCAGCGCATCCACCGCGGATTTATCGCCATGAATCAGGTTGAAAACGCCTTCCGGAAGCCCGGCGTCGTGTAGCAGCGACGTGGCCATCGCGGGCGTCATCGGGACTTTTTCGGATGGTTTCAGCACGAAGGTATTGCCGCACGCGATGGCAAACGGCCACATCCACATCGGGACCATCGCCGGAAAATTGAAGGGCGAAATTCCCACGCAAACGCCGATGGGTTGCCGGATGGTATGGCTGTCGATCCCGGCCGAGACATCGTTCAACGAATCGCCCATCATGAGGCTTGGCATCCCGCACGCCACTTCCACCATCTGGATGGCCCGGCGCACTTCCATACGCGCATCGTCGGCGGTTTTGCCGTTCTCGGCGGTGAGCGTCGCCGCGAGTTCATTTGCGTTTTTTTCGAGGAGCGCTTTGTATCGATACAGCGGCTGCACACGCTCGACAACGGGGACTTCGCGCCACTTGAGATACGCCGCGTGGGCCGCTTGCACCGTGCGATCCACATCGGCTGCGGATGCATAAGCCACTTGCGCGATGGCCGCACCGGTTGCGGGATTCGTCACTGGAAAAACCGGCCGGTTTCCCGCCTCTTCCCACTTCCCGTTCACGTAAAACGAAATGCTCTCGATCGCTGCTTCCGTGCCAATCATGTTTCTTCTCCAATCCAGCCGCGGGCGGCCGCCTGCGAACGCTGCATCAGCAGCACATAGACCGCACCCGCTACCAAGAATCCCACAAACCAGGCATAATCGTATAGCCAGCGCAGCGGCGCGATGACGAGGCCAAGCAGCGCCACGATGATCCCGAGCGCGAGCGCCGCCACGGCCCGATAATTCACGCCGCGATCATATTCGTAAAGGCCGTTGCGACGGTACAAATCGCCAACATTCAGATCGCAGCGGCGCACGACGAAGTAGTCGGCGATCATCACGCCAGCGATGGGACCAAGCAATCCCGAATACCCGACCAACCATCCGAAAATGTAGGCGCTGTAATCGCCCAGCAGCTTCCACGGCATCATGAGAACGCCAACCACTCCGGTGATGAAGCCGCCGGTGCGGAACGAGATCAGCCGCGGATTCAAATTTGAAAAATCATTCGAAGGCGAAACGACGTTGGCTGCGACATTCGTATTCAAAGTCGCGATCAGCAACGCCACCAGCGCGATGGATGCAACCGCCGGCTGATGAAATCGCCCAAGCAGCGCAACTGGGTCCCAGATCGCTTCGCCGAACAGCACCACGGATGCCGAAGTCACGGCCACGCCGATGAACGAATAGAGTGTCATTGCGGCCGGCAGTCCGAGCGCCT
>DATGIH010000407.1:0-13589 GCA_035295865.1 Bryobacteraceae bacterium
CTGATTTTCCAATGCCTCGCTCTCGCTGGGCTTGCCCAACCGGAACAGGAAATTGCCTAAATGAGCGCGCGCCAGAACGTTGAGCGGATCGTCGATGAGGGCGCGTTCCAACTGCTCCTGGGCCTCTTTCATGCGGCCCAAGGGCGCCAGATACCACACGCTGAAGTCGATCCGTATCTCAACCGGAACCGGCTCCTGCGATAAAGCCAGACGGAATTCCGCGCCCGCGCGTTCCCAATCGTAATCCAGCACAGCCGCCATCGCCAGAACCCAATGGGCGTTCGGAAGAGAGGGGTCAATCTGCAACGCCGCTTGCGCATGGCGCCGCATCAGATTCGCCGCTTCCTCCGGGTGCAAGGAATTTTCCGTCGCCATCATCTCAAAGACCCGGCAAAGTTCGGTGTGAGCCAGCGCGAAGTCCGGATCGAGTGTCAGCGCTCGCTGCAGGCATTCCCTTGCTTTGCTGGCGAATTCCGGGGACCAGTTCCGCAGATAGTGCCGAGCCTTTAGAAATTCCTCGTACACCGGGGCGGCCGGAGTGTGCTTGCGGCCCTCCGGGCGCAGCTCCAATCGCAACGAGCCCGCGATGGCCGCTGCAATTTCGTCCTGGACTTCGAAAACGTCGATGAGCTCGCGGTCGTAGCGTTCGGACCACAGATGCGAGCCGTCGCTGGCATCGATTAACTGTGCGGTCACGCGAATGCGATTGCCCGACTTTCGCACACTGCCTTCGAGGATAGTCCTGACGCTGAGCGCCTGGGCGATGTTGCGGACATCCTGCTCCTTGCCGCGGAACGCGAACGACGACGTGCGCGCGATCACCTTGAGTCCCGGGACCTTGGCCAGCAGATTCAGGATCTCTTCGGCGAGTCCGTCAGAGAAGTACTCCTGGTCCTTGTCAACGCTCATATTGGCGAAAGGGAGTACGGCGATGGACGCTTGAGCAACCGCAGCTTGGGCAATGCCTGCTTGGATGTGTTCGATCTTCGTGGGAGGATTCGCCAGAGCGGCCTTCAACTCCGTGGCGCTCTGGAATCGCTGGGCGGCGTCTTTCGCCAGACATTTCTTAACGACGGAGGACAGAGGAGAGTCGAGCGGCTGCGGCTCGCTGCTGACGACGGCATTCAGCGTTTCCAGAATGGACGCTCGAGCGAAAGCGCGTCTCCCGCTCAGCAGTTCATACAGCAGAGACCCGAAGCTGAAGATGTCCGATCGCGCATCCAACGACAGACCCCGCGCCTGTTCCGGGGACATGTACGCCGCCGTGCCCAGCAGCGTTCCGTCTGTGGTCCGAGTGGTGTCGATGTCCGGCTCCCCCGTCATCTTTGCAAGTCCGAAATCGAGCAGTTTCACTCCCCTCTCGGTCACCAGCACGTTATCCGGCTTCAAATCGCGATGCAGGATGCCACGCTTATGCGCCGCTTCCAGCGCGCTGGCGATTTCGATGGCCAAAGGCAGGGCCTCGGCCGCGGACAGTGGCCCTTTGAGGGGCGACCCCTCGACGAATTCGAGAACCAGAAAATCCGCACCGATGTCGAAAATCTGGCAGATGTTGGGATGGCAGAGAGCCGCAATGGCGCGTGCCTCCTGCTGGAACCGGGCAGAGCTGTCGGGCTTCAGGCGTTTAATCGCGACAATGCGATTGAGCCGTGTGTCGCGAGCTTTCCACACTTCTCCCATCCCGCCCGCGCCGATTGAGGACAAAATTTCGTAGGGCCCAAGCCGGGTCCCGGCTGATAAGGACATCGTGCCTTGTCGATTCTACCGCGAACGAAGTATCGAGACGCATTGAGCGCCCCGGCGCGCTCACGAGCCACGTTGATGCCGGCACGTCCTCCTCTACCATGCAGACAAAATGTTCTGCAGCGCGTCCGCCTTGCTTCCCAGTTTCTCGCGGCACGCCAGGCAGACGTCAAAGTGCGCCGTTAAATAGGCGAGCCGGGCAGCAGAATCCTTCTGCACTCCGGCGAAATGATTCGGACAATTCTCCGGCGGCGCCGCATGTTCGTCCAGCCCGCAAAGCGCGGACACGATCATGTTCGCGAGAAAGCGATTCATCAACGGCGGCGATAGTCTTCCCTGCCCCAGGATCGTCTCCTCCGAGACAATGCTGATGCGTTGTTTCGGATCTTCGTTCCACAGAGCCAGACCGGCGTCCTCCTGATCTTTCAGAGCGAATGCCGTGATGCAGATCAGGCGGTCCACTCCGAGCGTGCTCACCGAATCGCGAAGTTTGTTCGCCACCTCCTCGCCATCGATGGAGCCTTTGGCGGCCTGGCCATCCTCGCTCACTAAGCGCCAGGTTCCGATGGGCGCGGAAACCTCCACCGGCTGAAAGCAGTAATCGCTCTGCCTTTGATTGAGCGTAGCCGCAATGTCATCCAACTGAGGCAGCACATGATTCACATCCCACAGCCCGATCTTCAACCCTTTGAAACCCAGGCACAGCGCTGGCCTGGCTTTCGCGCCCTGCTGCCGCAGTTTGGCCGCGATATGCTCCTTTTCCTCGTCTGTGTAGATCGAAGAGGAAGGGTTGCGAGCGTACAGCACCGGCACCGCCCAGTCAATGTTCTCGCCGGCGATGGTATAGTTCACCGCCACGCGGGCTTCGCGCGCAGCGTCGCCCACCGTGCTGCCCAGCGCCAGCCACCAGTAGAATCGCTTCGCGAATTCGGTGGCTGAGACATCCAAAACCTTGTACTGATTCGCCACCAGAAATGGGATGCCGGCAGAAACCAGCTTCGGCGCGACGCCGCGATTGAAATCGATGGGATTTTCGCTGCGCCCCACCATGCCACTCTCGCAAGCGTTCAGGAAGATCAGACGGATGCCGCGCTGGCAAAGCACTTGCCGCAGGCTCTCGGCGCTGGCTTCGGACATTCCGCCTTCTTCGTTCTCGAAGACCAGATAGCCCTCGCCTTCCTCATCCCCGTCTTTCTGCCGGTACTCGCCGTGTCCGATAAAATGCACGATGTCTACATCAGGTTTGCGCAAGCGCTCATGCAGCAGGTCGATGCGCGCGCGCAACATGTACTCCACCGTAACCAGACCGGCGTCTTCCAGCGATTGGAAGCCGCGCCTTACCACCTGCTCCTCTTCCTGCGCGGAGAGCAGGCCCAGCCCCACCGGTTGAGCCACTACAACCAGAATGTGCAATGGCCGATCCAGATGCGGAAGGGGTTCATCGGCCGGGACCGATGTAAGCACATTGCGCGTGAAGTTCACCGATTCGGTGGCCAGAAAGCTCTGCCGCATCGGATCGTAGGCGAACTCCCAGGGCTTGTCCGCCACCCAGTTGATCATCGAGGTGATCACCACATCCAGCCTCTGACCGGTTCTCGCCCGATCCACCCGAGCCACGTCATACAGCCGCCGCACGGCGCCGGGGAACATGGCGTTAAACAGGTTGACGCCAAGTTTGTGCAGGTCCTCACCGTTGGGAAGCGTGGCGCCGGGTTTCCCGTTCACGTAGTTTTTGATTCGCTCGTTGGTTCCGATGATTTCGTTCCAGTGATAGGCGGTGGGATCATCTTCGCGGTAGGCAGCGTCCTCGTCGGCGCCGGCGCCGCTGAGCTTTTTCCGGCCGCGCAGAAAGATGGTCTCCACCACACGCGCGTTGCGGTACATGGCCAGCAGCAAAGCGGTTCTGAATTCGGGTTTGGGCGCCGATGGCGGCACGTGTCCTTCGGATGAGATCAGGAAGAGCTGCAAAACGTCCCCGGTCTCGGGGCTGCTCGGCAAAAATGTCGACAGAGATTTCGCCGGTTCCGTTAGAAGGGCAGGCGCGCTCAATGGCGGCGCTTCGCCGGTGGCGGCGAGCATCGCATTAATCGCCGCGCTGCGGCGCAAGCCGAACGGCAACTGCACATCCGGATCCACCGGTTGCAGACCGGTAGACAAGCCCTGCAGCGTGTTGAGCAGGAACGCGACCGTCTCCGGTTGCGCGAAAAAATTCGTATGCATCACGCCGAGCTTCGCGGTGGCTGCCGATACGTTCAGGCCGTAGCAACCGATCTGCGAGCCGGAAACCCAGGTGCTATGTTGATCGGTCTTCCAGCCGCCTTCGGTCGGGACCACCAAATCGTTCGCCACGCCGAAAATCCCGTCGATTCCCAGATCCAGGATTCTCGCCGCCACGTTGCCTGTCGGTTGGTAGTTGGAAACCAAGGCGGAATACACGCCCGCCGGCGGACCGGGCGGCAACTGAATGGTCGCGATCTGCTGGCCTTTTTCATCCATCGATTCCAGACCAGGCAGCGCGTCCACCACATGTCGCGCGATGAATTTGAGGGCCTCGCCGATATATTCCGCAGTGGTACTGAACGGATTCTCGGGAAAGAGCTCCAGGATGTTCGCCCACCAACTGATCAGTTCGTCGAAACGGTCGGCCGTGGCCAGCGGCGTGCCTTCGTTCGGCGATGCCACCAAAATCGTTTTCCCGATATGAAAATTCCCTGCCTTGGGACCGAGCACACTCGATCGCTCCACCAGATTTCGCAAGACAAGTCCGCCCCGGGAATGGGTGATGACATCAAAGGTCGCTTCTTTCGGCAGAGCGTCGATGAGATCCTGCGCGTTCTGCTGAGGCGTTTGGCTAAAAGTGAAGTGGTTGAAGGCAAAGATGCGATTGCCGTAGATCGGCGCCACGGCGCTGAAGAAATCCTGTCCGCTCGCGGTCTTCGTTGTCGCCAGGCTGTTGTAGGCTGCCGCTGCATTGGAGAAGGTTCCGTGAAGCAGCAGAAGACAGCGCTCGGAGGGTGCGCCAATCACGTTGAAATCCGCCGGCTGCAATTGACCGTTGCCCAGCGTTTGCGGCGTCACTTGCAGCCAGCCGCGTGTGAGATTCTTTTTCTTCCAAATCAGCTCTTCCACAGCGGATCCGACCAGCGGAACCGTCGCGTCGGCCAGCGCGCCCACGGCTTTGAGAACAATGCCTTTGACAGCTTTCGTGAGGATCGAGCGCCGGGCCGTCTCATCGGGAACGTCGTGGATCTCCACTTCGAAAACCACCAGCGTTGCCGGCGCCGCGATCCCACGGCGAGCCGGAGGCGTCACCGGTCCATGAAACGACAATGCGCCAGAACCTTCGTGCCGCACTGCAAGGACGTATAGAGCGTCAGGTTCGGCCGGAATAGTGATGTCCAACGGAGGCAGTGGTTCTACGCCCCGCCGTTGAGGGCTGGTTGCGCGAAAGACCTGCTCTACGGTAAAACGATCGTCAACGATGGTTGCTAAAAGGCTGTCTTCGGTCGCCGCCGCAACGCCACGCCGTCCCGCAGCGGAGCCGGCTAAAGAACTCACATCCCAACGGGTGCTCGTGACTCGCATTTTCTGCCTCCGTGGTCCGCTTTATCCGAAAATACGGTCAGTTTATCATAAAGAGGGTTAACACCAGCACTCTTTTCCAGTTATCAGGGAGCATTTTTGGAACCTAGTGCTGCAGAATGAAGCCCGAGACCTTTCCGGGAAAAGTCCTGAGAGGATCTCGTCTTCGGCTCCACTAAGTAACCGTTGAATTGTGTTCGCGAAAGGCTGGGTCGGGCCCGCGACCTGCTGATCGCATCTCTGCTGCTTGCCGTCCTCTCGCCCGTGCTGCTCGCCTGTGCGCTGGCGGTTCGCTTCTCTTCTCCCGGATCGATCTTGTTCCGGCAACGACGCTTGGGCTTACATGGCCGCCCTTTCGAATTGTTCAAGTTCCGCACTATGCACGAAAACGCAGCGGCTCTCTATAATCGCGACGGATCGGCTTGGTCCGGCGCCCAGGATCCCAGAGTGACCCCAGTCGGCCGCTTTCTGAGAAGAACCAGTTTGGATGAACTTCCGCAATTGATCCATGTTCTTCTCGGCGAAATGAGCCTGGTTGGTCCCCGGCCGGACCAGACCGATCAGATTCGTTTTTACACGGAAGCGGAAAAGCGCAAACTGACCGTGAGACCGGGAATGACCGGCTTGGCGCAAGTCAGTGGACGCAATAACATCTCCTGGGAGCGCCGTAAAGCTCTCGATATCCACTATGTCGATCGCCAATCCTTCTGGCTCGACCTGACCATTCTCGCAAGGACCGTCCCGTATGTGCTCTTTCGAAAAGATGTAATCGATGAACAACACCCTGGCTCCCACACAATCGTTTCGAGTTGAACTGTCCGGCGGAGTCGCCGAGTGGCGAACTCTCGAATGGGACAGCGAGCAGTTCGGCATGCCGGCCGCGCGTCTGGACCGGCTCACAGTGCCCGGTTCCTACAACATCCAGCGGAGCCACAAGCGCAAGTTGCTCTCTTTGGTTCTGGGCCAGTGTCTGGAACAAGGCGTCCGGCACCTCACCGCTCGCGTCGACACAGCCGACCTCGCCTCGATTCACGCACTGGAGGAAATCGGGTTCGAGCTCGTGGATGGCATCCAAAGCTTCCGGCTGACGTTAAGCCAGGCCCATGACACCGAACCTTCCGGCGCCCGGTTATTCAATCCGGCGGATTTACCTCAAGTGATGGCGATCGGCCGAACCGCTTTCGTCTTCGATCGTTTTCACTCCGATCCGCAACTAGCGCCGAGTTTAGCCGATCGTGTAAACGAGAACTGGACTCGCAACTGCTGTCTCGGAATTTCCGCTGACGTCGCCCTCGTGGCCGAAGACGAAGGACGGATCGCAAGTTATGTCGCGTGCCGGACCGACAGGGAATCGCGGTGCGGAAGCATCATTCTTATAGCGACCGCAGGCTGGGCACGCGGCAGAGGAATGGCCCGGCGGGCGAGTCTGGCTGCGCTGCACTGGTTTCGCCGTCAAGGTATGGAATATGTGGAAGTGGGCACGCAGTTTCGGAACATCCCCGCTGCCGGCCTTTTCCAAAACCTCGGATTCCGGTTGTTCCAAACCGCTCTCACTTTCCGCAGGACCTTGTAATGCGCGACAGGTTTCTTCCCTACGCGCTCCCCTCCATCGGCGAGGCGGAAATTGCGGAAGTCGTCGACAGTTTGCGATCCGGCTGGGTCACTACTGGGCCCAAGGTTAAACAGTTCGAACGGGAGTTCGCGGATTACACGGGAGCGCGACATGCTATCGCGTTGAACTCCTGCACGGCCGCGCTCCACACGTCGCTCGCCGCGCTGGATGTTGGACCCGGCGATGAGGTGATCGTACCCACGCTGACCTTTTGCGCCACCGCCAATGTCGTGGTTCAACTCGGCGCAAAACCAGTGATTGTGGATGTCGGCGGCGATTTCCAAATCTCGCCCGAAGCAGTTCGCCGCGCCATCACTTCTAAAACGAAAGCGATCGTTCCTGTGCATTATGCGGGTCAAGCCTGTGATCTTGAGGAAATATTGCTGCTCGCCGGCAGCCATGGGATTTCGGTGGTGGAAGATGCAGCCCATGCCGCTGGCGCCGAATACGCGGGAAAAAAGATCGGCTTGCATGGCCGCGCGGTGTGCTTCAGCTTTTACGCGACCAAAAACATGACCACCGGAGAAGGCGGCATGATTGCCACCAACGATGACGCCTTGGCCCATCGGATTCAGACGCTCTCTTTGCACGGCATGAGCCGCGGCGCCTGGTCCCGCTACACGGAAACAGGCTCCTGGTTTTACGACGTTGTGGAACCGGGCTTCAAATACAACATGTCCGACATCCAGGCCGCGATCGGCATTCACCAGTTGAGGCGCTTGGATGGTTTCATCCGCCGGCGGCGCGAGATCGCAGCGATGTATTCCGAAGCATTTTCCGATCTTCCCGAGATCCTTTTGCCGGAACAAGTGCCAAACCGAACGCACACATTTCACTTGTATCCGATACGAGTAAGAGCGATCCAGCGGGCAATCTTCATCGATGAACTGCGCGCGCGAAACATCGGCGCCAGCGTACATTTCATCCCACTTCATCGGCACAAGTTTTATCGCGAACGCTACGGATATCGACCGGTTCAATTTCCCATCTGCGAAGAGCTGTATCAAGGGTTGCTCTCGCTGCCGCTTTATCCGGCCATGACTGACTGTGACGTAAGCGATGTGACCGATGCCGTTCGCGATATCGTAACCGGGCGCCGCCGGTCTGCCGCAAAAAGCATGCCGGCTTTCCAGAGTCTATAATCAGACAGTGCTGCGAATCACTTCCATCCTGCTCGCCACGGCGGTGCTAGCGCTTGGCTCCCCCAACTTTTCCGGGCACTGGAAGCTCAACGCCGATAAGAGCAAGCTCGATGATCCTTATCAGGAAGAGCGCACCATCGAACACAAAGATCCGGATATGACGGTAAACATCAAATCCGTTTCTGACGGAGAAGAGAGCGAGAGCGCGGCCAAATATCGGACCGACGGCAAAGAAACTCGAACCATGATCGATGGCGACCCCCAGTTCAGCACCGCGCACTGGGATGGCGACGCTCTGGTAGTTGATTCTCAGATTGTCAGCGACACCGATACCTACGAGTTTCACGATCGCTGGACCCTTTCCACCGATGGCAAAGTTCTCACCATTACTCGCAAGCAAAAGGTCGGGCGCGATGAGCGCGATCTGCTCTTTGTTTACGATTTGCTATGAGGCATTTCCGCCGCCGGGAATTTCTGTCTGCCGTTGCCTTATCCGCGACGTCCGGGCAAAGTCAAATATCCGCGAACTCCCCCGGACGGCTGAAACAGTGCGTCGCTCGAAGTGTCTTCGGGCGCGGCGCAAACTTTGAAGACACCAGCCGCATAGCCGCCGAAGCCGGCATCAAGGGCTATGATCTCATCGGACCCAAAGATTGGCCGACGCTCAAAAAGTACGGACTCATTCCCACCATGTATCCGCCTGGACCGGGAGGCAACATCACGGACGGCATCAATCGCCGGGAGAGCCACGATGCGCTCGCGAAGCTCATGCACGCCGCCATCGACGAAAGCGCGGCGAACGGAATCCCGAACATCATCGCGCTTTCGGGGACCCGAAAGGGCATGCCGGATGCGGAAGGCGCGGACAATTGTGTAGCGTTCTTCAACGGCGTCAAAGCCCACGCCGAAGATCGCGGCGTCACGATCTGCATCGAATATCTCAACAGCAAGGTGGATCACAAGGATTACATGTTCGACCACATCGGGTGGGGCGTGGATGTTGTCAAACGAGTGAATTCTCCGCGGGTCAAAATTCTGTTCGATATTTATCACGCGCAGATCATGGATGGGGACATCGTACGCAATATTCGCGACAACTTCCGGTGGATTGGCCATTTCCACACAGGCGGAAATCCGGGACGCCACGAGATCGACGATACGCAGGAGTTAAATTACCGCTTCATCGCCAAATCCATCGCGGATCTGGGTTTCAGCGGGTATGTCGCGCACGAATATAATCCAGCGCCGGGGCGCGATCCCATCGCGAGCCTCAAGCAAGCTATCGAAATAATGTCGTTGTAGGTCAGCTGGAAGCTTTGCTGCTTTTCACCAGGCCGCGTTCCTGCGGGATGGCGAAAAAGAACGTGGAACCGACCCCCGGCTCCGATTCCACCCAAATCGTGCCGCCGTTGGTCTCGACAACTTTTTGCGCGAGCGCCAGTCCGATGCCGTGGCCCGAAATATTTTGCCCATGCAGCCGTGAAAAAACGCGGAAAATCTGGTGCTTGTATTGCGGCTCGATTCCAATGCCATTGTCACGCACCGAGAACAGCCAGGTGCCTTGCTGTTCCTGCGCCGAAATGTGGACCTCAGGCGTCACCTCCGGCCGGCCGTATTTGATCGCGTTGCTCACCAGATTCTGCAGCACGTGCTCGACGCGGGCATCGGCCAAAATCTTCGGCATTGGATCGTGCGTTACCTTAACGCCCTTGTTGCGGATCATCGCTTCCAGATTGAACAGGACCTGGGTGAGCAGGACATCCATATCCACTTCCGTCACGTTGGCGCCGGTGTCGTGCGTCGCGTGCGCGTAACGAAGCAGGTCGTCGATGAAGGAACGCATGCGGCGCGCGCTTTGCACCAGGTATTGAAACGATTCCGCGTTGTCGCCGGAAAGATCGGCGCCCAGCCGCCGCTCCAATAACTGCGCGTGCATGGCGATGGTTCGCAAAGGCTCGCTCATCTCGTGCGCCACGGTATAAGAGAATCTCTGCAGATCTTCGTTCGACCTGCGCAGAGCTTCTTCCGCTTGGCGAGCCCGCAAAAATGCCTTCACCGTTGCAATCAGGACTTCGGGCTCAACCGGTTCCACCATGTAGCTGTCGGCGCCCGAATCCAACCCGTAAACCTGGTGCTGGCTCAAATTGCTGGAAGCGGAAATATGCACGACCGTGGTGCCGGCGACGCCAGGAGTAGCGCGGATTCGCTTGCAAACTTCGAAGCCGGTCATGTCCGGCAAGTTCACATCCAGCAAAACCAGCGAAGGGCGCTTTTCGCTGACAACCCGGAGCGCGTTCGCGCCATCGCTCGCTTCTAAAACGGAAAATCCGGCTTGACGCAGCACTTTCGTGCGTGCATACAACGACGGTTGGTAATCGTCCACGTTGAGAATTGGATAGTCCGACAGATTCATGGCCTTGTCCTTTATTGGATGGCCGCCGCCATCCCGGTTCCAGAAATGATATGCCGAAGTTGCTCCGCGATTACACCCTGGTCGAGGTTGTTCTTATTAAAAATCGTGGCCGCTTTTCCGGCAAGTTGCGCACGTTCCGCGCCGGTAAGGATCCGCGAAGTGCAAACCACCACCGGAATTTTCGCGGTGACCGGCTCCGCCTTCAATTGTTCCATAACTTCGAACCCCGTCATGTCCGGCATGTTAATGTCCAGCACAATGAGATGCGGCTGATCCTGGCTGGCCTTGCGAATGCCTTCTCCGCCGCCCGAAGCTTCGAGGATATGAAACGGCGAATCGCGCAGTTGATGCTTGAGCAGATAGCGATGGCGCTCATCGTCGTCGATGATCAAGATCCGGCTAAGCGCGGGTTGTCCGGTGGCCAGCCGCAAGCGCGAAATCAAATCCATGCGTTCCACCGGCTTCACCAGGTAAACGCTGGCGCCCAAGTGATAGGCCTTCCCCTGATCTTCCACGCTGCTGACCACAAAAATAGGAATGCCCAGCGCGCGCAGGTTCTCGGAATGACGGGCGAGGAACGTCCATGTTTCTTCCGATCGAAGCACCACATCCAGCAAGATGGCCGCCGGCCGCATCTGCTCCAGCAACTGCTCCGCCTCGCGCGTGGTGGAAGCGTGGACGGACTGGAAACCGGTACCTTCCAGGAATCCGTCGTACATCATCTTCATGGCCAGGTTGTCTTCGACGATCAATACCGGAAGCTTGCTGGATTCGGGCGTCCAACCCACGGCAGACTGAATTTTTTCTTCGACCGAATCCCGGTACCGAAGTGGGATGCGCAGACTAAAAGTTGAACCCAGGCCCAACTCGCTCTTTACCTTGACTTCGCCGCCCAGCACGGTAGCCAGCTTCTTCGAAAGCGGCAAGCCCAGGCCGGTGCCCTTCACGCGGCGTTGTATGGGACTGTCGACCTGCGCAAAGTCCTGGAAAATGAGCTCCTGATTCTCTGGCGCGATTCCGATACCGGTATCGCAAACGGAAAACATCACACTGTTCGGCTCCTCTTGCACCGCCGAGACCCGAACCTCGCCGCTTTCGGTGAACTTGAGAGCGTTCGAAATAAAATTGCGCAGCACCTGCGATATTTTGCCTTCGTCGCCAAAGATGGGGGGAATCTGCTCCACGTCTTCAAATACCAGATTCACGGACTGATTCAGCAGCAACGGCCGCAGCATCCCGCGCAGAGCGCCGAACAGGTTTGAAGCCTTAAACTCGATCGGCTTCACTTCCACCTTGCCGGCTTCCACTTTCGCCAGATCCAACAGATCGTTCACCAGTTCCAGCAGATCGTCGGCGGCCCGCCGGATATATTCCACCTGCTGGACCTGTTCGCTGTTCAGATCTCCGTCACTTCGTCCCAGCAACAGCCCGCTCAAAGCCAGAATGGAGTTCAACGGCGAGCGGAACTCGTGGCTCATGTTGGAAAGAAACTTCGATTTGAGCTCGTCCGCACGGCGTAGATGATCGGCTTTCTCGTCCAACTCCGCGTACAGCGCCACCACGCCGCGATTGGTATCCGCCAGCTCCCGATTCAGCAGCATCAGCTCGCTTTGCCGCGCGCGGATCTCTTCCAACGCAGCGATCAGTTCCTGATTCTGATGCTGCAATTCGTGGAACGCGTCCTCGGGAGCTTGCCGGGCGAGCGAATCAGCCAGCTTGCCAATATCGGTCTCCTTCAACAGCGGCGCTCGTTTCGGCAGCAGCTTCTTTAGCCAGATGGTGGTCCCCTCACCGGGATTGGACTCAATCTGGAACTGATCCATCAACCGCCGTGCGCCCACGATTCCCAAGCCCATGCCGGTTTGCGATTTGTAGGTCCCGTCCAGCACGCTACTCAAATCGCGAATGCCTTTTCCCCCATCGGTCACTTTGATGAGAAACAGTTGTGGCGTCGCGCGGCCTTCCACCAGGTACTCCACTTTACCGCCACCCGCATAATTGAACGCATTGCGCGCGATCTCGGAAACGGCCGTGGAAATTCGTGTTTGATCCTGGCGGTCGAACCCAAGCAGTTGTGCAATTTGCCGCGCGCGCTGGCGAGCCGCTACGGTATCGTATTCCGAGCGAATGCTTACCGAAAGAATGGGATAACTCATTCAGGCTGCCTTCGCCACTACAATCGTGGCATCGTCACGGCTCCGTCCGAAGTCCCTGTATAACACGCCCGCGATCAGCGCGGAATCGCGAGCCGCCAGGCCTGGATAACCCTCCACGCCGGCACTCGAAGAGAGGCCGTCGGAATACATTTGCAGCACGCCGTCCTCCGGCCAGGGGTAGCTGAATTCGCGAAATTTCTCGGTCTGGTGTCCGGCAGTTCCATGAACCGATACCAGACTTTGGCTGGCGCGGACCGCCGAGTGAATCTTCGCGGAAATATTGCCCGCACCTGCGAAGGTCAGCTTTTGATGCTGGAGATCGATCTTGGCGACCGCGACAGCGGCGCCGCGCGTGCTTCGCATCGCCAGGTGGCAGCGTTCCAGCAGCGCTTGCGGTCCAAGGGCGGGATTTTCGCGCAGCATCCGTACGGCCTGTGAAGACGCTAAGTTCGCTTCTATTCCGTGTCCCAATCCATCCGCCACCACCACCGTCAGTTGATCGCCGGATTGCACGCTCGCCCAGGAATCGCCGGAGGCGTCTTCTCCGGCTTTGGGCACGTTGACGGCGCTCACCTGAAATCCGCCACCTGACAGCGGAAGCTTATGCGTATCGGTCCACCAGCGCGCAAGAATCCCGGTGCCTTTGCTGGGTACGGAATAAAAGTCGGCGGCCTGCGACAAGCGCACGATGGCTCCCATTCCCTGTCCCAGAGTGTTCGACGTACTGTACCCGTTGCGCAAGCAACGATCGAGGTCTTCAATGCCAGGCCCATGGTCGAGCGCAAGCAATTCGAGGACAGGCACCGGTCCTAAGCCTTCGGTGGCGAGATGAAGAATCAACTCGCCCCGCTCAGCATGCTTGAGCAGATTGGTGCACGCCTCGGTGACCACGATGCACACCTTTTCCGATCGGCTCTCATCGAAACCCATGCGGAAAGCCA
>DATGIH010000408.1:0-27758 GCA_035295865.1 Bryobacteraceae bacterium
CGTCTTCCTGCGCTTCCTTGGCCGGCTGCCGTAGCCGCCGCTCGATGGATTGATAAATCACATCGTGCACCAGCGTGGATTTCCCGGATCCGGAAACGCCCGTCACGGCGACCATCATGTTCAACGGAATGGATACGTCGATGCCTTTTAGATTGTGCGCCCGCGCGCCGAAGAACTTAACCACCTTCTTCGGATCCACCGGCCGCCGTTTCACCACACGCGCCGCGCGCGCATCACCGCGCAGGTAGCGTGACGTCAGCGATCCCGCGCCATCTTCAAAGATCTTCCGGTACGAGCCCTCAAAAATCACCCGGCCGCCCAACTCGCCCGCGCCCGGACCCATATCCACAATGTGATCCGCCGCGCGCATCACATCGGCATCGTGCTCCACCACGACGATGGTGTTCCCAAGGTCGCGCAGCTCTTCTAAGATTCGGATCAACCGGCCGGTATCGCGGCTGTGCAATCCGATGGACGGCTCGTCCAGCACATAACAGGCGCCCACCAGGCGCGATCCGAGACACGTGGCCAGTTGGATGCGCTGCGCTTCCCCGCCCGACAACGTCGACGCCAGCCGATCTAGCGTGAGATACTCCAGACCAACGTCATTCAAGAATTTCAGCCGCTGCCGGATCTCCACTAGAATCTTGTCGGCGATCGCGGACTCCTCGGGCGTTAATTTCAGGGACTCGCAGAATTCGAACGCTTGTTCGATATTCAGCCGCACCACATCGGCGATGGTCCGGCCGGCGATGCGGACATTCAGCGCCGCTTTGTGCAGGCGCGAACCTTGGCAATCCGGACATTCCGCATATCCGCGATAGCGGCTTAAGAAAACGCGCACATGGACTTTGTACTTCTTGGTCTCCACGTGAGCGAAGAATTTATGAATCGCGCCGTAAACCAGTTCCTGCTCCTGCTTCGTGAGATCGCAGAACGGGATGTTCATGCGCACCTTGCCGCGCATGTTCTTCCGGAAATTCACATGGTGCGATACGTATTGCTCTTTGGTCCACGGCTGCACGGCACCTTCATCCAGAGTCAGCGAAGGATCCGGAATCACCAGATTCATGTCGTAATCGATGGTGTTTCCAAATCCCTGGCAGCGCGGGCAGGCGCCCATCGGATTATTGAAGCTGAAAAGCGCGGGCTCGGGCGTCGCTAATTCGATGCCGCACGTTTTGCAGGCGAACTTCTCATTGAAGACGAGAGTAGCGCCCGGCGGATTCTGCGGAGTGGCCTCTTCAAAAATGACTTCGCCGCCTTCGCGGTAGCAAATTTCCGTGGTATCCACAATGCGCTGGTGCAGATCGGGTCCGATGACGAAGCGGTCCACTAAGATGAACACCGGTTCGGTGAAATCGATGTCGAGCAGTGATTCGGGTGTCGAAAATTCGAACACCCGGCCTTTTTGATAAAGCCGGTTGAAACCCTTCTTGCGCAGCTCGAACAGATGATCGCGCAGAGCTTCGGTGCTCGCGTCGCGATGCACGGGAAAGAGCGCGTACCAGCGCGAGCCTTCCTTCTGCTGCAGCATGGTCTGCGCCACTTGATCCACCGTGTCGCGCACTACTTGCTTTCCGCACTTCGGGCAGTAGCTGCGCCCGACGCGCGCGAAGAGCAGGCGGAGAAAATCGTAGATCTCCGTGGATGTAGCAACGGTCGATCGCGGATTCCGCGTGGTGTTTTTCTGCCGGATGGCGATGGGCGGCGCAATGCCCGAAATCTCGTCCACATCCGGTTTTTCCATCCGCTCCAGAAATTGCCGCGCGTACGCCGACAGCGATTCCACATAGCGGCGCTGTCCTTCGGCGTAAACGGTGTCAAAAACCAGCGACGATTTGCCCGATCCGGACACACCAGTAACGACGGTCAGTTGATTGTGCGGCAGCGCGAGCGAAACATTTTTGAGATTGTGGACACGCGCGCCACGGATGAGTATGGATTCTTCCAAGGGATCGCTTCAGGAGTACTAATCCGATTATCGCAAGATCGTCAAGCGCGTGAATCAAAAAAAAAACCTCCAGAAGCCGCTCCTCCGAATTTAGGCGGCTTCTGGAGTGTTAACCCAGAAGAAGGATGAAGGGGTTAAACAGCCTTTCTGTGCGAACGTCGATTGCGATTCAACTGATTCATGCGCTCCACTGCCGCGGCCATAGCGCTCGACAATGGTTTGCGGCTCGCGCCCACGCCGCCCCAACTAAACAGGAGTGAGCAGCTACCGCGGCCATGCTGCTGGAATTCCCAGAGCCGTTCTGAGATTTGATTCAACCGGCGCTGTGCTTCGCCGCGTTCCAGGCCAGGAAATACCATGACGAATTCGTCCTCGGTGGTCCGGCAGCCAAAATCGTTTTCTCCGAGTAAACTGGCCACGCAGGCCGTAACCATTTGCAGCACGCTCTCATGGTGAGTAGAGCGGTGATTGGTTCTTACCAGGTCGACCAGGACAACCAAACCGGTGAACGGCTTGTGGATGTTGGAAAGGACCTCGAGCGGCCACTGATTGAACATTCCCGCCGGAACCAGATATTCGTTGGCCGCGATGGGGGTGACGTCAATAACGACTCCTTCGGCAATCGACGGCTGTATGTTGATTCTTGGAGCCGGCGGCTCCGGTTGGGCCAACGGGCCGTCCCATAAAAAGGCATCCACCGGCTGCACAACTGCGGTCATCGTTACCGTACCTCTTCGCTTCGGTCGCGCCTTAGTACCAGCGCTCTCGAAAGTTCTTGACGGGCCTTCAGAAAGTCCGCGCCCACAACTACACCTGCTCCCGCGAGGACTCCGTAGCTCAGAATCTGAATTGCTGTTGCGAATTCCATAGCCTGTTTGCAGTCTACAGGCATGCCGGTAGCCGACAAATAGTTCGGGAGATTCAAAACTGAATAGTACTAGAGGGGGCGAAAAGGGCCGAATGTTCTAGAGCTTAGGTACTAGTAACATTTGCTAACGTTGAGGGCGACGCGGGTCCTTAGGACCCGCTCAAGTCGGATTACTGGACGCTGCTGGCCAACGGACGCAGCCGCCGCGCATTCGCGGGACCCCGCAAGTGTTGCAGGGCTTTGCTTTCAATCTGCCGGATGCGCTCGCGCGTCAGCCCAAAGTTCTGGGCGATCTCCTCCAGCGTATGTTCGCGGTCGAACCCGATGCCGAATCGCATCCGGACCACCTTCTCCTCACTGGGAGAAAGCGTCTTCAGCACGTCGGCCGTTTCCGCGCGAACATTCTTGGCGAAGACCGCGTCGGTCAAGGAGCTCATGGTCCGATCCTGTAGCAGGTCGCCCAAAGCGGACTCTCCGTCCTTGCCGATGGGCAAATCCAGCGATACCGGATCGCGAGAGATGGTCCGAAGTTCCTCGATCTTGATCGCGGATGTATTCAGCCGCTGACCGATTTCTTCGTTGGTAGGCGTCCGGTTCAGCTCCTTCTCGAGCTCGCGCAACGTCCACACGAACTTGTTCAAGCTCTCGTTCATGTGCACCGGAATGCGGATCGTCCGCGATTTATCCGCAATCGCGCGCGTTACCGCTTGCCGGATCCACCACGTTGCGTAAGTAGAAAACTTGTATCCCAGGCGGTAATTGAACTTCTCCGCCGCCCGCATCAGACCGATATTGCCTTCCTGGATCAAATCCAGCAAGTGCAAACCGCGATTCACGTACTTCTTGGCGATCGAAACCACCAGGCGCAGATTCGCTTCCACCAGCGCCTTGCGCGCGGCACGCGATTCCGTTTCGCCTTGCTGCGCGGCCAAAAGCCAACGCCGCATTTGACGCAGGTCGGAACCGGCCAGCGCGGTCTGCTCCCGCAGCAGCCGCTTCAAATCGCGGGCCTCGGCAGGAGAAATACGCCGCTTTGAAATTTTTTGCTCTAGCTCAGCGATTCGTTCGGTAGCCCGCTCCATCATGACGCGGAATTCACGCCATTGCTCGGGCTGAAAGGGAACCTTTCGCAATTCCTGCGAACACTTCACCGTGCTGCGGACGATTTGCCCGCGCAACTTGGCCCGAGCCGGCTTGTGCTTTGCCATGGACGCGTACTTACGTTCCAGGGCAGCCAACTCCAGTTCCGCTTCCACCAGTTTCTTGAACCGGCGATTGGCTTCATTCCGGTTGCGGCGCTTCGCTACGTCATCGGCGCCGCCGACGATGGCGACATCTTCCAGGCGAGCCTTCCCTGCACCAATTTCCTCAAAAATAGTCAGCGCGTTCTTCCGAACCAAGGGCGACCGCGAAATCGCTTTAACCATCCTGAGATTGCCGCGCTCCATCCGCCGCGCCAAGTCGATCTCGGCTTGCTTGGTGAGCAGACGAACCGACCCCATCTCCCGGAGGTACACCCGAACCGGGTCATCGGTATGATTCAGGGATTCTTCGACGGCTTCCTGAGCCTCGGGTTCTGAGTCGTCGCCACCCTGAGGCTCCGCCTCCAGGTAGTCGGTACCCGGCCCTAGCGCCAATGCATCGGGTGAATCCGCAAGAATATTTTCGTCAAGTTGTTGCATCTAAAGGGTGTGGAGTCTCTCGCCCAAGCCACCCGGGGGGAAGTGGCTGAACTCTCCATCTGTTGGATGCAGAGGGCCGTCATTTAGTTGCAATACCTGGCAGTACGCCTATTGGTGACGGAGCGCGATAA
Organism: Bryobacteraceae bacterium; assembly: GCA_035295865.1. Classification (GTDB taxonomy): domain Bacteria; phylum Acidobacteriota; class Terriglobia; order Bryobacterales; family Bryobacteraceae; genus Palsa-89. The sequence continues at coordinate 4,636 of DATGIH010000408.1, forward strand.
TGGGGTCTACCGCTAAAGCCCGGCGCGCTGGAAGGTAGCAGGCGGCCAAGGCCACGACCGTCAGGAGAACAGCTGTTCCCCCGAAAGTGGTCAAATCGTTGGCGCTGACCCCAAAAATCAGGCTGGAGAGTAGACGGGCGAGCGGGATGGAGATCGCCAGCCCGATCGCTAGTCCTCCAGCCGTCAAAAGCAGGCCGCGCCAGGCGACCATCCGCAAGACATCCGGCCGGTCCGCCCCCAGCGCAACGCGGATTCCGATCTCGTGCGTCCGCTCAGTAACCGCGAACGCCATCAGCCCATAGATCCCGACCGCCGAGAAAACCATTGCGATCGCGCCAAGCACTGTGAGCAGCACCGCAACATAGCTCAGCCCGATCATACGGTTTGAGATGGTTCGATCTAACGTATCGATTTCAAACAGCGGCCGGTCGATATCGATGGCCGCCACCGCTCGCCGTATTGGTCCTGCGAGCGCGATGGGATCGCCCTTCGCACGAACCGCGATGTAGGTGTAATAAAGAGGCGACTGGCGATAGGGCTGATAAATCGCCGCCGGCATTTCCGTAGCAAGCGGATCGTAGCGCACATCTTTCACCACGCCCACCACCGTCATCCAAGCGCCTTCGCCGCGCAGCCTCACATGCTGCCCGATCGGATTCTTATCCGGAAAATTGCGCCGCACGAAATTCTCGGTCACCAGCGCCACCGGCTGCGCCTCAGGACCGTCGGAATCCCGTAATCCCCTGCCTTGTAGCAGGGGCACGCCGATGGTATCCAAATAATTCGGACTCACCGTTTGAACTAGGGCGGTTTTCTGCTGGCTTTGATTCACCACCGGCTGGCCTTCCACCGTGTAGGTGGACATCCGGTCGTTGTAGCCATACGGGATGTTCGAGGCGAGCGTAGCGCTTTGGACGCCGGGCAGGGCTCCGATTTTTTCGAGGACACGATCATAGAATCCGGCGCGCTGATGCGCTTCGCCGTAGTGCTTGTCGGTAAGAACGATTTGCATGGTGAGCAGCGACTGTGGCTTCAGATTCTCGTGGACATGCAGCAGCGTGCGAGCGCCTTTCACCATCAGTCCCGCGCCTGCCAGCAGGACCATCGTCGCGGCAATTTCCGCCACCACCAGGATGCTGCGCAATCGCTGCCGGCCGCGCCCCGCCGAGGTTCCGCGGCCGCTCTCTTTCAACGTATCGTTCACGTCGGCGCGCGTTCCGAGCGCCGGAATGAGGCCGGAAATCAGCCCGGCAAAGAGCGCGATCGTAATGGTGAACGCCAAAGCCCGGCCGTCGATGCTGATGGTGTCCCAGCCCGGAATGTAGCGCGCGACGTTTCCAGGCATGTTCGAAAGAATCAGGTCCAGGCTCCATGCGGAGAAGAACAGACTCGCGAGAGCTCCGGCGATGGAAAGCATCATGCTCTCGGCAACAATTTGGCGGATAAGACGCCCGCGTGCAGCGCCCAAAGCCGTGCGAATCGCGAATTCCTTGTGGCGTCCGGACATCCGCGCGAACTGCAGGTTCATCACATTCGCGCAAGCGATTAGCAGCACAAAGAAGACCGCGGCGAGCAGCAGTAAAGAATATTCGCGATTGAAATCGCCGGTGATGAAGCGACGCAGCGGCTGCACGATCACGCCCCAGCCTTGATTGGTCCGCGGATATTTCTCCGCTAGATGGGTCGCGATGGTCTGCAGCTCGGCGCGGGCTTGCGATTCCGGCACTCCGTCTTTCAGCCGCGCGACAACCTGCACGTAATGATTCGCGCGATCCGATTTTTCCGCCTGGGATAGCGTGAGCGGCGTCCATAGCAAACAAGCCACCGGAAAGCGGACCTGCTTGCCCATCACGCCGATCACCGAGTACGTGCCACCATTCAGCTTAATGTCGCGGCCGACAATGCGAGGATCCGCGCCAAAGCGGCGCTCCCAAAGCCCGTGACTCAGCACGACGACTTGGTTCTTGCCCGCGATATCTTCGTCGGCAGCAAATGTGCGCCCGAGCTCCGGCTTCACGCCCAGCGTGTCGAAGAAATTCGGCGTTACCACGGCGGAAAAGACGGGCTCCGGATCGCCATTGCCCGAAAGATTGAAATCCACGCGTTCGAAGGCGGAAATTTTCTGATACGAAGTGGCTTCGTTTTGAAAATCGAGATAATCGGCCGGCGAAACAGACGCGGGAAATGTGCTGTTGCCCGGCGCCTTCTGGTGGAGCATTACAAGCCGATCGGCATCCGGAAACGGGACCGGCTTAAAGATGAACGCGTCCGCGACGCTGAAGATCGCGGTGTTTGCACCGATCCCGAGGGCGAGCGTCAGAACGACGAACGCCGTAAATCCTGGACTCCGCGCCAGACTGCGCAAGTTGGATCGGATATCGGGCCACAAGCCATCGAGCATGGGCTTGGAACTGCACGCCGGGTGCCTAGGGTAACTCGAAGTTTCTAGGCGAGTTGCGTGGGACCGATTGTTCGTTCGTGGGACGAGGCGTTCTGCCGCGAGCAATTTGTAACCTCGTTCCCGAGAAGTGTATGCTGATCGAGAGACACGATGGACTTTTTCGAGGTTTAGAAACTACTCCAGAGCCGGAGACCGTTTCCGTTTAAAAGTTACTGTACCGTCGATAGAACTCGTAGCTTTTGTATGTTTGATCGTTTCTCTCGATGGTGGCACGCGGCAGAGCAAGACGTCGTAGAAATTTTCGCCAGTAGAATCCTCCCGCTTGTTTTGATCGAGACGGCTCTCTTAGTTGCCTTTTGGGCCTTGTTCCCGCAGCCAAAATACTTGATCGGAATTGGCCTCATTGCTGTCGTGGTCGGAATTCGAAAGGTAGCAGAGGGGAGGCGCGCCATCATATTCTCCTCAAATGAAATTATCAATCGTCCGGTTTTCGGTCCGCCGAAACGAATCGCTCTCGGCGAAGTGATCCAGGTGAAGAATTCAATGGTCGCGCGTAGCTTTGGGCTGCGGGCTACTTTTGTCCGCGGCGTGGAACTGACGCTCGAGCGTGGTGAGAAGGTCCAATGGCCGTTGGATTTACCAGGAGCAAACAAGATTATCGAGCGGCTCGAATTTCATGCGAAAAGCAATGGCGGCAAAGGTTCACCGGCATTGGAGATTTGTTTTCAAAACGAACCCAATCTCCCGTAGAATCAATCGCCAACGAACATCCACCCCTCCAGGCCGGAACTTTCCCCCCGCCCCGGTGTCTATCTTGACATCAGCTACCTCGAAGTTTGAGGCTACAATAAGGTAGACAGCCGTGGCGGACACGACAGTTGGCCTACATTTAGATGCTTGCATCTTCTCCGCGCCGGAGGAGGACGTTCTAGTCACGGCTCTTTGTCAGGGTGTCGAAGAAGCCTACGAAATCCTGATCCAGCGTTATCAGCAGCCGGTTTATAACTTAGTCTGCCGCTTGCTCAACGATCCTTCCGACGCCTGCGATATCGTGCAGGAGGTTTTCTTGAAAGTGTTCCGCAACATCGGTTCGTTCCGCGGCAACAGCAGCCTGAAAACTTGGATCTACCGGATCGCAGTCAACGAAGCGTACAATCATCGCCGCTGGTTTTCGCGCCATCAGCGTCAGGAAGTGGCCATGGTAGCGGACGAAGGAATGCCGTGTTACGCCGATAGCCTGGCGGATCCCAGCCGGACTCCTTTCGACTTAGCGGCGGATCACGAAACACGCGCGCTGGTGGAAGCGGCGCTTGAGAAATTGAACGCGAAGTTTCGTGCGGCAGTGATTTTGCGGGACATCGAGGATTTGAGTTACGAAGAAATCGCCACGGTCCTGGATGTGTCGCTCGGAACGGTGAAGTCTCGCATCCTCAGAGGTCGCGAGGGTTTGCGAAAGATATTGGAAGGCCGGTTGGAGAAGGAACCTGCGGTCGGATGGTCCTCGCAACCTGTAACGGATTAGTATGGAGTGCTCGAACGTAAAACAAAACGTGTCGGCGTACATGGATAATGCGGTGCCGGAAGAGGCCCGCAGGGAGATACGGCAGCACATGAGCGATTGCGATCCGTGCGCTCGCGAAGTGGAGCGTCACAGGCGCGTCCGCGAAGCTCTGCGATCGCTGCCCCACCGCAGCGTGCCTGCGGCTCTCACCATGCGTTTGCGTGTGGCGGCTTCCAAAGCCCGCGCCGGATCGGTGCGCGGCGAGTCCGCCTGGACGCGCTGGCGCGATCGAGCGCAGCTCAGTCTCAAGAATTTGATGCGGCCCATCGCGCTTCCTCTCGCCGGCGGGTTGTGCTCCGCGGTGGTGATGTTCAGCGCTCTGGTTCCGACCTTCACATCCGCCTACGCGATGGATAAACGACCCTCCTCGCTGTGGGATGTACCGACCATGCTTGTCACTCAGCCGATGGTGATGTATACGGCTCCCGTGGCGTTCGGCGAAACGGAAGCGATTGTGGATTTGACCATCGACGAACAGGGACGGATCGCGAATTACACCATCGTCAGCACAGGCCCCGGACAAAAAGCCGAGCAGGTCCGCCGGAACATCGAAAACAAACTGCTGTTCCTCGGATTCTGGCCGGCCACCGCGTTCGGAAAACCGGTCGCCGGAACGGTTCGCGTGTCTTTCGGCTCCAGCCACGTAGAAGTTCGCGGCTAACCCGCATGTCAAAATAGCTTTTGGGCCGCCGCCTCGGGCAACACTTCTTAGTCCGCCAGGAAATACTCGAACGCATCGCGCAAGCCGCCTGTCCGGAGTCCGGCGAGACGGTAATCGAAATCGGACCCGGCCGTGGTGCGCTCACCTTTCACCTGCTCGCGCGCGCGGCGCGCGTCATCGCCATCGAGATCGATACGGTTCTCGTGCAGTACTTGCGCTCGAAATTCCGCGATGAGCCGCGCCTCACTCTTATCGAAAGCGATGTTCTAAAAACCGATCTCGCCCAATGGGGACCGGTTACTGTGGCCGGAAACCTTCCGTATTACATCACCTCGCCGATACTTGGAAAGACGCTGGCGCTCGGCTCCCTGCTGCGCCAGGCCGTGTTCCTGCTGCAGAAAGAAGTCGCCGAACGAGTCACAGCGACTCCGGGGACGCGCGATCACGGATTCCTGAGCGTGCAGGCGCAACTACTCAGCGATCCGGAACTGTTGTTCACCGTCCCGGCGTCGGCTTTCAAACCGCCGCCTAAAGTGGATTCCGCCGTCGTCCGTCTGATTCCGAAATCTTCCCTCGCCGTCCCCGATCCGGCGCGGTTCTTGCATTTTGTAGGACTCTGTTTCCGCCAAAAGCGCAAGAAGATCCGCAATAATTTGCTTGATGTTTACGACAAAATGGCGCTGGATGCGATTCCGGAAACCTCGAAGCGTGCCGAACAGTTGTCGATTCCTGAATTCGTCGCCCTTTTTGACAAACTTCGGCAAACATGACGCTGGCTGTCCGCAGGTACCCATATACTTCCGGCATGGAGCTTACTGGAAAAGTCGCCATCGTTACCGGCGCGGGAGGCGGTGGCTGCGGACGCGCCATCGCGCGGCGATTCGCCCGTGAAGGATGCCCGGTCGTTGTCAGCGACATTCTCGAACCGGGCGGACGCGAAACCGTGAGGTTGATCGAGTCGAGCGGCGGCCGTGCGGCGTTTTTCAGGGCGGATGTCGCGCAAGAATCCGAAGTCGCCGCGCTCGTCGAGTTCGCCGAAAAGACTTTCGGTAGCCTCGATATCTTAATCAACAACGCGTCCGAACCCTATCGTCCGCGCGGGATTCTCGACGGTTGGTTCGACGCGCTGCGCGTGGATCTGCACGGCGCGATGTACGCCATCCAGCACGCCGTACGCGCGATGAGAAAACGGGGCGGCGGCGCCATCGTCAATATGGGATCGACGTCCGCCATCGGACACGGCCGCAAACATTCCAAATCTCCGGGCTACGATGTCGCCAAGATGGGACTCATCCGGCTTACAACAACGCTTGCGCCTCTGCAGGCGAGCGATGGGATTCACGTGAACTGCCTGGTCCCGGCTTGGATCGCGAGCCACGAAGTGCAAAGCTACGTCGAGTCACTCACGCCCGAGCAGCGCAAAGAGGGCGAGGTTCCCGCTTCCCTGCTCTCGCTCGATCAAATTACGGACGCCGTCGCCCGGCTCGCCACCGACGAGACGCTGGCTGGACGGATCCTCGTTTATTACAACGGGGAATCCCCGCGACTGATCGCCGAGGGCGACCCTGGATATTGTTCTTGACATAGCCAAGCGTTGGGTATAGCATTATACATAGCAATACAAAGTATATGGCTATACCCGCTGCAGCGCCGGCCCCGGATAACTGGAGCGCCCAGCTCCGCAAAGGCTCGCTCGACCTCGCGATCCTGGCCAGTCTTTGGAAAAAGCCACTGTACGGCCTGGAAATGCTCCGCTCGCTCGAGGACGAATCAAACTTGAGCGTGGCGGAGGGCACGCTGTATCCGATTCTGAACCGCTTGCGCGTGGAAGGCCTGCTCGAATCCGAATGGGTGGATTCGGGCACAGGACACCCGCGCAAGTACTACAAGCTGACCGATGCGGGACGGCGCCGCGCGAAGGAAATGAGCCGCGCATGGGCCGAATTCTCCGACAAGATGAACGCGATTCTCAAATCCATAGGCATGAAAGGATGACTATGACACCCGACGTGAAAACCGCAGACACAATTGACCGATACCTGCTCCGTTTCCGCATGGCGCTTGCGGGCGTCAAGGACAAGGAAGAGTTCGTTTCCGAGATCCGCAGCCACATTGTGGAGCGGCTGGAGGATCATACTCGTCCGATGGAACAAATCGTCGAAGAGACGCTGGCGGGGCTAGGCGCACCGGAAGTTCTGGCCATGCGCTATCGCACCGAAGGCTTGCTGGAACGGGCGTCAAGCACCATGTCGCCGGTGCTGCTGCTCCGCGCGACCATGCGCTGGGCGATGACCGGCATCCGTGGATTCTTCGCCTTCTGGCTGCTGTTCGTCGGCTATTTCACCGCTGCGGCATTCTATATTTGCGCGATTTTGAAGCCCTTTTTTCCGGATCGCGTGGGGCTATATTGGGGGCCGGCTACTTACGGCATCGGAGTCCGCATGGAAGGCGATCCGGCGCCTAATGAATTGTTGGGAATGTGGTTTTCGCCGATCGCCCTGGCGCTCGGCTGCCTGTGCATCATCGGCACCACAAAATTTGTGCGGTGGATGATCTCCAAACGAAGGCGAGCCGGCACTGTATCCTAAAATCTTATGGTTCGTGTGAGGTTTGCTCCATCGCCGACGGGGTTTCTGCACATCGGCAGCGCCAGAACGTTTATCTTTAACTGGCTGTACGCGCGTCACACTCAAGGAACCATGGTGCTGCGCATCGACGACACGGATGTTGAGCGGAACACGGACGAATCGCGCAATTCGATTTTCGAGGGCTTGAAATGGCTGGATCTCGGATGGGATGAACTGTATCACCAATCCGAACGGCTCGACCTGCATCGCAAAGTAGCTTGGAGTATTTTCGAAAAAGGTCTGGCGTATCGCGATTTCACGCCCGCATCGGCTGAGTTGGAATCGAAAGAGCACTCGGGCGGCCCTTGGCTTTTTCATCCGGAGATGCGCGGCCTATCCGCCGAGGAAAGCCAGCGCCGCGCCGATGCTGGCGAAGCATTCGTCCTCCGCTTTAAAGTTCCGCGCGAATCGGCGCGGCCGGTGGAGTTTCACGATGCGGTTTATGGAGCGCAATCGAAGCTTCCGTCCGATATGGAAGATTTCGCGCTGCTGCGCAGCAACGGACTCCCGACGTACCACATGGCATCCTGCGCCGACGATATCGATCTCAACATCAGTCACATCATCCGCGGCCAGGACCATCTGACGAACACGTTCAAGCACGTTTTGATTTTCGAAGCCGCCGGCGCTAAGCCTCCGCAATTTGCTCATCTCCCGCTACTGATCGCGCCCGACGGCTCGAAGCTCTCGAAGCGCAAGCATGGGCCCGTGGTTAGTGTCACCACTTATCGCGACGCCGGATTTCTGCCGCACGCATTCATCAACTTTCTGTGCCTGCTCGGCTGGTCGCCCAAAGACAACCGCGAACAGATGAGCCTGCGGGAACTGACCGATGCTTTTTCCTTTGAAGGCATCAATCACAGCAACGCGGTGGTCAATTTTACGGAAGAAGACCCGTTCGATCCGAAAGCTGTTTGGCTCAACGCGGAGTTGATCCGCACCATGCCGGTGGACGAGCTGGCGAAGCAACTGCTGCCGTTCGTTCCGAAAGCCGATCCGGCGAAAATGCAGCGCGTGGCACCGCTGGTGCAGGAACGCATCAAACTGCTGCGGGATGTGAACTCGATCGCCGATTTCTTTTTCGTGGACGAACTGCCGCCTTACGACAGTGCGGAATTGATCCCGCAAAAAGGCGACGCGCAAATGGCGCTGACCGTGCTCGACCGCGCGCGGGAAGTTCTGCCAAACACCGAATTTAAGCACGACGCGCTGGACCACGCATTGCGTGGGGCCGCGCAAGAACTCAAGATCAAGCCCGGCCAAATGTTCCAGCCGATCCGGGTTGCCGTATGCGGCCGCAAAAACGCTCCTCCGCTCTTTGAGACGCTCGAAGTTCTCGGCCGCGAAACAACACTCAAGCGGTTGGACGTAGCGCGCGCACCCGTGCGTGCCGCGTTCACACTCGTGTGAACGCCTAAATCCGTAGAATAGAAAAAGAATATGAGCACTCCAAACCCCGTGCCCGAGGTGGCTGCTGCGCCTACCGACGCCCCGGTTTCCAACTTCGTCCGTGACACGATCATCGACGATTTAAAGACCAACAAGTTCAACGGCCGCGTCCACACGCGCTTTCCTCCGGAGCCCAACGGCTATTTGCACATCGGCCACGCGAAATCGATCAACTTGAATTTCGGACTCGCGGCGGAGTTCGGCGGCAAATGCAATCTGCGCTTCGACGACACCAATCCGTCGAAGGAAGAAACCGAGTACGTGGAATCGATCATCGAAGACGCGCGCTGGCTGGGCGGCGATTGGGGCGACCGGTTGTTCTACGCGTCCGATTATTTCGACCAGCTTTACGAATGGGCCGTTCAGCTCATTAAAGCCGGAAAGGCATACGTTTGCGATCTCTCGGGTGACGAAGTCCGGAAACAGCGCGGCACACTGACCGAGCCTGGCCAAGAGAGTCCCTATCGGAATCGAAGCGTTGAAGAGAATCTTGCGCTGTTTGCGCGCATGAAGGCGGGCGAATTCCCGGATGGCGCCCGGACGCTACGCGCCAAGATCGACATGGCGTCGCCGAACCTCAATATGCGCGATCCAATTATGTACAGGATTCTGCATGCCGAGCATCATCGGACCGGCAACAAGTGGTCCATTTACCCGATGTACGATTTCGCGCACGGCCAGTCCGACTCTATCGAAGGCATCACGCACTCCATCTGCACGCTCGAATTCGAGGATCACCGCCCGCTCTACAACTGGTATATCGAGCAACTCGGCATCTATCATCCGTATCAGTACGAATTTGACCGGCTCAATCTGACCTATACGATCCTGAGCAAGCGCAAGCTTCTGATGTTGGTGCAGACCGGCCTGGTGAAAGGCTGGGACGATCCGCGGATGCCGACGATTTCGGGGCTCCGCCGCCGAGGCTACACGCCCGAAGCGATCCGGAATTTCTGCCGCCGCGTGGGCGTTTCAAAGACGAATGGCACCACCGAATTATCGCTGCTGGAATATTTCCTGCGCGAAGATCTGAACAAGCGCGCGCTTCGCGTGATGGCTGTACTTAAACCGCTGCGCGTAGTGATCGACAACTATCCCGAAGGACAGGTGGAGGAACTGGAAGCGGTGAACAATCCGGAGGACGCGAGCGCCGGAACCCGCCTGGTACCGTTCTCGAAAGTACTGTACATCGAACAGGACGATTTTCGCGAAGATCCGCCCAAGCAGTATTTCCGGCTGTCGCCGGGACGCGAGGTTCGTTTGCGCTATGGCTACTTCATTACGTGCACGAGTGTGGTGAAGGATCCGGTAACGGGCGAGGTGCTGGAAGTGCATTGCACCTACGATCCGGCTACGCGCGGCGGAAATGCGCCCGACGGCCGGAAGGTGAAATCAACGATCCATTGGGTGTCGGCGGAAAAGGCCATCGACGCCGAAATTCGCATCTACGACAACCTGTTCACCAAAGAGAATCCGGACGACGTTCCCGAGGGCCAGGAGTTCACAGCCAATCTGAATCCAAAATCGCTCGAAGTGGTGACGGGGGCGAAATTGGAACCGAGCCTTGCCGGAGCCGCGCCCGCATCCCGCTATCAGTTCGAAAGGCTGGGCTACTTCTCAGTGGATCCGGATAGCACGCCGCAAAAGCCGGTGTTCAACCGCACGGTCGCGTTGCGCGACACTTGGGCGAAGATCGAAAAGAAATCGAAATGATCATTCTCGGACTTGGTGGTTTGCTGAACGAACCGGCCTGCGCGGTTTTGAAGAACGGCTCGCTCGCTTCAGCCGTGGAACAGAAGAAAGTCTCGCGCCGGTATGAGCCCGGTGAGTTGCCGGAAGATGCCATCGACACGGCGCTCGGCCTGGCCGGCGTCCAAAGCGATGCGGTGGATTGCGTCGCGTTGGTCCGTCCCTTCAGCACGGGCCACGAAAGTGAACTGCATCTGGCGTTACGCGCTCGATTTCCTTCCAGCACGCTGGTGCTGGTGGAACATCACACCGCGCACGCGGCGTCCGCCTATTTTGCATCGCCATTTCAGGAAGCGGCGGTTCTGACGCTCGACCGCATTGGCGATTTCCGCTGTGGCGCTCGCTGGTCCGGCGAAGGCAACGAACTTCGCCTCGAAAAAGAGTTGTATTATCCGGATTCACTCGGCGATCTTTACGGCCGGGTCACGGAGCTGCTGGGCTTTCGCGCGAACGCCGATGAGCACAAAGTGCAATGGCTCTCGACGGCAGGCGATCCCGCGAAGTATCTCGCCGTTTTCGAAGATATTCTGCCCAATCCGGCTTGGCCTCGCCTCGATCGCAGCTACTTCGATGCCGACCGGACCAGCCAAGGTGGATTTAGCTGGAAATTTTACGAACGGATTGGGGTTGAAGATGGCGTGCAGATCGCGGAATCGGAACGCGCGCACATCGCTGCGGCGCTGCAAAAGGCCATTGAACAGACGGTGTTGTGCATGGCAGGATCGGCGCAAAACGTGTGCCTGGCAGGCGGCCTCGGCTTCAATGCATTGCTAGTCAGTTCCCTGGAACGCCACAAGAACGTTTTCGTTCAACCTGCGGCAGGAAATACGGGCACAGCGATCGGTGCGGTTTTACACGCGTGGCACAGCGTACAGCATCGAACCCAGCGCGCAAGCCTGAACGACATGTGCCTGGGTCCGAGTTATTCCGCGGAAGAAGTGAAAAAGGTCCTCGAGAATTGCAAGCTTCGCTTCCGCTATCTTCTGACGGTGGAAGAGCTGATGGAAAGCGCCGTCCGCGAAATCAACAATCAGAAGATCATCGCGTGGATGCAGGGCCGGATGGAGTTCGGTCCGCGCGCGCTTGGCAACCGCAGCATTCTGGCCTCGCCGCTGAATCCGTATTCCACCGAAAATCTCAACGTGTTCATCAAGCATCGCGAGCCATTTCGAAAATTCGCGGCGTCAGTGCCCGCGGAGGTTGCCGGTACATACTTCGAAGTGGGGCCGAATGCACGCTATCTCGCGACCGTAGGCCGGGTTCGTCCCGAACATCGGCAGAGATTTGAAAGCGCAGTGTTGGGCGATGGACTAGTGCGCGTCCACACCGTGTTTAAAGAGGACAATCCGCTGTATCATCGCCTGCTGCACGCGGCCGGCGAATCGACAGGGCTCCCGGTGCTCTACAACACGAGCTTCAATCTGTTTGCCGATCCGCTGGTCTGCACGCCGCGCGATGCGGTGCGCAGTTTTTATTCTTCAGGAATTGATGCGCTGTTTGTTGGGAATTTTCTATTAGAAAAGTAGCGCACGCTTTCAGCGTGCCGTGTTCGCACTCTTGCGAACACATTTCTAAAAGCGTTCACACGAGTGTGAACGCTGCACGCACGAGTGCGTGCGCCACCGAGCTAAACTTGAGCTATGGAGCTCATCGTCAACGGAAAGCACCGTCGGATGGATGTCCATCCCGATCGCATGCTCCTTTGGGTGCTGCGCAACGATCTGGGATTGACGGGCAGCAAGTACGGCTGCGGCGAGGGCCAGTGCGGCGCCTGCACGGTGATGATCGATGGCGTGGCAACTCGCTCCTGCATCACGCGCGTGTCGGCCGCGGCAGGCAAATCAATTACGACCATTGAAGGGATCGCACAGAACGGCCACCTTCATCCACTGCAGGAAGCTTTCATGGAAGCGGATGCCATGCAGTGCGGATATTGCACGCCGGGAATGATCGTCACAGGCGCTGCGTTGTTGAAGAAGAATCCCCATCCAAACGAAGCGCAAATTCAAGAAGCGATGGAAGGCAATGTTTGCCGCTGTGGAACATATCCGCGGATCGTCGCGGCGGTCCAAATGGCCGCACGCACAGGAGGCCAGCATGCTTGAGGTAGAACGCTACGAACTTCACGCCGGCCCAGCGTACCGATTCGAGCCAGACCGGCGGGATTTCTTCAGACTTTTGGGTGGCGGGTTGGTTTTGTTGCTCGCCCTCGATCCGAAAACTTCCGCGCAAGAATCCGGACGTCGCGGCCAAGGCCATGGATTGCCCGAAAACATCGGCGCGTGGTTGCACATTGGCGAAGACGGTACGGTGACAGTGTTCACTGGAAAAACTGAGGTCGGGCAAAATATTCGTACATCGCTCGCCCAAGCCGTGGCCGAAGAATTACACACGCCCATCGCATCCATAAAACTTGTAATGGCCGACACCGCGCTCACGCCGTGGGATATGGGAACGTTCGGTAGCCGCACGACGCCCACCATGGCGCCGCAGCTCAGAAAGATGGCTGCGGCAGCGCGCGAGACGCTCATCGATCTGGCCGCTGAGCAATGGAAGGCGGATCGTGCAACGATCGCAATTTCGAACGGCCGGCTGAAATCCGGCGATCACTCGATCAGCTTCGGTGAATTAACCCACGGCCGCGAGCTGGTGAAAACCGTGGACGCCGCTCCTGTTACGCCAGCGGCGAATTGGACCATCGCGGGCACATCCGTGCCCAAGACGACGGCGCGCGATATGGTCACCGGCGCGCATCACTTTACATCGGATCTCACTCGGCCCAACATGTTGTTCGGGCGTATTCTGCGCCCGGCTGCTTTCAACGCAAAGCTCGTTTCGCTCGACACCAAAGACGCTGCTGCTATCCCTGGCGTTCAGGTGGTCCACGAGGGCGATTTTGTTGGCGCCACCGCGGCGGATGAACTCAGTCTCGCCAAGGCGATTAGCGCGCTGAAAGCGGAATGGAAAGCCGATCCGCAGCCATCCGGCAAAGATCTATTCAGCTATTTGAAGAGTCATCCGCAAGAATCTCGCAATTCCCCGGAACAAGGCTCGCTGGAAGAGGGCATCAAGTCGTCGGACTTTCTGCGCGAAGCCACCTATACGATCGCCTACATCGCGCACACACCGCTCGAACCTCGCGCGGCGGTCGCCGAATGGAGCGAAGGCAACCTCACCGTATGGACGGGCACTCAGGTTCCGTTCGGAGTGCGAGGCGAACTGGCGGAAGCGTTCAGCATTCCCGAATCTAATGTGCGCGTGATTGTTCCGGACACGGGTTCCGGCTACGGCGGCAAACATTCCGGAGAGGTCGCGGTAGAAGCGGCACGCCTGGCGAAAAGCACTAGAAAACCAGTGAAGGTGATTTGGACTCGCGAGGAGGAGTTCACCTGGGCTTACTTCCGGCCGGCAGGAGTGATCGATATCCGTGGCGGAACACGGAAAGACGGCAGCATCGCCGCGTGGGAATTTCACAACTACAATTCCGGAGGCTCCGGCATCGAAACGCCGTACGAAGTCCAGAACAAGAAGGTGCAATTTCATCCGGCGGAATCGCCGCTGCGACAAGGCTCGTACCGTGGGCTCGCGGCTACGGCGAATCATTTTGCGCGCGAATCGCACATGGATGATTTAGCGGCGGCAATGAACATGGATCCGCTGGAATTTCGTTTGAAGAATTTGAAGAATGACAGGCTGCGCGCCGTGCTGCAGGCCGCCGCCGCGAAATTCGGTTGGGATAAATCGACGAGCACGCCCACCCGCGGGTTCGGACTCGCCTGCGGTGTGGAAAAAGGCGGCTACGTGGCCTCTTGCGCCGCGGTTTCGATTTCGCCGGACGGCAAAGTGAAGATCGATCGCGTGGTGACGGCCTTTGAATGCGGAGCCATTGTGAATCCGGAGCACCTCAAGAATCAGGTTGAGGGTGGCGTGATTATGGGAATCGGCGGTGCACTCTTCGAGGCCATCGAATTCGAAAATGGGCGGATTCTGAACCCGCATCTGGCGAAATATCGCGTGCCGCGATTCAGCGACATGCCAATTCTCGAGACCGTGCTCTTGGACCGCAAAGATTTGCCTTCGGCCGGGGCCGGCGAAACACCGATCGTGGCGTTAGCCCCAGCCGTTGGCAATGCAATTTTCCACGCGAGCGGCATTCGCATCCGATCGCTGCCGATGGTTCCGAAAGGTCTCCCCTCGCGCGCGGAATCGACCGCTTAGCGCAAATCGCGCAGGGTACGGAGGTCCGACAAATCCTGCGCTAAGGCATCGCGATCGTGCGATTCCAAGGTATTGTTCTTCACGACGTCCTTCAAATTGTCGATTGAGTCGTCGAGTTTCCCTTTGTCGAACTTCCCGGCCCGCAGATCCCCGTCAAATTCCGACAGATGGTGCTGCACGTTGCGGTACCGATTGCGTTCTTTTTCGTTGTTTCGCGTGAACTCGGCCGCCCGTTCCAGATCCTGCTGGACGCGCGCCACCAGATCGCGGGCGCGGCCGTATTCCTGTCCGAACAGAAGCAGCCCAGTACCGGCCAACGCTCCAAACAGCCTGGCTGCGGCATCCCTACGCGTTAAAAGATTCACCATAATGTGACACCCCCTGGTGAGACTCCTATCGGCGAAACATGTTGCAGGGATGGCGTAACCTGAAAGCGTGACTAAGACATTGTTACTCGCCGTTCTAACAACAGCCGCACTGTTTGGAGAAGTTCACTCTTTAACCCTGCGGCAGGCCGTCGAAACCGCGCTCCGCGAAAATCCGGATCTGGTACTAGCCAGGTTGGACGAACAGAAAGCACAAGCTGCCATCCGAGTTGCCAAAGACCCGTTCGTGCCAAAAGTCTATGCGGGCAGCGGCGATGCGAAGACGTGGGGATATCCCGGAAGCATCGACGGGGCGGCGCCGTCGATCATCCAGACTCGTACGGATATGGCGCTCTTCGATCGTCCGAAAAACTACGAGCTGGCCCGCGTGCGGGAGACGGCTCGCGGCGCGGCCATATCGGTTCAGTCGAAGAGCGAGGAAGCGGCGTATCAAACCGCATCGAACTTCCTGGACACGGAGCAGCTCGCGCGCAGCCTGCAGTCGCTGCGTCAGGAAGTGGAGAGCTTGGAACATGTCAGTGAAGCGATCAAGCTGCGTGTGGAAGAGGGCCGTGAGCTGCCGATCGAAAACAAGCGCATCGCGGTGGATTTGGCGCGCACCCGACAGCGCCTGGAAAGCTTGACAGCCGATGTGGATTACGCCGAGGCTGCGCTGGCAGTGGTGTTGGGTTACAGCGCTGGCGACCGCGTACAACCGGTGGACGACGAGCGAAAGCTTCCTGAAATTCCGGAAACCGCGCAGGCGGCGCGCGACATCGCGTGGCAGAACAGCCATGAGATCCGGCGGCTGGAGTCGGCGCTGCAGGCCAAAGGATTCGAGGTGCGGGAATATCGCGCCGCGCATCTTCCAGTAGTAGACGTCGTCGCGCAATACTCGCTTTTTGACAAGGGCATTTATCAGAACTACTTTCCGCACATCCAGCGCAACAACGGGCAGCTTGGAGTATCGGTGAAAATCCCGGTTCTCACGGGTTCGGCGCAGAAGGGGCTAGCGTCGCAGGCGGAAACAGACATCCTGGAGTTGCGGGCGCAGATGAATCAGACGCGCAACCGCATTGACCTGGATATGCAGAAAAGCTATCAAGAACTCAAGAAATCGGACGGCGCGGCAGACGTTGCTAAGTTGGATCTGGATTATGCGCGGGAACAAGTGAGCGTGCTGCTGGCGCAGCTAAATGAAGGCCGCATCCCGCGCCAACGAGTGGACGATGCCCGGCTGAACGAGCAAGAAAAATGGATCGCCTTCTACGACGCCCAGCACGCGCAAGAGAAGGCAAGGCTAGCAGTGTTGCATCAGACAGGGACATTGCTCGCTTCGCTGCGCTAGCTTCGCAAGTTATTCGGTTGTTCGGTTATTCGGTTCTGTCGATCGAGACAGTTTCTGGTCACAGAACCGAAGAACTGAACAACCGAAGAACGAGCGCCCGAGCGCAGCAAGGAAGCTCTGCGCTAGATTAATTACAAATGTCCAATTGGCGTCTCCGTCTTGTGGCGGCCGTGCCTTGCCTGGTCCTGCTGGCTGCTTGCAATCGCGACCCGCGCGCCGTGGCGAAAAAGTATGTCGATAGCGGCAACAAGTATTTCGATCGAGGCAAATACAAAGAAGCTTCCATCATGTATCGGCGCGCACTCAGTAAGGACATGCGCTACGCCGATGGATGGTACCGGTTGGGCCTGACGAATTTGAAACTCCGCCTGCCCGGTGAAGCCCGCCGGAACTTTAGCCGCGCCATGGAGATCGATCCCGGCAACACGGATGCGATCGTCAGACTGGGGGATATCGACCTGATTTTTTACATGGTGGATCCGCAGGGCAACCGCGCTCTGTTGAACGATCTCAAGGATCTGTCCCAACAGTTGTTCAAGAAGGATGCGAAGTCTTTCGACGGGCTGCGTTTTGCGGGCTACGTCGCGCTCCTGCAAAAGGATCACAAAACGGCGATCCAAAAGTTTGAAGCCGCCGATCAAGTGAAACCCGATCAACCGGATCTGGTGCTTTCTCTGGTTCAAGCTTTATTCCAGGATGGACAAAAAGAAGAAGCGGAAAAATATGCCAAACAGTTGATCGAGAAACAAAAATCTTATGGACCGATGTACGACGCGCTGTACCTCTACTACGTCCGGAGCAATCGCCCGGAGCTGGGCGAAGAGCTGCTGAAGAAAAAGATTGCAAACAATCCAACCGAAGGTAGCGCGCTGCTGCAGCTGGCTTTTCACTACTATATGGCCAACCGAAAGCAGGAGATGGCAGCAACGATCGAACGTCTGACATCGAATCCGAAGGTTTTCCCCGATAATCACATGCAAGCCGGGGATTTCTACGAACGCATCCGGGACTTCGACGGGGCTCTGCAGCAATACGATCAGGGTCAGAAGGAAGATTCCAAGAACCGCCGCGTGTACCAGAAAAAAATGGTGGAGGTGCTGGGAACGCAAGGTAAACGTGAGCCTGCATCTAAACTTCTAACCGCGCTGCTCAAAGACGATCCGAAAGATCCGGAAGCGCTCGCGATGCATGCCACACTGTTACTCGAGACGGGCGATAAGGCGCAGGTGAAAACGGTAATCGCGGAGTTGCAGCCGCTGATCACGAAGATGCCCGGCAATCCCACCCTGCATCTCAATCTGGGCCGCGCCTACATGACGGCGGGCGATCCGCAGAGTCTGGATCAAGCTCGGATTCAGTTTCTGGAAGCGCTCAAAATTGAGCAACATTATTTGCCTGCGCGTTTGGCGCTCGGGCAGTTGCAAATTCAGCGCGGCGAAAATCCGCAGGCGGTGCAAACCGCCGAAGAGGTGATCGCCGCCGATCCGACTAATCTTTCGGCGCGATTGATCCGCGCTACGGGATTAATGAATATGCGCGAATTCCAACGCGCGCGCGAGGAACTCAACGCGATTTTGAAGTTGTATCCAAAATCGAACGATGCGCACTTTCAGATCGGCGAACTGGATTATATGGAGCGCCGCTTCGCGGACGCCGATGCTGAATTCAAAATACTGATGGCCGCGAACGATCCTCGGGGTCTGCCGGGAATCATTGAAGCAAAAGCGGCACAAGGACAATGGAACGATGCCATCAAGCTCGCGGAGGACGAAGTTCGTCAATCGCCGGATCGCATCGATTACCGGACCGAATTGGCTATCGTGTGCTCTCGCGCCGGCCGCTTCGCCGAAGCGATCGAGCAATTTCAAAAACTGATCGAGAAGCGGCCCAACTCACCGGAACTCTATGTGCATCTCGGCGAAGTGAAGAAATCCGCCGGCGATATCCGGGGCGCCATCGAGTCATTTCAAAAGGCCAGCCAAATGGACCCTCGCAATGTTGCCTCGCATCTTGATCTTGCCATGACCTATGAGCAGACCGGTCACGATGAAGACGCGCGCAAATCGTATGAGGACGTGATCAAGATCCAGCCTGACAATGTAGAGGCCTTGAACAACCTGGCCTATCTGAAGGCCGACGGAAATGTAGACCTGGATCAAGCGCTGACCTATGCCCGGCAAGCGCAGCAGAAGCGTCCGAACGATCCAAATGTCGCGGACACGGTCGCGCTGATTTACATCAAAAAAAGTCTCACCGACGACAGCATTCGCCTGCTGCGCGAGCTGGTGAGCCAGAAACCGGATAATCCCACGTTCCACTTGCACCTTGCGATGGCGCTTTACCAGAAGGGCGACCGGCCGCTCGCCAAGAAGGAACTCGAAGCCGCGCTTCGGAACAAGCCCACGGAAAAGGACCAGGCCGCGATCCGGCAACTTCTCGCCAAGGTAGGATAGCTCAACTTGACAACTTCACTCGAGACCCGCTGGCCAAGCTTGCCTTATGTTCTGCCGTTCGTGGTTTTCATCGTTTTCCTTGGGCTGCAGCAATATTCGCCGCTTCCGGTAACGATCGATTATCCGCTGCGCGTGATCATCCTCGCTATTGTTCTCTGGGCTTTCTCGCGCGATGTGATCGATCTGCGCTGCGTGCAGCCGATCGGAACCATCCTGCTGGGAATCGCGGTTTTCGCTATTTGGGTGGCGCCCGATATTCTGTTCCCCGCTTATCGCCAGTCGTCGCTCTTCCAGAATTCGATCTTCGGACAGATCAATAAAAAAGTTCCGGACGCGGTACTCACGTCGCAAGTGGTGTTGTGGTCACGGATCGTTCGCGCCACGCTCATTGTGCCGATTCTCGAAGAGCTTTTCTGGCGCGGATGGCTGATGCGCTGGATTATTTCGCCGCGCTTCCGGGACGTGAAGCTTGGAACCTACGCGCCGACCGCGTTCTGGGTGACGGCGGCACTCTTTGCGTCCGAGCACGGCTCGTATTGGGACGTTGGCTTGATCGCGGGCGTCGCCTACAACTGGTGGATGGTGCGGACGAAGAGTTTGGGGGATTGCATTCTGGCGCACGCGGTGACGAACGGGTGCTTGTGCTGGTACGTGGTCGCGACGAAGCACTGGGAGTATTGGAATTAGCTACTCGAGCCGCATGTGTTCTTTTAGGATGCAGCGGTCCATCACGACTGTGAGCCCAGCTTCGCGGGCTTTTTTCGCCCCGTCTAAATGCTCCACGCCTTCTTGCATCCAGATCGCGTTGGCGCCGATGCGGATCGCCGAGTCGACGATGGGACCGACGAACTCCGAACGGCGAAAAACATCGACGACGTCGACATGTTCCGGAATTTCTTCGAGGGTCGCGTAACTCTTTTCGCCGAGCACTTCCGATTCGTTCGGATTCACCGGAATCACGCGATATCCGTGCGCTTGCATGTACTCGGCGACGCCGTAGGACGGCCGGAATTTCTTGCTCGAGAGCCCTACTACCGCGATCGTTTTGCTCTTGCGGAGGAGTTCCGGGATCGCCGCCATCACGCTTCCTCCATCTTGAGCAGCTTGCGGAAGCGCGCCACTTCGGCCGGTTTGAGATGGCGAACTTCACCGGGACGCAATGCGCCCAGCTCGAGGAATCCAATGCGGACGCGCCTCAGCTTTTCCACCAGACGTCCGAAGTTCTTGAACATCAGCCTGATCTGATTCTGGCGGCCTTCAATCAGTTTCACTTCGTACCAGGGATTTTCCGCGCGCTGGATCAGCTTCAGCCCGGCGGGCGCTGTTTTCTTGCCGCGTAGCACGATGCCATCGCGGAACTTCGCTTCTTGTTCGGGAGTCAGCGTTCCGGTGACTTTGACTACATATGTTTTGGTGACGTGGTTCCCGGCGGAGGTGATGCGCTGCGCGAAATCGCCGTCGTTCGTGAGCAGCAACAGTCCTTCGCTATGATAATCCAGGCGGCCCACCGGATAAACGCGAGCTTTGACGCCGCGCAGCAGATCCATCACAGTGGGGCGGCCTTCCGGATCTGTGACCGTCGCCATGACATTGCGCGGCTTGTTCATCGCGAGGTAGACGGGCTTTTCCGGCGCATGGATGCGTTTGCCATCGACCTTGATGTGGTCGCGTTCGAGATCCGCCTTGGTGCCGAGCTCCATGATGACCGCACCGTTGACCTTGACGCGGCCTTCCAGGATCAGCTCCTCGGCCTTGCGCCGGCTGGCGATCCCAGCATGGGCCAGGATTTTTTGCAGGCGCTCCTCGGGCATCTATTCCGCCGTTTCCGGAGCAGCAGGCGGCTGCGGTTCTGCACTGGTTTGCTCGGCGTTGGCGGATTCCGGACTCGGTTCTTCGCCTTCCGACGATTCGCCCATGGATAATCGCGCCAGATCTTCGAACTCCTTCAGCGTTGGCAGTTCGCTCAGATCCTTCAAACCGAACTGGACCAGGAATTCCTTCGTGGTCTTGTAGAGCATCGGATTGCCGAGCACTTTTTTGCGGCCGGCCACGGCGATCAATTTACGGTCGAGCAGCGTTTTGACCACGCCCGCGCCCGCGACGTTCCGGATCTCGGCGATCTCGGGCACCGTCACCGGCTGCTTATAAGCGATAAGCGCCAAAGTTTCGAGCGCCGGAAGCGAGAGCTTCATGGGCGGCTTGAGATTCTTGACGAAGCTGCGGATGGCTTCATGGTGTTCCGGCTTGGTGGAAATCTTATAGCCGCCGGCGACTTCGCGCAGTTGCAATCCGTGCTCGGGCTTGGCGTATTCCTCCGTCAGTTCTTCCAGAACGCGCGCCACCGTGGCCGCCGGCTGCTGCAACGCTGTGGCGATCTGATCGGCGGAAAGCGGCTCATCGGTAACGTATACCGCAGCTTCCACAATTGCCTTGATCTGCGCGTCGGACCATTGCGGGGCCGCAGGAGCGGACTCTTCAGTAGGCCCTACGATTTCGAGGGCGCCTTGTACTTCTTCATTTTCCATTTTTGATTACGTGTATTCCTGTTCAATCGCGCTGAGCGACTCGTCTTGACCCAGCACCTCATCAAAACCGCGGTGCCTCTTCAATCCAATGTCGCCGAAAGCGTCCTTCTGCGTCAACGAAAGGGCCTGGCGGCGGACCAGCTCGAGCATGGCCAGAAACAGGCAGATCATCGCGCGCCGGCTCTTTTGCTTTTCAAACAGCTCGCCGACCGAAAGGGCCTCGCCTTTGGTCTTCTCGCGGAAAACGGCTTCGAGATACCGGACCATGTCGGGAACGCTGACGTCTTCCTTGCCGACCTCGTAAATGGGCCGGTTCTTGGCGCGTTCCAGCACGGTCTGGAAGGTCTTCACCAGATCGATGAGCGTGACGGCCAATCCGGGATCTTCGTCTTCGGAGAGAAACTGATTGATCTGCGGGTTCGACCACGCGACCTCTTCCATCATGCGCTTCTGCTGGAGCATTTCGGCGGCGTTTTTGAAGCGCTCATGCTCGAGGAGGCGGTTCACCAGCTCCTGGCGCGGGTCTTCTTCAGGCGAAATCTTCTCGAGCTCGGGGTCCTTGGGCAGCAGCATGCGCGACTTGATGTGGATCAAGGTGGCGGCCATGTAGACGAACTCGGCGCTCAGCGCGATGTCGAGCTCGAGGGCCTTCTGCATGTATTCGAGATACTGCTGCGTGATGGAGGCGATGGGGATGTCGTAGATGTTGACCTGCTGCTTGCGGATCAGGTCGAGTAGAAGGTCCAGCGGGCCGTCGTACTGTTCCAGGTGGAAGTTCAGTGACACTGAAGAATAGGATAGCAGTGGTTGAATGGTGAGCGAATCGTTATAAAAGGATATCGCGGGCACCTCGGCGAACCGTCACTTAGGCAAATTCGCTACGGCGTCCCAGCGTGCCGCTGCATCCTTAATCATTGTCTTTGTGCTCTCACCCAGTATTGGCCAGAGAAGCCTTAGACCCTGCGGTTGCGAGAGCAGCAGCCATTCAAAGACTTTGATCCAGATCACGTTGATGGCTTCGAGGCCTCCCGAGCTACATACGCGCTCAATGAAACTGCGCTAATAGCTAGTTAGGTACATCTTTACGGCCCTGCGATTCCTACGTTTGGATACTAGGTCGTCAAACCGTGCCGAAGTGGTATTAGCATCGCTCATCGGATCGGCTGTTACAGCCGGGTCCGCAATCTGGCTTGCAATTTCTCGTCGTCGAACTCCTCGGCGATAGGAATTCATCCACGAACACCTGTACTGCAGTTCGTCGCATAGGAGCTGGTTGATTCGTGTGAGTATCCGCGGCAATTTCACGCGATAGCCAAACAAATGAGATAGACTATCTGAGAATCGCTCCATGGGGCGGGCGCATACCCGAATTACAAGGACCTTCGATGTCAAAATATTTACAATCTCATTCTGTCTTCCTCTATTTACTCTGCTGCGGATCGCTTGCGTTTCTGGCGCACGGGCAGACCGCGCGAATTGACGCAACGCGACTGGTTCGGCTGGCTGGAAACACGCGGCCGGAGGCGAATGCCGAAAATGATCGCGGGCGGGTGGCTGATTCGTTTGCGATGCCGCATATGCTTTTGCAGTTGCAGCGGAGTCCGGAGCGGGAACGGGCCCTGCACATTTTTATGGAGCAGCAGCAGGATTCAAAGTCGCCGAATTTTCATCGGTGGCTGAGTGCCGAAGAGTTCGGCAAACTGTACGGCCCCGCGCCGCGTGATATGGAAACGGTTTCGGATTGGCTGCGCTCCAATGGATTCGCA
>DATGIH010000409.1:0-2599 GCA_035295865.1 Bryobacteraceae bacterium
GCCGCCGAACATGAAATCGCGCGCAAGGTGCTGGAGTACCGGCAGCTCACGAAACTGAAAGGGACCTACATTGATGCCCTGCCCGCGCTGATCGATCCGTTTACGCATCGGCTGCACACGACGTTCAACCAGGCAGGCGCAGCAACCGGACGGTTGTCGTCGTCGAATCCAAATCTGCAGAATATTCCGATTCGCACCGAGCTCGGACGCGAAATCCGCGCGGCATTTGTTCCGCGCGAGGGCTGGCGCCTGGTTGTCGCCGATTATTCGCAAATCGAATTGCGGCTGCTGGCGCATATGTCGCACGATCCGGTATTAGTGGATGCGTTCCGCAAAGGCGAAGACATCCACACCCGGACGGCAGCAGAAGTTTTCCGCGTCCCGCCATTGATGGTCACGCCCGACATGCGCCGCAACGCAAAAGCGGTGAACTTCGGAATCGTTTACGGGCAGACGCCATTCGGACTCGCGGCCAACCTGGGCATCGATCGCAAGGAAGCTGAAGAGTACATCCGTACCTATTTCGAATTGCACGCGGGCGTCAAGAAGTTCATTCAGGAAACCATCGCGGAAGTGCGTCAGACAGGCGTTGCGTTAACGTTGGCGGGACGCAGGCGGCCGATTCCCGACATGAACAGCCGCAACCCGAATGCACGCTCGTTCGCCGAGCGGACCGCCGTCAACACGCCGCTGCAAGGCACGGCGGCGGATTTAATCAAGCTCGCGATGATCCGGATAGACGAAATCCTGCGCGAAGAAAAGCTCGAGACCAAGATGCTGCTGCAGGTGCACGACGAGTTGTTGTTCGAGAGTCCGCCGAACGAAGCCGAGCGGGTTTCCGAAATGGTGAAACGCGAAATGGAAAACGTCGAAAAGTTGGAAGTGCCGTTGATCGTGGACGTCGGCATCGGCGACAACTGGCGCGACGCCAAATAGTGTTACTCGCGTTGATCTGCGTTCATTTGCGGCCAAAAGATTTTTCGCGTGCCGGCAAGAATTCGTCGCCCGCGCGCCAGGTCGGCAATCCGTTCTGATTCGCAACCGCGGTCGCGATTTGCATGGCGAAGTGCGCCACCTGTTCCATTCCGCCGAAATTCCAATCGTCTTGGTACTCGTCCGAAGGCTGGTGATAGCGCTTGTCGTTGTAATCCTCGAAAAGCTTCTTGCCGTAATCGGCGGGCTTACCCGGATAATCGGTTCCCTGCTCGATAGAAAATGACGGCACTCCGGCATGCGCCAGCGAAAAATGGTCGGAGCGGTAATATTCGCCTTGTTCCGGATGAGCTTCGGGCGCGAGCGTGATGTGCATTTCCTGCGCGGTGTCGCGAACGATCGGCCACACGGTTGTTCGATCCGCACCAGTCACTTCAAGATCTTTGGTCGGACCAAAGGGCGGAAACGCGTCGAAATTGATATCGAGCGCGGTTTTCCCGAGCGGTATCGCGGGATGAGCGGCGTAATATTCGGATCCGCGCAGACCCGCTTCTTCAGCCGTGACGGCAACGAAGATCGCGGATCGCTTAGGCTTTTGCGGCAGCGCGGCCCAGGTGCGCGCCATTTCTATCAACATCGCGCATCCGGTTGCATTATCCACTGCCCCGTTATAAATAGAGTCGCCATTCACCGCCGGACCAATTCCGAGATGATCCCAGTGCGCGGTGAACACCACGGCTTCCGAGCGCAGCTTGTCATCGCTGCCTTCCACCTTCGCGACAACATTGCGCGATTCGATCTGTCGAATCTTCGTCGGCATGTTTCCTCGGATGTGGATCCCGAGAGGAATCGGATGGAAGTCGCGCGAATTCGCTTTCTCTAGCAGTTCATCCACGTTATGCCCGGACATCGCGAGCACCTTCTCGGCCGCATCTTTCGTGAACCATCCTGCAAACGCGAGCGCCGATTTTCCGGCAGGCAGTTTCAACTGCGGATCCTCGCCGCTCCAGGAGCTACGTACCACTTCAAAGCCATAACCGGCGGTCGGGGTAGTGTGGATGATGAAGACAGCTTTCGCGCCGTGGCGCGCGGCCTCTTCGTACTTATAGGTCCAGCGGCCATAATAGGTGAGCGCCGGACCGCCAAAGAATTTTGGATCGTTCGAAGGAGGTTCATTGGTGAAAAGCACCAGCACTCTGTCCTTCACATCCACGCCTTTGAAATCATCCCACTGAAATTCCGGCGCGACGATGCCGTGGCCGACAAAGATGGCTTCCGCATCGAACTGAACCGCCGTTTGCTGCAGCTCCGTGACACCCACAAAGTCGTCCAACCAGCGAAACGATACCGGATGGTTGCGCGGGCCCGTCGAGAGCGCCGCCGAAAGGGACGCCGAGGGCTCAGTCGCGGCGCCGATCATCGGCACGCGTTGGAAGTATGTACCGTTGTCGCCGGCCGGTTTAGCGCCCGCCGCCCGGAACTGCTCGGCGATGTACTCGGTGGCGAGCTTTTCACCACGAGTCCCCACGCCCCGGCCTTCCAATTTGTCGCTCGAGAGATACTTGACGTGTTCGCGCATGCGTTCGCCGGAAACATCGTTTGCCGCGCCGGCGAACACGGCAGCTAGCGTCAAAACAGAAATATATTTGAAAAGTTTATTCATCGC
>DATGIH010000410.1:0-17218 GCA_035295865.1 Bryobacteraceae bacterium
AGCCGAATGCGGGTTCCGGCACCGCCGAGGGTGTCACGGAAGCAAAGGTCGAGCCAATCCGAATCTCGTCGGTAGTGTACCCACCGTAATTATTGATCACGATGCTGGACACCGTCCCTACATCCAGATCGCTCTTCACAGCGCTCGGCGTGGCCGGTTGTGGATTGCCCGGAACGGGATTCACGAACAGCGACAACAGGTCATTGCCTGCCAGAAACTGCGCCTCCAATACCAGAAGAACGGTCTGGCCCTGCACCACAGGCACGTTCGAGAGACTCAAGTTGTTGGTGGGCCCTTCTAGACCGTAGTCCGACTGATTGCCGGATCGGCCAATGAAGACGTTGCCGAAATTGACGCCCCCATAAAATCCGAAGCCGGCATCCGGCTGAAGCAAGAACGAAAGGTAGACGGTGGTTCCATCCGCGCCTAGAGGCGTACTAAGCGAACGGAGCCAAAAGGCAACGGACGAGCCCTGATTCGGCGGCTGAGAACCGGCAGTACTCGCTGCGCCGCCAGAGACTAGCAGGTCGCTAAAAGAAAGACCCGATGTTGTCGTTGCATCGAGGCCGCCCGGAGTGGTCCAGGCGCCCGCCCAGCCGCTGCCCCCGTTTTGTCCGGCGATGCTCGATCCAGTTGTGTATTGGAAGCCCTCGTATGCGGATAACGTGTCTGCTTGTGCCGCAATCCCGCCGAGAATTGTCAAAATGACCGTCGTTCCGAGTTTCATCGAAGCACCTCGCCGCGATCATACCACGCGCCTCTTTCATTTCCGCTAACTCTCCGCGGAAGGCTCGTTGGTACGCCGAGATGCTGCTCGAACTTAGTCGTAACGCAACGCAATCATCGGCTCCACCGACGATGCCCGCCTCGCCGGCACGAACGACGCCAACGCCGCCGTCAGAATCAACAGCAGGGTCACTCCCATTACCAGCAGCGGATCGTAAGTGCTCCCCTCGGCCCAATTTGTGATTACACGGCTAAACGCAAAACTCAGCAGAGCGCCGGCGGCCAATCCGCCGATCACGTTCCCCGCCGTGGCCGACATCACCAGTTGCAACACTTGCCCCGTGGATGCTCCCAGCGCCATCCGAATTCCGAATTCATTGGTCCTCTGCGCCACGCCGTACGACACCACGCTGAACAACCCGATCGCCGCCAGCATCAGCGCCACCAGGGAGATTGCGCCGAACAAGCCCGCCACCAATCGGCCATACGAGTACTCATCCTCGCGCTCGATCCACTGTTCCAGATCGCGCGTCTGCCCGGCCGCCTGTTGATCCGGATCCACAGCCTTGATCGCGGCCCGCACGCTATTCAGCGCCCGCAGCGGCGAAGTGTGCGTGCGCACCAGCACCTGCGTCCACATGCCCATGAAGTACGAAAATGGAACATACACGCCGGCCTTGACGGGCTTGCGCAATCCGTCGTCGCGCGCGTCTGCCGCCACGCCTACGATCTGCAGCCATTGATCGCTCGCCGGAATCGCCAGCCCGAACGGCGGATCGCCCTTCATATTCGGAAACCGGATCTGCTTGCCCACAGCATCGCCGTGCGGCCAATACTGCTTGGCCAAAGTTTGATTGATAACAGCCAGACGCGCCCCGCGCACTACTTCCGTACGCGTAAACAACCGCCCCTGCAGCAGCGGAATGTGCAACACCGAAAAATATTCCGGACTCACGAAATTCGCGCGCGCCTTCTCCTGCAGATTCGAAGGCTGCCCAAAAACCTCGTAGTTTTGATCCCAGCCATTCGAAGGCGGCGTGGCATTGGAAGAAATCCCCGCGTCCACCACTTCCGGCAGCGCTTGCACCTTTTCCATGATCTGTTCGAAATAGTTCGAGCGATTTTCCCAAGTGGTGTGAGTGTTCTGATGCACCGGAATTCCCACCGACATGATGTTGTGCGGATCGTATCCGAGATTCGCATGCACCACCTTCAGAAAACCTTTGACCGCCGCCGCGGCCGATGTCAAAAGCAGCAGCGTCAGCGCGATTTGCGATGCCACCAACAAGTTGTGCGTCCGCTTTCCGCGCCCGCCGCCAGCCACGCGCCGCGAACTGGAAGTCATCAATTGAGCCACCTGCGGCCGCGAAAATTGGAACGCCGGAGCCAGGCCCGACAGCACGCCGCTTACAACCGCGAGCGCCACGCTGAATCCGAGCACCGGAAGGTTGATCCGGATCACCGCCTCATGCGGGATCGAAAAGTCCGGCAGGAAGCGTACCAATACCGGCAGCAGTCCGAACGCGAGTGCCACGCCGCCCGCCGCTCCCAGCAGCGAGATTCCCAAAGCTTCTGTCAACAATTGCCGCTGAATCCGCCAACGGCTGGCCCCGATCGCGCTGCGGATCGCCAATTCATGCTGCCGCGACGTGCCGCGCGCGAGTAACAGGATCGAAACATTCGCGCAGCCGATGAATAACAACAGCGAGACCGCGCCAAACAGCAGCAATAACGATTTGCCGATCTTCTCTTCGAACTGTTCGTTCAGTCCGCGGACCTGCACGCGGAACTTCTTCGGAAAGTGATCCGGAGTTTCCTTGGCGAACTGCTCCATCAGCGGCTGCAGCTCCGCGTCGGCGGCTGCGAACGATACGCCCGGCTTCAGACGGAGCAGAGGATCGTAGTTGATATTGGCGTCGTTGGTGAGCTTGAGCGGAACGTACACCGCCGCGTCTTGCCAGGTGAATCGCGATGGCAGCACGCCAATGATGGAGTAGTTCTTGTGAACAAGCTGCAGCCGGCGCCCGATCACATTCGGATCCGCATTGTAGTGACGCTGCCAAAACAAGTAGCTCAACAAAACCACTGGCTGCGGATCCTGGCCGTCCGGCGCGTCCGATGGAATGAACGTTCGGCCCAGCAAAGCCGGTACGCCGAAATGCGATCCGGAATTTGCGGTAAGCTGCACGGATGGCACATCTTCGGGAAGATCTTCGTCGGTAGTCGTCAGATTCCACGTTCCCCAGGTAGCCGCGACACTTTCCAGACTCTTCAATTGACGAATCTGTTTGATCTGCGGACCGTTCAAGCCTACCCACCAGCGCCCGCCCTTCTCCGGCAACAGCGTTAGATGAATCATCCGATCCGCGTCTTTATACGGATACGGATGCGCCAACAAACCGTACATCACACTGAATACGGCAGTTGTCGCGCCGATACCTAAAGTCAGAGATAGGACGGCGGTTATTGCGATGCCGGGCCGCTTCTGCAGCTCGCGCCAGGAGTAACGAAGGTCTTGCAGCACACCCCTTTATACTCGCGAAATTGGAAACGGTTACTAATTTTGTCGCAGCGCCGGCTACTGTTTCACCCGTGTGAATTGATCGGAGGCTCTCTTCAGGAAGAGCAGCACGACGGTCGCCGTGATGCAGGCAATAAACGGGGGCGTATAATCGGACGCGAACAGCGAGGCAACCGTGAGGGCGCTTGAGGCGAAAAATGCGATGCTAACGAAGGTGGCCCAGCGCGCACGCATCGATGGGCCACTTCCTGTTTTAGTGCCACGTTCCCCACAAACGTAGCAGGACTTCTCCCCGGGCTTCATAATCCCGTTACAGCTCGGGCAGCGAGTCATGAACTATTACAACTCGGCGCCCTAAGCGTGGTCTATCGCCCATGCGTACTAATTTTCCTGAGATTTGTTGGAGTTAACGATCAGGCTTCTCCCTTAGCGGGGGTACAATAACAAAATGTTTCGACTCCCCTGTTGCTGGGTTGTATCATCCTTTCTACTCACCGCTGCCGCTTTGTTGGCACAACCGCCGGTAGCGCCAAAAAAGCCGGTCACCGATGTCTATCACGGCGTATCGGTCACGGACGATTACCGGTGGCTGGAAAACTATTCCGATCCAGCGGTGCGGGCCTGGAGTGACGCGGAAAACAAGTACGCGCGGAACTATCTAGATAAACTTCCGGCGCGGGCCCGGGTGGCGGACGAGTTGAAGCGCCTGCTGGAGCATCAGACGCGGCGATATTTCTCGCTGAGGATGCGTGCAGGGGTGTTGTTCGCGATCAAGGCCCAGCCGCCCAAGGAGCAGCCCATGCTGGTGACGCTCAAATCCGCGGATCAGCCCGATTCCGAGCAAGCGGTGGTGGATCCGAACCAGATCGATCCGGCGGGTGGAACGTCCATGGATTTTTATGTTCCCTCCACCAATGGAAAATATGTGGCCGTTTCGCTGGCGAAAGGCGGAAGCGAGAGCGGCGACGTTCACGTGTTCGAAGTGGCGACCGGAAAGGAAGCCGATACCCCAATCACGCGCGTGAATGGCGGAACCGCAGGTGGAAGCGTCGCCTGGAACGCCGATTCGACGGGCTTTTGGTACACGCGCTATCCGAGAGCGGGAGAGCGGCCGCCGGCGGACCTGGATTTTTACCAGCAAGTTTATTTTCATCGGCTGGGGTCCGATCCGAAGCAGGACACGTATTCCATCGGCAAGGAGTTTCCGAGGATCGCCGAGATTCAACTCCACGCGTCCGACGACGGGCGCTACGTGGTGTGCTCGATGGAGAATGGCGATGGCGGCGAGTTCGCGCACTACCTGCTCGGCCCGTCAGGACAGTGGCACCAGATCGCGCGGCTGTCGGATGAAATCAACTCGGTGAAATTCGGGCCGGATGGCGGGTTGTTCTATTTGTCGCACCTGAACGCGCTGAAGGGCAAAATTCTGCGGGCGACGCTCGAAAAGCCGCTGGTGGCGGATGCGCAAGTGTTGATTGCGGAAGCCAAAACTCCGATCGCGAGCTTTGAGCCTGCGGGGAAGTTCATCTATGTCGAGGATCAGATTGGCGGCCCTTCGCAGATTCGCGTGTTCGACAGCGCGGGAAAACTGCAGGGACTGGTTCCGATTTTGCCGGTGTCGGCGATTTATCAGATGACGCGCGGTGCAGGCGATGAGCTGTTGTTCCAAAACGCGAGCTATCTGCAGCCACCGGCCTGGTTCGTTTACGATGCCGCGTTAAAGAAAGTGACAAAGACGGCGTTGTTCGAGACATCGGCGGCGGATTTTGGCGACGCGGAAGTGGTTCGCGAGTTCGCCGTTTCGAAAGACGGGACCAAGGTGCCGGTCAATATCATCCGTAAAAAAGGGACAAAGCTGGATGGGAGTAATCCGGTGCTCCTCACCGGGTACGGCGGGTATGGTGTCAATCTGCAGCCGTTCTTTTCGTCTCAAAATCGTTTGCTGCTGGATCGCGGCGTGGTGGTGGCGGTCGCGAATTTGCGCGGCGGCGGTGAATATGGCGAGGCGTGGCATAAAGCCGGCATGCTGACCAAAAAGCAGAATGTGTTCGACGATTTCGCCGCGTGCGCCAAGTATTTTATCGACCATAAGTACACCACGCCGGCCAAGCTCGCCATCGAAGGCGGCAGCAACGGTGGATTGCTGATGGGCGCCGAGCTGACCCAGCATCCGGATCTGTTTGGCGCGGTAGTTTCGCATGTCGGAATTTACGACATGCTGCGCGTGGAACTGCAGCCGAACGGCGCGTTCAACGTAACGGAATTTGGGACGGTGAAAGAGGACGATCAGTTCCGCGCGCTGTACGCGTATTCGCCCTATCATCACGTGGTGGATGGGACGAAATATCCGCCCGTGTTGTTCCTGACCGGCGATAACGATCCGCGAGTGGATCCATTGAACTCGCGCAAGATGATCGCGCGGCTGCAGGCGAGCGGAACGAAGAATCTGGTGCTGCTGCGGACCAGCGGGAATTCGGGCCACGGGATCGGGACTGCGCTGAGCGAATCGATCGCCGAGCGGGCCGATGTGTTGGCGTTTTTGTTCGCGGTTTGGGGAGTGAATGGGGGCTAGGGACTCAGGGCTCGGGACTGGAGCCTTCGGACTGCGGCTTCGACTTCCTTTGCTTGGGCCAGGTAGTCTGCGCCCTGTAGATTAAGAGGTGCGCCGAACGTGATTTTTACAGGGGCCATCTTCGCCATTTTCTTGTCGGGGCTTAAGACTTGGTTCATGCCTTCAACGTGAATGGGGACCACCGGGATCTCCAGTTTTGAGGCGATCATGGCTACGCCGGGTTGGAAGGGCGCGATTGTTTCATCGCGGGACATTTTGCCCTCGGGGAAGATCAGGACACACCATTTTTCATTGGCCAGTTCGCCCATGTAGCGGAGGGTTTCTAGCGCTCCTGGTTCGCGCTGAGGGATGGGGAAGGCGTTGAACAGCCACGTCGACAAGTAGTAGTTCAGGCTGTTGCTGAAGCTGTGGCCGTGGAAATGGGCGTCGAAGAATTCCTTGCGCATTGCCGGGGCCACGCGATAGCGCCATTTCGCGGGGAGCGCGGCTAGGATGGCAGGAACGTCCATGTAGCTTTGGTGATTGCTCGCGAAAATAACGGGTGGTTCGAGGTTCGCTAGATTTTCGAGGCCAGCCTGGCGGATATGGGCAAAGATCCGTGTGAGCGGCAAGAGAAACCCTGGGAGAATGACGCGGCGGGTGGCGCGGGCGAGGGCGCGGCGATTCCAGGTGGGGAATGCGAAGGGCAATGACGGAACTTCGCTGATTTCCGATTCGTCGAGTCCGAGCGCGACCATGCGTTCGACGCGTTCGAGCGAAGTGAGCGAATCGAGCGGGATGCTGGGATCAAACTTGGTTTGCTTTTTCGGCGGCGGCGTGCCTTTTGCAATTTCATGGCGCTTCAGCTTTCCAGTGCCTTCAGTGCGCGGGAATTCGGAATACGGCCAGACTGACACCGCACGGATGCGTTGGTAATCGGCGAGTTCGGCGTTGGCGCGGCGCACGGCGTCATCGGCGTTCGCGCCTGGGTCCAAAATGAGTGCGGCTTGCACGCGGTCGGTGCCGAATACGGCGGAGTCGCGCACGCCCGGTTGGCGATTCAGGACGCTTTCCACATCTTCCGGAAAAACGTTCAGGCCTTCCGGTGTGACGATCATTTCCTTTTTCCGGCCGAGGATCGTCAGTTCGCCTTTTTCATCGAGGCGGCCGATGTCGCCGGTGTGGAACCAGCCATCGGCAAAAGCTTGTGCGGTTTCTTTCGCGCGCCCGAAATATCCGGATGTTACGTTTTCTCCGCGGACAAGAATCTCGCCATCTTCGGCGATTTTCACTTCCACGCCGCCAATTGGCTTGCCGACCGAACCGCGCCGCGCGTGGAACGGATGGTTCAACGTGACGATGGGAGCCGTCTCGGTGAGTCCGTAACCTTGGATGACGAGGAATCCGAGCTCCGAGAAGAAGGCTTCGAGGTCGTCAGGCAAGGGCGCGGCGCCGACGATGAAGCTCCAGAATTTCCAGCCGAACAGTCGGTGGACTCTTCGATAGCGCCACCACTTGCGCGTCCAGTGGATTTTGCTGGGGCGCAGATCGCGGAGCTCGGGGAACGTTTGCTGAAGATACTCGCGCAGGATTTCGAGAATTTGTGGGACGGAGACGAGCACCGATATTTTACGCGTCCGAATCTGGCGCAGCATGGCTTTCGGATCGAACCCGCGCATGAAAACCACGACGCCCGGCAGCATGGGCGGGATGAAGGTGGCCATGGCTTGTCCAAACATGTGGCTCAACGGCAGCAGATTCAGGAATCGGATGGGCGCAAAAGGCCGGGCGTACTTGCGATATTTCCGGACTTCGCCTTCCACGGGAACGATGTTTGCCAGGATATTGCGATGCGTGATGATGACGCCCTTGGGTTCGGCGGTAGCGCCGGAGGTGAAGATGATTTCCGCCGTCTGATCTTTTTGAATGGAGGCCGGCTGGAGCACGGGCGCGTCTTGGTTGACCGAGGAAAGCTTCCAGACTTTGGGCGATTCCGGAAGCGAGGGTTCGTCACCGATTAATATTGCCCGCGCGCCGACGATTTGATCGATGCGCTGGACAAATTCGGGAGACGAGCGATAGTCGATGGGAACCACGATGATGCCTTCGAGCAGGCAGCCCCAGAGCGCGATGATCCATTCCGGGCGGTTTTCCCCGTAGAGGATCAGTTTGTCGTCTCTTGAGAAACCGTTAGCGCGGAGGCGGGCGGCGAAGGATTGCGCCTTGGCAGCAATTTCGTTATAGCGGTAGCGATGCGTGCGGAAGCCGTCGTCGTAGAGGAGGAATTCGTTGGGTAGCGCCGCGAAGTCTTGGAAGAAGTCGAGGAGGGTGTCGCGCACCATTAAAATTTTGGCCGCGACTGAACGCGAATGAACGCGAATAAAACCAAGCTACTCCAGGTCCGCACGGTAGATGTCGTGGACTCGGAGGAGGCCGAGGCATTGAGAAGTCTCCGGGTCGAGGACGGGCAGGACTGATATTTGGGAGGGGCGGTTTTCCATCAACCGCAGGGCGTCGAGAAGGCGCGACTGTGGCGTAACCGTAACAGGATGGGCGGTCATTACGTCGGCTGCGGTTAGGCTGCGGATGTCGTCGTGGGCTTCGAGAGCGCGGCGGAGATCGCCGTCGGTGATTAAGCCGATCAGCTTTTCCTTGCTATCCACGACGCAGGCGGCCCCGAGCGGATGGCGGCTCATCGCTATTACCACTTTCTTCAGCGAGTCTTCCGGCCACGCCCAGGCGACTTCTTCGCGGCCGTGCATTACATCGTTCACCGTGAGGCGAAGGCTGCGGCCGAGGTGCCCTCCCGGATGGTAACGCTCAAAGTCGTCAACGCTGAAGTTGCGGGCGCGCATGAGGGCGACGGTCAGCGCGTGACCTAGCACCAACGCGACCGTCGCGCTGGCAGTGGGAGCGAGATTTCCCGGATCGGCTTCGCGCTCGACCGAGGCATCCAGCACGACATCCATTTCGGCGGCTAGCGACGAGCGCGGATTGCCGAGGATCCCGATGCGTTGCGACGGAAGCTCGCGCAAAAAGGGAATCAGATTCAATAACTCCGATGTATTCCCGCTTTTCGAAATCATTAAGGTCGGGTCGCCGGGCGAATAAATTCCAAGATCGCCGTGCGCGGCTTCCGAGGGATGCAGAAAAACGGCGGGCGTTCCAGTGCTGCATAATGTAGCGACAATTTTTCTGGCGACATGGCCAGACTTGCCGAGTCCGGTGACAACCAGTTTGCCCGGATGGGCCAAAATCAGATCCACGGCGCGCGAGAGGTTCCCGTTCAAGCGGCGGCCAGCCACGCGGATGGCTTCCGCCTCAATCTCCATCGCGATTTGGGCAGTCTCCAACCATCCGTAAGACTGTGATTTGGCTTGCATGCGAGCTACTTTTATCATCGCATGGCTAAAGAAGTGAGGGCTCAGAACCGATACCAACAAAAGGAGCTGAAAATGTTGCCCCTCATGACTACCGTGTCGCTGCCGCAAGTTTATTGCGGATGCTGCCATCTGTCCACGCGATCGGACGTGGCGCGCTGTTTACATTGCAATAAACCGCTTCATGCGACGCCCGTGGTCCGGGGTCGCGTGGGGCGCCGGGATAAACCTGCAACCGTGCATAGCGCCGGTAAGCGCGCCAGCCGGTAAAAAACGTGTCCGTTGCTCGTTCGCCGCGGCGATCTCGAAGGCCCGAGATCTTACTCGTAGCGCAACGCCACAACCGGATCTAACCGAGCGGCTTTATTGGCCGGCCAGATTCCGAAGAACAGCCCGATCGCTACGGAAACTACCACGCCTAGAACTGCTGCCCACATCGGAACGGCGGTGGGGAGGCTCGGGAAAACCATCCGGGCCAAGAGCGAAATCATCCAGCCGAAGCTCATGCCGATAAGTCCGCCGAGGCCGGTCAAAACCGTGGCTTCCGTCAAAAATTGCAGCACGATGTCCGCGCGCCGCGCCCCAATGGCTTTGCGGATACCGATTTCGCGCGTACGCTCCGTGACGGACACCAGCATGATGTTCATCACGCCGATTCCGCCGACCAATAATCCAATAGAGCTGAGCACCACCATCACGAGCGCGACCATCGCTGTGACGCTGTGGAACTGCTCCACCATTTGTTCGGAAGTGGAGATGGCGAAATCGTCCGGCTTATTGGGCGCATTATGCCGCTGGATTCGCAGCACCGCACGCGTCTGATCGATCGCAGCCGGCAGCATTCCCGGCTCAGCGACGACGATCAGCATGTTCTCCTTGGCGGCGGGGAACATTTTCTTCATCGTAAAATACGGCAGCAGAAAGCGGACGTCGTTCTGTCCTGGGAAAGACGCGGCCGGACGCTTCATCACGCCGATAATCTCGAACTTGTGGCCGTTCACGTCCACCCATTTGCCAATGGGGTCTTCTCCATTCATCAACGCACGCGGCACGTCGGCGCCGATGGCGACCACAGGCAAGTGATGCTGGTTTTCGACGTCGGTGAAGAAGCGGCCTTCGCTCATTTCGGCGGAGCCACCGGCGACGTATGATTCTTCGGTTCCACCGACGTCGGCCTGATACAGTTCCTGTCCTTTATAGCGCGCGATGTTGATTTGCGGTCCGGCCGCGAATGCGTTCGGAAAAAGATACGGACTCACGTGGGCGACTGCAGGGCAACGCTCGGCGATGGCGACGGCATCCTCGTAAGTGAGCGGCTTGCGGCGTGCTTCTTCGTCGGTGACGGCGCTTAAGAACTTGAATTTGAAAACCACTGCTGTATTTGTTCCAAAGCTGCGCAGGACGTTGGTGATCGCTCCATCGAGTCCGGCGATGATGGAGCCGACGCCGATGATGGTGCCCGTGCCGATGATAACGCCGAGGACGGTCAGGAACGAGCGCATCTTGTGTTCGCGCACTGTATTGAGCGCGAGTCCAACGGCGGAGCCTAGTTCGACCAGCGTCATCTTGTCACCATTTTTATCTTTCCACCCTCAGTGCCTCGATGGGATCAAGCTTCGCGGCTTGCTGCGCCGGATAAATTCCGAAGAAGAGTCCGACGATCATGGAGAGCGCTACCCCGATCACGACGGCTGAGATCGGAACGGACATGGGAACGGGCGTGAGCGTGCGGATGAGCACGGCGACAAGCCATGCGATCGCGACACCCAGAAGTCCCCCGATGCCGGCAAGCATGGAAGACTCCACCAGAAATTGATTCAGAATATCCTGGCGGCGTGCGCCCACCGATTTGCGAATGCCGATTTCGTGCGTGCGCTCCGTAACGACGGCCAGCATGATGTTCATAATGACCACGCCGCCGACCACCATAAAGACGGAGACCACCGCGACGGCGGTAGCAGCGATGGCGCCGGTCAGACGGTCCCACGCGCCGACCAGCGAATCCGAAGAAAGGATGGCGAAGTTATCATCCGCGCCGGGACCGATGTGGCGATGCGCGCGCAGCAGCATGCGCATTTCGTCCTTGGCTTGCTCGAGGAATGTCTGGTCGATGGCTTTGGCGGCGTACTGGATGCCTTGCCGCGATCCGTAGATTTGGAAGTAAGTTTCGATCGGGATGTCGACGAAGCCGTCGCGCGACTGTCCGAACACGCTGCCTTTAGGCGTTGCAACGCCGATTACGGTGAACGGGCGCCCTTCGATCTTAAACTCTTTGCCGATGGGATCGCCATCTCCAAAGAGCTGGGTTTTCACATCGCTGCCGATTACTGCGACGGTGGCGTGGTGGTTGTTATCGATGTCGGAGAAGTAGCGGCCGGAAGCGATCTGCGTGTCCGCCAGCGCTCCCCAGTTGGGAGTTCCGCCGGTGACATCGGCGTTCTTCAT
Source organism: Bryobacteraceae bacterium (assembly GCA_035295865.1). Classification (GTDB taxonomy): domain Bacteria; phylum Acidobacteriota; class Terriglobia; order Bryobacterales; family Bryobacteraceae; genus Palsa-89. The sequence goes on from DATGIH010000410.1 coordinate 11,624, forward strand.
GGTGTGCGTGCCGAGAGAAATATTAGCGTTGCGCTCGGCATTCATGCCGAGTTCGCCGATGAACGTACCGTTGCTTTTGAGATAGCGGAACTCTTCGGGACTGAGCTGCGGATTCTTCTTCTGGAACTCGAGGAACTTCTTGGGATCGAAGTTGCCGAGAAACGCGATGCGGACCACGCGAAATCCGTCGGCGCCCATGTCGGAAACGCTGTTGGCGATGTACACATCCATCCCGTGAATCACCGACATGACTGCAATCAGCGTAGTGGTGGCGAGGATGATTCCGAACAGCGTCAGGAAGCTGCGCAACTTGCTGGAACGCAAGGAATCGGCCGCCACCGAAGTGGCTTCACGAAAAGACGCAGTTTGGGCCATCTATGTTAAGGGACGAGCTCCGCAAGCACTTTGTTCCGCACTTTCTCCATCCATTGTACGAGAACATCGTCCAGCCAGAAGCGGGGTTTGGTTTTGGAGACAAAGCCCAGGTGGCCGCCGCGCTCGACCGCGAGCAGAGTGAGTCGCGGATTGCTGGCGAAAGCAGGGTGGTTATAGACTTCGAATGGAATCAACGGATCGTCTTTGGCCTGCACTAGTAAGGCGGGGACACGGATGCGATCCAGGAACTGATTGGCGGATTGCGTGGCGTAGTAGTTGTCAGCGGTTCCAAATCCGAAAGCGCGCGCGGTGAACTTGTCGTCGAATTCGTAGACGCTTTTGACCTGGCCTAGACCGGCGAGTTCGAAGGTGCCTGGGGTGAGGCGCTCTTTCAGGCGAATGCGCTGTTTCAACCGTTTGAGGAAACGGTTGGAGTAAATGAAGTTGGATGGGGCTTGCAGACGGCGCGCGCAGGCGGCGAGATCGATGGGAGTGGAGATCGCGGCGACGCCTGCGATTAAGCCGGGGGCGGAGCCGCCGAGTTCACCCGCGAGCTTCAGAACCACATTTCCGCCGAGCGAAAATCCGGTGAGGAAAACAGGCGCGTTCCGTTTGATGGCTCGCAGCACGTGGAGCAGGTCCGAAGTTTGCCCGGAATGATAGAGAGCTTTGCCGCTCAGATGCTCGGTGCCGCAGCAGCTTCGCATGTTGAATCGATGGGTGGCGAATCCGGCTTTCAATCCCGCTTGCGAGAGACTGCGCGCGTATCCTGCGTCGCTGGAGCCTTCCAGTCCGTGGACCATCAGGATTTCGGCTTTCACTTCGCCGGAGGGTTTTTGGGAATGAACCAGGACTTGGACGCCTGGCTCGGTTTCGAAGAAACGGGCCTCTACCGGAAACCGCCGCTCATCCAAATCGCGGCTCCAGAAGTTGCCCGCGATCGTAGATAGGTGCGGGTTCCGGAAAAAAGGGACGAACGGGCGCAAGTAGCTATTTTAGCGAGGCCCCTACCGAACCGCGACCGCGAGGGAGCGCTACCACGATGGTCCGTTCGTGGTTGCGCTCCCTTGCGGTCGCGGTTCGGTAAGGCCGTTCTGGTAACGCTCCCTCGCGGTCGCGGTTCGGTAAGGGCATCACTGTTAGGCGCCGGCGCTGTCCAGAATTTTTTGGATCAGCTGCTCATACTCCAAACCCCCGGCAGCGGCGGATTGGGCGAAATCCTCTTCGCGGGCCAGCGATGGGTTGGGATTGGCCTCGATGATCACGATTTCGCCATTCGCTTTCACGCGAACATCAATACGCCCGAGGCCTTGTATTTTTAGAGCGCGATAGACTTTTCTCGCAAGCCGCGTGAGTTGCGTTTGGAGTCCGTCCGGAAGATCGCCGGCAGGTCCGTTTTTTATGCCCCAGCGTTTTCGATACGTGTCGTCCCACTTGGCTTTGAAGGTGGCGAATTTCGGCCCGTCGTCCGGCATTTGCTCGAAGAAGATCTCGCGCGGTGGAAAGACGGTGAGCTTGCTGTTGCCGAGGACGCTCAGGTAAAGCTCGCGGCCTTCGATATATTCCTCAATCAGAGCGTCGCACTGGAATTTCTCGTGGATAAAGCGCGCGCGTTCCAGAGCCTCCTCTTCACTCTTCGCCAGCGACGCTTTTGCGATCCCATCGGACGATTCCTCGCTCACCGGTTTCACGAAAGCCGGAAAATCGAAACGGCGCAGGCGTTTCAGCGGACGGGATGCCTGCGAAATCACGAAATGCGGAACGCGCAAGCGATGGTAGAGCAGAACTTTTTTTGCGAGCGCTTTGTCCTTGCAGAGGATCAGGCCGTCCGGCCGGGCTCCCGTGTAGCGCGCGCGCATCAGCTCCAGCAACGCCGGAATGTTGGGCTCATGCGCGCGATTGAGGTGAAACGATTCGGTGAGATTGAAGACTACGTCGGGGGAAAATGCTTTCAGTTTTTCGATAATCGAGACCACGTCGTCGAAAACCGCGAGCGTTTCCACTTCGTGTCCTAATTTCTGGAGGCAGGAGAGAACGTCGGCTTCGGTCTGCTTGTCTTCATCTTCCTTGAGCACGCGCGGCGAGAATGTTTCGCCGGCGGCGGCGGGACGACCCATATCGAACAGCACCAGGACCTTCACACCGACCTCTTGAAGCGGCCCGTATGCAGATGGTTGGTCACCAGCGCGGAAAGGTACGCGGCGAGATCGTAGGAAAGCCGGGATTGATCGCGCGGCGCGGTCAGTTCCAGTTGTTGACAGCGCTTCATCAGCCGGCCCACGAGCATGTCCACGGTGTATTTTCGTTGCTGCGTCCAACGCACGATGGAGGTTACCAGCGCCGCACGGTTTTTGCGCATCACCTTCGCCGCGGATTCGCCGCGCGGCTCACCATTCTCGAATATAGCGCGCAAATCGGCGTCGTAAAAGTCGGGAAAATCTTCGGCGTATAGCTTTCTGCGCTCGGCGTAGTAGCGCGCGAGAGTTTTGCGCAGCTTGGCGGCGTCGGAAATATGCCGGCCGCGCTTCACTTTCGGAGGATTGCTTTTCGCGTCCTCCATCAGCGAATGCACGAACTTGAGTTTCTCGAGCGCCTTCCATCCACGGTACTGCTCGCGCCACTCTTCCGGTTTCAGCGACAACCAAACCGCGAATGTTTCGGCGAAATCCTCATCCGGATGCGCTTGCGCGTACCAGTTGGGCAGGTGGCGGACGAATCCTTTGCTGTACGGGCGAGGCTGATAAGTTTCGGGCGCGTATTCGGCTTCGGGGCTACCGAATACTTTGCGCCAATCGTCGCGCGAGGAGAATCGATAGGCATGATCGATGGCGTGTCCGCATTCGTGACGGAGCAATTGCAGGCACCACTCGGGAGTTCCGCCCTCCACTTCCAGCATTTGCCGGTGCTCCAACGTTTTGAGACGCGGATGCGCGAGATAAAACGGAATGGCGATTGCAGGAACACCCTCCGGCGAGAACCATTCATCGCCGAGATAGCAAGCGGGGCGAAACGTCACGCCGCATGCCGCGAGTCCTTCGTAGAACTGTGCGACGCGGCTCTCCAGTTCGCTTCCTGCGATCTGGAGCTTGAGATCGCAAATGCGCCATTGCAATAATTCGTCGTCTTTCAGAGCGGCCCACGGTGGCGCCGAAGGGGGCGGCTGCGCGGGTTCGACGATATCGGGAGCTTCCACCGCTTCATGGTATCGGAGTAATACACTCGAAAGTGGAGACGCCTATGCCGAACCAAGATTTGCTGCGATCGAGAGAAGGCAACCTCGGAATCGTCACGCTGAACCGGCCGGATCGACGGAATCCGCTGTCCGAGGCTGTCATGATCGAGATGATCGCTGCTTTGGAGGAGTTTGGCGCGGACCGAAATATTCGAGCCGTGATTCTGGCGTCAACCGGAAAAGCGTTTTCGGCGGGACACGATTTGAGCGAGATGGTGGGCCGATCCGCCGGCGATTACCAACGCATCTTCGACGTTTGTACGAAGTTGATGACCAAGATTCAATCGATTCCGCAGCCGGTGATCGCACAGGTGCAAGGGATCGCGACCGCGGCTGGATGCCAGTTGGTGGCGAGCTGCGATCTCGCGATCGCGAGCAAAGAGGCGACATTTGGCACGCCTGGCGTGAGGATCGGCCTGTTCTGCAGTACGCCGATGGTAGCGCTGAGCCGCGCGGTGGGCCGCAAGCGCGCGATGGAGATGCTGCTCACGGGCAAAGTTGTGGATGCGGAGACGGCGGTGGATTGGGGGCTGGTGAATCGCGTGGTGCCGGCGGCGGGGCTGGAGGGAGAGACGCGAAAGCTGGCGTGCCAGATCGCCGAGGCGAGCAGCTTTACCGTCGCTCTGGGCAAGCAGGCGTATTACGCGCAGATCGATCTGGATCAATCGAAAGCCTACGCTTATACGAAAGAAGTGATGGCCACGAACGCGCAGGCTGTGGATGCCCAGGAGGGGATTTCGGCGTTCTTGGAGAAGCGGGCGGCGTGTTGGTCCGGGAAGTAAGGCGAGCCGAACCGCGACCGCAAGGGAGCGCCACCACGATTGTCCGCTCGCGGTAGCGCTCCCTTGCGGTCGCGGTTCAGTGGGGGGTTCGGTGATAAATAATAGTTCCGCGCGTTCGCGCGACTTCGTGATATTTCGCCAGCCAGTCCCGCAAATCCGGAAAACTTGAAATCGCCAGCTTCGGATTGTACGGGCCGAGACCGTCCACGATCCAATCCGGCGATGTGGTGGCGAGTTCACGGCGATCGGCGGCCGCGAGTTCAGGAGCGATGACATCCGAGTTCGTCAAATGACGGTCCGCCAGAACGCCGGTCAACGGCTGGGAATCGAGAAAGCGCGTACCGGCGCGCATGCGGGTGTAGGCGAAGATGTCCGGACGGTAGCCCCATACCAGCAACGTGCCTTGCTGCCCGATGCTGTCTGCCGCGGCATGGCTGTCCTGGTTCATGGCGAGATCGCTCCATTGGGTTTCGCGATGCTGCGCCAGATCCCAGGCGAGCGTCGCATAGCGAGGGCCGAAGCGTACCAGCGGGATAAGCAAAAGCAGCCAGATAACGGCGCGCCAGCGTCCCAGCAGTGTGTAACCGCGCGCGGCCATCAGAGCCATGACCGGCAGCAGTTGGAAATAGTAGCGCGGAAAAAATCGCCAGCCGGCAGCAACGGCCGCCAGGCTTAGCGCCAGCCACACGAGCATCCGCCACCGCTTTTCTTTCCAAAAGGCGAACGCGGAAGCGACAACCAGTGCCGATTGAAGTCCGGCCCAGCTTAGCGTGCGCGTGATTCCGGCGGAAAGCGCGAACGGCTGCCGCGTGTAGAGCGCGCCCCATTTCCAGACTTCATCGATGTACGGAGCTCTGAAGATCGCGAGCGCAGCGAGATTCGGAATCGCGAATCCAGCGAGCAGCATTGGCCACGATCGTCCGGTGAAAAATGCGCACACCGGCAAAACGAACGCGGCTTTCGGATTCACCAGCAGCGCGACGCCGGCGGTGAGTCCGCCTAAAAACGCCCGCCCGCGCCAAGCGAGATAGACGGCGGCAATGTGTGGCAGCACCATCAGCAGATCCGGCGCAAGCGCCATCACGGCGGAGGGAATTCCGAACGTCAGAAAAAACGCGACGAAGCAGGCGGCGGCGATGCCTTCGCGCGGGGTCCATAGTTCGCGCGCGAATCGCCAGGCAGTCAGGCAACAGAGAAAAACGAAAA
>DATGIH010000411.1:0-5674 GCA_035295865.1 Bryobacteraceae bacterium
GTCGTCGCGATTGACGCTGGTTACGACCGCGTATTTCAGACCGAGGATGGCGCAGGCTTCGGCGACGCGGCGGGGTTCATCGTAATCGACGGCGAGCGGGGCACCTTTTTGCACGGCGCAAAATCCGCAGCGGCGGGTGCAGACGTTGCCAAGGATCATGAAGGTGGCGGTGCGGCGATTCCAGCATTCTCCGGTGTTGGGGCAGGCGGCGCTTTCGCAGACGGTGTGGAGTTTCAGATCGTCCACCAGGCGTTTTAGTTCGCGATAGTTTTCGCCGGTGGGCGCGGGGGCGCGCAGCCAGGCCGGACGGGCCGGTTTCGGGTTGAGGGTGACTAGCACTGACTCTATTGTAAAACCCGTTTCTTGTTTCTCGTTTCTTCCTAATGGGGGTTACGTCGCATATCGGGATTTTTGTGTTTGGGGGAGGGGGGTTGGCAGGTGGTTGATTTATTAAGGGTTCGGTGTGAGGATGGGCCGCTACGACGCATAAAAATTTGCGATGCGTCATACGGGAGGCCGAAGGAACCGTGGCATTTGAGACTTGTGGCACTCATTTCGATGTCAGGATACGGCTGTCGAGATGGTGTTGAAAGGCGGGGCGCAGTCAAAGGGCTGATGGGTCACGGGAAATTGGTTTCGTTTGGTTGTGAACCTTCGTCGTGCAGGACAGACTTGACCATTTCCAGCATCATCACAGGGAACTTCTCGTGTGGGAACTCACGGGCGACTCGCCAACCCTGCCGGTGATAGAACTTGATAGCCGGTGTGTTCGATTGAAGAACGCGAAGCTGGAGCATTCGATAACCGCGACCAAGAATTTCAGCTTCGCCCTGTCCCAGCAGCCGCCTGCCAACCCCGAATCCTCGAGCTTCGCGAAGCACCCACAGATCGCTAATCCACGCTTCGTGTGTCAGGACCATGCCGACGATCTTGCTGTTTATAACGGCAACCCAAGAGAGTTCCCAGCTCTCCTCGTCAATCGGAAGGGGCGCGGGAGTCCAAAGGCCACCATAGATCTCGTCGACGACGGTCTGTACCAAGGCTCGAACAGAATTGTGCTCATGCGGCTCTGGCCGTCGGATGACAGCGGCAATCATCATCTTTCCCCGAAATCCCCAACCCCTTCAACCATGGATGCACAGCTTCAAGTCACCGCCGAGGAAGGCGGCGAGGCGTTCGGTTTCTTCGGCGATGTGCGGGCGGGTCCAGTGGGGGAGCTTTTCGAAGGGCGAGATTTCGACGGAGAGAGTGCGGCCTTTGCGCTCGTGTTTCCAGGTTCCGGACATTTTGCCATTGATGAGAAGCACTGGCGAGACCCAGCCTTGTAGCCGGTAGATCTGTTGGCGGAACTTTGGATCGAGCAGAGCCGGGACGCGGCGGGAGGCGCAGATGATCCATTGATCGAAGGCGGGCAAAAGGCGGACCAGCTTCGCCGGTTTGGTTGCGGAGAGCTCGGGGAGGTCCCTGGTCAACATCCAAAACGTTTCGCCTTCGATGGAGATTTCCGTTGCCGCTTCGCCGAGCGCGGCGAGCCGGCGTTTCGCGTTCGTTTGATTGATTCCCCACCAGTGGCCGAGGTCGCGGGCGGTGGCAGGGCCATATGCGGCGAGGTAGCGCGTGGTCATAAAATCGAATGCCGCATCGCCATCTATTTTGACTAACGGTTTGGATAGCCAAGTGGCGGGATGCGTGAAGCGGGTGTCGCGCGCGTCGCTGTTCGCGAAGCAAAGATATCCGAAAAAGGACGCGTGTTGGAGATAGCCTCCCCAGCTTCCGAGCATGCCTTCCACCATTTCGGGAGTGGCGCCCAACTTGGTGACTGCCGCGCCCAATTCGGGACGGGTGAGGGTTTTGTTGCGCAACGCTTTATCGATGTACGCGGCCACCGGGACGGCGAGTGGGTACTTGAAAGGCCATCCGCCGGGTCTCCAGATGCTCAATCCGGAGATCCAAGAGCCCAGATTGGACGCCGGCAACACGTGCAACGTGGTTCGCATGGCCCACATCTTGACGAGTGTGCGCTTGCGCCAGAGCGCATCAGCGACAGCATCCGGATGCAAGCCTTCGATGCGGGCGCAGAGCGCGAGATCAACTGACGACATGACTTGTGCGTGGAGGCCGCAGAGTCGATCGACGACGGCGGCGATGTCTTTGGGCGAGGCGCGTTCGCTGAGAAAGTGGCGGCGCATCCGCCAGGCGAGCGCTTGGGGCCAGGTCACCGTGTTCTCGTTTCTGGTTGTCAATGGCGATTGAGGATTATGGGTTGTCCGACCGCCAGCTTGCCGGTGCGAGTGACCGCCGCATAGACGCCTGCGGTGTTTTGGTGGGCGTGAACTACTGCCTTGAGCATTTCCGGATTGGGCTGGGCGGTGTCGGGATCCAGATTCAACATGGCGCAGCGTTCGTCACGGAGGGTGACGCTGACGGCGGGCGCGTCGGCGGATTCACCGAAAGAGAGGATGCAACCGACCCAGTCGTCTTCCTGAAAGGGGATCGGCTGCAGGAGTTTGACCAAGATATTTGGGCGGAAGCGGCGCACGTCCGGATTCAGCCCTGCCAGCCGCGAGAGCTCGCAGATGGTGTCGGAGGCGATTAGCGAGATGGTTCCTTCATCGAAGATGCCGTGCTTGTAGTGCATCATTTCGACTGGCGAGTTGTAACGGCGCGCGATTTCCGCGGCCAACTCCTCGCTGAAGATGGGGAGCGACTGGCCATCCGGAGTTCGGATGTGGGTGGGGAGATCAGATGTCCCGCCACGCTCGGGAGTGAAGCGAATTAGGTCGGGAAATTTGCCGGCTGTGAGCCAGGGGAATCCTCCGCCGCGATCTTCCAGGCGGCGCAATGCCAGGCGGCGGTCGCCTTCGATGCCATGCCAACCGAGGTTGGCGGAGTGGAGTGATTCGCCCGCCATGGATTTGACGGGGTAGCGGTAGAGCGCTTCCACGTGTCCGATTGTTAGGGGCATCACGAACGAATCCATTAGCCGCGGATGAACGCGGATGGACGCTGATAGAACCCAGTTTAGTCCACGGGCTTCCAGGTTGGGTCGGGGTCGAAAGCTGTGATCCGGGGTTGTGCGGGAGCGGGGGCGATATCTTTTTGGTAGACGATGCCGTTTTGGTTGACGATGAAGGTGTGGATTCCGGTGACGCCGTATTCGGCGGGCCACGCTACCAGGCCGAAGCCGCCCACCAGGGTATTTTTCAGAATGTAGGTGTGCGCGCCGTCGGGGGCGTTCGCGCCTTGCTTATCGAGGATGCGGAAATAGTATCCGTGATAAGGCTTGGCGTGTCCGGTTGCGGTCCATTCGGCGTGGGCGAAGGCGGCGGGAACCAGGGGGTCGGTGTCGCTGTCCCAATACAGGCCGTCTTGTTTGCCGGGCGTGCTCATGAGATGCGATGCGTAGTGGAGCATGCCGTTGTTGGAGCGATCTACCGAGGCATATTTCTTTTGCGCTTCGACGTAGCCTCGGCAGATTTCGACGGCGTCCATTTCGTCGGTTCCGATGCGGCGTGCGTGCATTTCGGTTGGAGCTGAAGAGCAGTCGAAACTCCATTTGCCTTTGGCGCGCACGATGGGGACGGGGAAGGGCCAGTCTTCGTCACCGATAGCGAGAACGGCTCGGTTTGGATTCATCGGCGAAATTTCCAGGCGATGTTTGGCCCGGGCGCGTTCGGCGAATTCGGATTGTTCGGTGTTATCTTGCGTGGCGTTTCCTGAAGTCAGCAGCGCTTTCGCGGTGGGTCCGAGGATGGCGGACATGCGGGCGGTGTCGTGGCTGGATACCGCTTGGATGAGAGCGTTGGCGGCGTCTTCGGCTGAGTCAAAATGTTCCTGCGCGAATGACGGGACAGCGCTCGCGATGAAAAGAGCTGCGCTCAGAGACCAAAAGTTTCGGGTGATCATGGTTATCGCCTTCCTCCACCGCCGCGGGATACGCCGCCTCCGCCATGAAAGCCTCCGCCGCCGCCGAATCCACCGCTGCGGCCGGCACCGATGCTGGAGAATCCGTGATCGCTTTGAGAGCGAGTGACGGTGCCGTTGTGATAACCGCCGAAGACGCTGTGGTTGTTGGTGTAGCCGCGCTGTTCGAAGTTTGGTGTGCCGAAGCGTTGCGGCGGGGCGGTGCGAAATTCACGATTGCCGGGTTCGGCCCCGCGGAGTCCACGGGATTCCGCGCCTGTTCCGTAGCGTGCGGCGACGCCGCGATTGGCGTAGGGGACGCCGAGGCGATGTTCCGGATTATGCGCCCAAGAGGAGCGTCCCAAGGGTTCGCCGTGAAAGTGCTCGAAGCCGTAGCGATGGAAGAAGGAATGATTGATGAAGATGACACCGCCGAACCAATCGGGTCCCCATCCCCAACCGCCCCAGCCCCAGCCGCCCCATCCACCGAAGTAGAGTCCGATATCGATGCCGGGGAAAAATGAGAATCCAACATCGACGCCGGGATAGAAGATGGGCGGATAGTAGCCCCAGACGGGCGGTCCCCAGATGAAAACGGGATTGTAATTCGGGACGTACCAGATGTCAGGGTTAGCGGGTTCGATGGTGATGGCGCGCTGTCCGTTCTGTTCCTGGGTGTTCACTACTTCCTGCGGAGTGGTTTGAAGAGTCCCTTTCGCTTGCGCCGAGGCGCGCATGCGCTGGACGGCTTGCATCACGTCGGCCTGTTGGGCGAGGAAGGCGTTGCCAAGCTGGGTGGTCCAGCCGATGTCCTGGCTGAGGCGAGTGAGGACTTCGGGAAAGGCTACGAGTCCCTGCACGCTGGGATCCCACTGTTCTTTTTTCGCTTCGTCCATGAGCTTGGACGGCTTCCATTTCGGGTGATCGCGGACCCACTGTTGGGCTTCGGCGATTTCGATGGGGTAAGTGGACGCGGCGAAAATTTGGCTGAGGAGCGGGTCGGGATAGAGGGCGATCGGCGCGACCAGGTTGTCGAGCTGCTCGGCGGTTAGGGGCGCTCCGGAAGGGTTCGCAGGTTGGCCGGGTTGTGTTTGGGCGGAGATGAGTCCGGCGGCGAGAATCACGAGTGAGAGCAAAAGGGAATGGCGCATCTCACTTTCGTTAGATTGCGCTGCTCGGGGAAGGGTTGCGGAATGATTGGGTAAAAGTTGGTAAGGTGCCGGACAGTGTTTGCTTTCGATGACGAAATGCTCGAGTTGGCGATCCCATTCCTGTGGCCGGATTAGATTTTCAGGATCTGGCCGGGCGGGACGAAATCGCAATCTACTGCTGCTTTTTCGGGGACCATGCCAACGATTTGCGTGCCGGCGATTTTTGCGCCAAGCGCGGAGGCTTCGCGGCGCACGGCTTCATAGGCTTCACGCAGGGAGGTTTGGCGGAAATCGGTGAGGTTCATCGACACCTGCACCAAGTTTCGGCTGGCGAGCGGGACTCCCATGGCTTTGAGGGCGGCCAGTCCGCCGGAGGATGCGCGGATTTTGCGGGCGATGGCGCGGGCGATGGAAAGATCCGTGGTGTCGAGATCCACGTTGAAGGCGATCAGAAGATTTCTGGCGCCGATTACCGTGGCTCCGGCTGTGGGATGAAGTGCGGGGCCGCCTAAATCCGGAAGATGATCCGGATGCTCGAATCCGCCGCGGCGGACGTTTTCGAGCGGCCGGCGATCGGGGCTGCGCGCGGCAGCTTCGTAGAAATAAACCGGGACCCCGAG
>DATGIH010000412.1:0-34588 GCA_035295865.1 Bryobacteraceae bacterium
AGCCGAGCGAGTGGGAGAAGACCAAGACCGGACGGCCTTCTGCGCCCTCCAGCCGGTGAAACATCCGAACGTTGTCAACGTTCACGAATGGCAAGGTGCACTCCTTGTACTCAAATACGCTTTTGAAATTCCGAGGCCGCACCAAGGTACTCCTCAGGTGCGTCCAGCTTCTCGAGTTCCTCCGGCGCGATCGCTCGCGCTATCTCGGGAATCTCCTTGAGTATCGCAATCAGCCGGCGCTTTTGGCTAACGCTCTCGCGCGAGGCCTGCGACAAGAGTTCGTGCGCACGGTCGCGGCCGAGCTTGGCGCTCAACAGCAGCGCGGCGCGTTCGGCGAAAATCACTCCGCGCGTGGCTTCGATGTTCGCGCACATGCGCGATGGATCTACCGTCAAGCCTTCGGCGGCTTCGGCCATGGACGCGACAGCCAGGCCGGTGGCCTGTACCACGTCCGCAAGAATCGGCCATTCCGCCTGCCATCCGCCCACACCGCGCTCGTGCTCCTGAAGCATGGAGGAGAGAAACGCCGCGACCAGACCGGGAATCCGATGCGCCGACGCGAGCGCCAACGAACAGGCGATCGGATTCTGTTTGTGCGGCATGGTGGAGGATCCCCCGCGTCCGTCGCCACGCGGCTCGGCGACCTCGCCGACTTCGAACTGCATCAGCAGCGAAATGTCGCGCGCGATTTTGCCGAGCGTTCCGGTATCCACTCCACATGCGGCGACGAACGCGGCCAGGCGATCGCGATAGGTGTGCCACGGTGCGTCCGGATATCCGAGATTTAGTTCCGCCGCGAGCGCACGCCCCACGGAGTCACCCTGGTCGCCGAGCGCGGCAAGCGTTCCGGCCGCGCCGCCGAATTGAACCAGCAGAGTCTCGCTTAGCCGCCCGTTCACGCGCGACCATCCACGTTGTGCGGCGGCCTTCCACTGCGCGGCTTTCAATCCGAACGTAACGGGCGGAGCCGGTTGCAGCAGCGTGCGTCCGAGCATCACGGTGTCTTTGTGCTGGTTCGCCAACCTTTCGAGAGCGGTGATGAGGCGCAGGTGATCCGCTTCGAGCAAGGGCCGCACTTGTTTTAACAAGAGGACGAATGCGGTATCGGCAACATCTTGGGAGGTGGCGCCCCAGTGGACGAATCCGGCGGCGTTTGGGTTTTCGGCTTGCACGCGATCAGTTAGAGCTTTCACGAGCGGAATGCCGGGCGTCCCGGCACGGAGGGTGGCGCGCGACAGGGCGTGGGCATCGAAGAACTCCGGCTGGGCCGCTTTCGCAATGGCATCGGCCGCGTCCTGCGGAATGACGCCCAGGCGCGCTTCCACGTGAGCTAGCGCCGCTTCGAAATCCAGCATGGCTTTCAGGATGCTCTCGTTGGCGAACACGGCCGCGAGAGCTTCTGTAGTTGCCAGGCTGTCAATGAGGGGAACGGGCATCAGATATCGAAGAACACGGTTTCACAATCGGCGCAGAGCCGGATGTCGAAGTTCCAGACGCGCGGATCCGCGGCGCTCGGATGCGCAATGAGCGTTCCACGGCGATGTTCCGGAACCAACGCGAGAATTGGATCGCTTGCATTGGATGCGTCGCCGTCAAAATAAATCCGGGTGAAAAGTTGTTTGAGCAATCCGCGGGCGAAGATCATGACGTTGATATGCGGCGCTTGCGTGTCCAGGCGCCCTGGCTTCACGGTGTCGAGCCTCGCGATGCCTTCGCCGTTCGTGCAGAGGCGCGCGAAATAGCCGTATTCGCCGGCCGCATCCGCCTGCCAAACTTCGATGAGGGCATCGCTCACTGGAACTTCGTCGCCGTCCAAGATCCGAAAAATCAACCGGATTTGCTCACCTGCGCTAGCACCAGGATCCACGTGTGGCTTGAGACAAAGATGGAAGAATGGTCCGATGGTTTGCGATGGCGTCGGAGTGAGATCCATGATTATTTCTCGAAGGGCGTCGCTTCGCGGCCGCGCAGCACGATGTTGAACCGATAACCGAGCGCCCAATCGGCCTGCGTGGTTTCGAGATCGAACTTTGCTACTAAGCGCTGCCTGCCTTTCTCATCCGGGATCGATTGCAGCACCGGATCGTAGGGCATCAACGGGTCGCCCGGAAAATACATCTGTGTAACCAAGCGCGTGCAGAAAGCCGGACCGAACAGCGAAAAATGAATGTGCGCCGGACGCCACGCGTTCGGATGATTGCGCCACGGGTATGCTCCCGGCTTGATGGTGACGAATCGGTAAACGCCGTTTTCATCCGTCAGAGTGCGACCGGCGCCGGTAAAATTCGGATCCAACGGCGCTGAATGGTCATCCAGCGCGTGGCGGTAGCGGCCGGCGGCGTTGGTCTGCCAGATCTCGATTAACGCCTTGGGGACGGCGTGTCCGGCGTCATCCATCACGCGGCCGGTCACGATGATCCGTTCGCCCAGCGGCTCACCCGAATGCTGGCGCGTCAGATCGGGGTCCGTCTCTTGGATCGCGGACGGCCGGAAAATTGGCCCGCTTGTTTCGGATCGTGTGTGCGGCAGAAATATGAGCGGCTGCGACGGCGCGCGGCGAACCGTGGATCCATACGCAGGATGCAGGTAAGGCGGCTGTTCGCCTGAAGCGCATCGGCGATAAGAGATTTGCGCCATCCGATTCAGTCTCCCAGCATAACGCCATGCGCGGCGGACGTCCGCGCATTCAACTCGCGCAACGTTTCCAGTTCAGCGTGGCTGGGTGGCGGAGTTTCTTCTAGAGTCGCGGCGAAGCGAATCTCCCAGCCGGTGTTCTGGCGAACTTGTTCGCGCGTGACGCCGGGATGCAGCGAGTGAACCACGAACTCCTTCGTTTCCGGATCGGAACGCAGGATGCACAAGTCGGAAATCGCGAGCGTCGGGCCTTTCGTTTTCGCCCCCGAAGCGGCGCGCTCCTTGCCGGTGCGGCCATGGCCGAGCGAAGTCAGAAAATCGATGTTCGCTACGAAGCTGCGAGCGTTCTGGCGCATGATGATGAAAATCTCGCCGCACGAAGTCGCGATTTCGGTAGCACCGCCGCTGCCGGGGAGTCTCACTTTTGGCTGGCGATAATCTCCAATCACGGTGCTGTTCAGATTACCGAAGCGGTCCATCTGCGCGCCGCTCAAGAATCCCACCGTGATGCGTCCGCCCTGCAGCCAATAGCGAAACATCTCGGGTACCGAAACGGTGGTAAGGGCCGTCTCGCACAACTCGCCATCACCGATCGATAGCGGCAGCACGCGCGGGCGGGTTCTGATTGTCCCCGATTCGTAGATCAAGGTGATCCCGGGCGCGTGCGTCAGGCGCGCAAGATTGCAGGCCGCCGACGGCAATCCGATGCCGACGAAGCAAATGTCATCGTTCGAGAGAGCGCGCGCCGCGGCGACGGTCATCATTTCGGACGTGGTGTAGTTCATGAGCGCGAGTCCATCACGTGAACCTGCATCCATTCGAGAAACGTATTCCGATCGCGCGCGATTTTGTCCCAGCCGGAGTAAAAATTGTTGTCGCGCGCGTAATAGCCATGCGCGTACGACGGGTGCGCACCCCGCGGCGCGTGCACAATCGCCGACACGGCCCAGCTTGGCAGCACCACCGCGTTCGGACTCCTCAGCTCGAGATCGTCCACAATCTCTTCCACCGTGACGATGGATCTGCGCGCCGCGAGCACCGCTTCTTTCTGCACTCCGACGATGCCTTCGATCAGCACGTTGCCTTCGCGGTCGGCCTTTTGTGCGTGGATGATCGCGACATCCGGACGGATAGAAGGGACCGCGGCCAGCTCTTCCCCCGTGAAGGGACACGCGACCGTTTTGATATTGCCGTTCACGCGCGGCAAGTCCGAACCAAGATATCCGCGAAAGATTGCGCACGGCAGGCCGGCCGCTCCCGCTTCGTAAGCATTGGCCATCGCGGCGTGGCTGTGTTCCTCGATTTCGAGCGGCGCCGGCCAGCCGCGCTCTACCGCGTCGCGCATGCGATGCAGCGAACCGACTCCAGGATTTCCGCCCCAGGAAAAAATCAGCTTGCGCGCCGCGCCCATTCCGATGAGCTGATCGTAGAGGATGTCCGGGGTCATCCGGACTAAAGTGAGATCGCGGCGCCGCTGGCGGATCACTTCGTGCCCCGCTGCGAAGGGAATCAGATGCGTGAAGCCTTCCATGGCCACTACATCGCCATCGCGCACAAGTCGCGCCACGGCATCGGACAGGCTCAAGCACTCGGCCATGGGCTTCTACAATCCTAACCGGTCTAGTTTGTCTTTCTCGTATTCGTCGCTCTCGCCCGGATATCGAAGTTTTCCTTCGAACTTGCCTGACTCTTTCGCCATGGCCCAGAGCAGGCTTTCACCCGCGGGAACGGTGTGCGGCGCGTTCGAAAACACCGGGTCTCGATAAGCCTCGTGCGCCGGGATTAACTGCCAGCCTTTGTCCTGGAACATGTCCAGTACATCTCCGAGGAACAGGCTGTTCAGCAGAGTATAGTGCAGCAGGATGGTGTGCGAGATGCTGGACCCTGTTAACGCTTGTGCCAGGCTGTTGTAATAAGTGGCGCGATCGAAAAGATGCGCGAGATAGGGATCGCGATAGGCTGCCGGGTCCGTTGAAGGATTCTGTTTCAGGCGTGCGCGCAGCCGTTGGTCGTAATACCAATCCGAGGCGTCGATGGTGACGTGGCCGTTGGTGTAGCCATGTTCGACGAGAAATGCGCGCATCTGATCGCGCTTGGCGGCGGTTTCGCCTTCATGCAAGAACGGAAAGCGGAACTTCTTTTGGAATGCCGGCAGATCGCTCACGATCTTTTCGCCGCGCAAAAGATCGGCGCTGAACTTCGCGAATCCGATAGCCGGATCGTTATAAGAGAAGTGCGAGTACGAGTGATTGCCGATCAAATGGCCGGCATCGCTCCAGGTGCGGAGCAAGCGGCGTCCGGTCGCATCGTCGACATTTTCCCCGCACACAAAAATCGCCGCCTTCAAGTTGGCATGCCGCGCCAGAAGATCCAGGAGACTCTGGTTCGCTTGTTCCGCGCCGTTTTGCGGGATCTGACGCCAGTTGAAATCGTCAATGGTGATCGCGATTTTTGGCGGCCCGGTTTTGGCTCCGCTCAGCGCGGCTGCGGCCATTCCCCAACTAAACGCGCGGCGCGTGATTCCGTTCGTCAAGTCTTCGACTTTAGCATGATGCCCAGCGCCTTTCCGGTACAGTAGAGAGGAAAGAATCGCACCCGTGACTGGCGTTTATCCCATCCTGATTGGCTTGTTCGTGCTCACGCTGGTGGGCGCGTTCGCGGGGATTCGGCTGGCTGAAATTCCGTCGGTTTCTCGCAGACTGCTGCCTTTCAGCGGCGGATTGCTGGTGGGCATCGCGCTGTTCTGGATACTGCCGGAAATCGCGGGGCGCGATGGTTGGTTAGGCGCTTCGGCCGGTCTCATCGCCGGATTTTCGCTGCTGTCGTTGACGGATCGTTACTTATATCCGGTGTGTCCCACTTGCTCGCACACCCATCATCACGAAGATTGCCGGCAAAGCTTGCATGGATTCGCGGCGCCCTTGCTGATCGCGTCCGGGCTCCACAGCTTTTTCGACGGCTGGAGCCTGGCGGTGTCCGAGCAAAAGGGATTCGAAGGTCTCAAGGTTGCGTTTCTGGTTGGGATCGGAATCCATAAGCTGCCGGAGGGGTTAGCGATGGGCGCGCTTCTGATCGCCGCGATTGGCGCCGAGTGGCGCGCGTTATTGGGCGCTGCAGCCGCGCAATCCATGATGCTGGCAGGCGGCGGATTAGCGATGTTGCTGGCGGATCGGCTCTCGGCAACCTGGACCGTTGCGTTTTTGTCGATTGCCGCGGGCGCCTTCGTGTACCTCGGCTATCACGCGGTGGACAGCGAATATCAGCAGCGCGGTTTTCGGACCGCTTGGATGCCGGCGCTGACGGGCGCGGCCGGGGCAGCCGTTTTGCGGGTTGTCGTGCCTGGAGCGTAATCGTGGCGCACGCACTTTGCGTGCAGCGTTCACACTCTTGTGAACGCCTGTCAAGTTTGGCGAAAAACGTGTTGCAGGAGTGCGAACACGGCACGCAGGGTGCGTGCGCTACAGTTTTGGGCGGCGCTTGTGCCAGTCCGTGCGCTCTTGAAAAAACTTGCCGACGGTCAGCAACAGGTTTTCGGAGAACGGCCGGCCGACGATTTGCATTGCCATCGGCATTCCATCCGCGAAACCGCACGGTAGCGACAAGGCCGGTAATCCAGCTAAATTTCCGGCGGGAATCAGGGCCGACATTCCGGGCTCCTTGGGCATCGGACGATCGCTCGACGGACGGTCTAACGGCTGAGTGATTTTGGGCGCCGGGCCGAAGCGTGTGGGAGCGATCAGCAGATCGTACTCATCGAAGACTTCGCGGATTTTTTCCTGAATCAGGCTGCGAATCCGCATCGCCTTCAAATAATCCTTGGCTGGAATCTCCAGGCCAGCTTTCAATCCGGCAATCTGCTTCTGGTCCGCCAGTTCGTTGACGCCGCCGCTTTGGATGAGCGATTCGAAAATCGTCGAAGCTTCCGCGGAGATGATTGTGCCGATGACCGGACCATACGGGAAATCGGGCAGCTTCGTCTCCTGTAACTGGACGCCGAGCGAGCGCACGGTTTCGAGCGCCTTGGCGAAATCGGGCCGTGCCGCCGGATCCACGCGCTCGGAAAAATCGACGGGCGCGAACCCGACTTTTACCTCTTTCAAATCGCGCGCGAATTGCGGCGCGTAGTAATAACTCTTGCCCGCCGATGCCGGATCTTCGGCGTCGGCTCCCGCGATCTCGTGCAACACCAATCCGCAATCTTCGGCGGAACGGCACAGCGGGCCGATCTTGTCCAAAGTCCAGGAGAGCGCCATCGCGCCGTGGCGGCTGACCAGTCCGTAGGTTGGACGCAATCCGGTGACGCCGCAAAATGCCGCCGGGGTCAAGATAGATCCGGAAGTTTCCGAACCAAGTGCGTACGCCACCAAACCTGCGGCGACTGCAATTCCGGAACCACTCGACGACCCGCCGGACCAGCGCGTCGGATCCCATGGATTCAAGCCAGGTCCGGTGAGCGAAGCGCTCGCGTAGCGATAGCTCGGACCACCGGCGAGTTCCACCATGGCGAGTTTGCCCGCCAGAATGGCGCCGCCCTTCGACAGCTTTTTTAGAACGGTGGCGTTTTCTTTGAAGATTTGGCCGGCGTATGGCTTCGCGCCCCAGGTGGTGGGATGCTTGGCCCACGCGAGCAGATCCTTCGCCCCGAACGGAATGCCTTGCAGCGGACCGCGAAAGCGCTCACGCTTGATGTCGCCGTCTACGTCCTTGGCCGCTTTCACTGCTTGATCGCGCAGCGACAATGCGAGCGCGTTAAAGCGGGGACCCATCTTTTCCAGACGTGCGCAATAGCCCCGCGTCAACTCGACCGAGGAGAACTCCTTGGCCTTGAGCTTTTGATTGATCTCGGTGATGCTGGCGAAGAAAATGTCGTCCGGAAGGGAAGCAGCCATTCGATTCCTTTACGCTCTGAAATGTACCGCGGGCTCGGTGGACATCGGCACTTCAACTTTGGCTAATTGCTCCGCGTTCTGGTGGATGGCGTCCCGAACCGTTTTTAACTCTTCATCCGGATTCTGTGGCAGCGGAGGAGGAGGAGGCGTCTGCGCCAGAACGATTGCGGAAGTGGAAAGAGCGATTGCGAGCTGGCGGCGCGTGAATTTCGTTTCTCGTTTCTCGTTTCTCGTTGCTGGTTCTTGTGACATTTGGACCATTATAGATCCTTGGGGCGAACTAGCTTGCCGTTAGCGCTTCCAGCGCCGCTTTTTCCATCACCGTGCGCGGCGCGGACGATCCGGTCCATATTTCATACTGGCGCGCTGCCTGTTCCAGGAACATCTGCAAGCCCGAGATCACCGTTAGACCCTGATCGTGGGCACGCTTCACCAATGCGGTTTCGAGCGGATTGTAGACCATGTCGAAGACCAGTTCCGCGGGAATGGAGTCTTTGAAAAAGCAGCCATCCACGTGCGGATGCATGCCGAGCGGCGTCGCATGCACCAGCGCGTCGAACTTGCGCGATTGGACTTGTTCACGCAGCAAAGGTTCGGCGCCGCAGGCTTTGGCGAGCGATCGCACCCGATCCGGATTGCGTCCTACGATGGACAACTTCGCCCCGCTTTCCACCAGCGCATAGGCTGCGCCGCGCGCCGCTCCTCCGTTGCCCACCAGAAGAACGGTGGATTTGGGAAGCCGCAGCTTGCGCGCGAGCGGGATGGTGATGGCCTCGGCGTCGGTATTGGTGCCACGCCATTTTCCGGATTTCCGCCAGACTGTATTCACAGCGCCGATCCGGCGCGCCAGCGGATCTATCACATCCAGATAGCGCAGCACTTTTTGTTTATGCGGAATGGTCACGCTGAATCCGGACACCGGCAGCTTTTCCGCGAGCACAAAAAAATCTTTCAATTGCGTGGGCTGCACCAGGAACGGAAGATACACCGCATCCAACCGGTGCGCCTGGAAGGCCCGATTGTGCACGGCGGGCGAAATGGAGTGCCGCACGGGATCGGCGATGACGCCATAAATCTTTGCGGCATTCGTAAATTTCTCGGTGCGATACAACTGGCGCAGCAGCCGCGCGCTCACTTGGCCGCTCGCCGTGCCTTCGGAAGCGTTCGGCGCGGCGTAGGTGAACATGCCGCCCCAGGCGGTGGAGAGCACACGCGTGGCGAATCCGACTTCGCCCATCGCGAGCACGATCAGCGGAACGCGCGGGTGGGATTTCGTGAGCGCCAGCACGCGAAAATTGTCGGACGGTTTTCGCGCGGTGGTAACGATTTTGTATCCATCCGCGGGGATTTTGAGCATGCGGCGCAGCACCACTTCGGGTGACGGCGTTCCCTCGTAGTTGTGATAGGAAAGGATCAGGCGCGAGGATCCGCGAAACGTTTCGAGGGCCTCCGCCGCGCCCTCCGCACTTTCGATCTCCACATCCACCGCACAGGCACCCGCGCTGACGGCCGCGCTCAGCAACCGGAACTGCTCCTCCACGCTTCCGTTGTACTTCCCGTGGTTCTGATGCCGGCGGCAGGTGGCTAAGATTCGGCACTCGCTATGCGCGCCAAGAAATTTGCGGATCGCAAGGATGCCTTGCTCCGGCGCCACAAGATGATCGAGTCGAAATTCGAAAAACGTCTCGCCGGCGTCCGCCTCGCGCCGCGCATGATCCAGCAACTTCTGCGCGTCGGGGAATCCCATCGCGATGCAAACATGCGGAAAGGAAGTTGAGTGAGGCATTGCTGCGGGAGGGACACAGGATAGCACAGCGGCGGGATTGGGGATTAAGGATTGGGGCTTGGGGATTGCGCGGCGCTCTTCTCGCAAGCGAGGCGCCACGCGTCCAGAACAATGCCAGGCTCCGCGAGTTCGATTCTGCTACATCCGGCTTCGCGAAACGCTAGGGCGGTTTCAAGATCCGCTATCGGAGCGTGGCATTTGATTTTTAGGCGATCGCGGGAATGCGCATTCAAAACCGCGACGCGTTCCAATTTATTTGTGCCGATGTAATCCGCTCCCGCCCGCCGCGCGATGCGGCAGGCGACGATGTGCAGCTCTTCGTCGAGAAACTCACTTTCCAGATTCACCTTCAAAATCGCGCCGGACTGATGGCACGACTCCGCCATCTGTAGCAACTCCATTTCGAGATATTGGAACTGGCGCGACACCAGTTTTCCAGTATTCATCACAGTATCGATTTCTTTCGCGCCGCGCTGCAACAGGTCGCGAGCGGCGTAGTTCTTGGCCGCGGATGTCGAGTAGCCGTGCGTTGAATCCACCAGTGTTCCGAGCTGGACGCTCGAACCGGCCATCCAGCGTACGGCCAAATCCACATCCGAAGGACGCACGATCGCGCTGGCAACGCCCATTTGCCTCGCGAGATCGCACGCGCGCGAAACATCCGTCTCCGTTAGATCAGATCGGGTGACCGCGTACTCGATCAATCCCGCAAGATCGGCGTATGTGTGGGAGTGTTGGGGATTAGTCAATTAACGCCGGGTGCGCTTGGCGCCGCCTGCGGAGAGACCCATCATCTTCAACTGCTCTCTCGCGTTGGCGGCGACTTCGGAATCGGGATACTTGCTGACCACTTCACGGAACTCTTTGGCCGCCGCGTCCCGCCGTTCCATTTTGCGAAGGCTCATGCCCTTCATGTAATGGGCGTCGGCGGTTTTGGCATTCTCGGAATATTGTTCGAGCAACGCATCGAATGCAGGCACGGCATTTTCGTAATCGCCTTTGCGATAGTAAATGTCGCCTAGATAGAACTGAGCGTTCGGGGCGAAGTCCGTCTTCGGGAAGTACTTCAGATAATCGTTGAACTCCTGCAGCGCCAGGTCGTACTTTCCGCCTTTATAATCGCGATACGCATTGGTGTAAGTGGTCCCCGCCTGCATTCCCGCCGGAGGGCCAGTGGGAACCTGCGTCGTTAAACCATTTCCCATATCTCCCTGCGACGTTCCAGGCGGAGGCGGCGCGGGACGCTGCACGGCGTTGATCAAATTTTGCAAGTCCGCCATCTTCGCATCCAGCTTGCCCATGCGCGTGTTCATGTCGAGCACGGATTCCCGCACCGCGCGGAAATCTTCAGCCATCTGATCCAGCTTCTGGCCGACGTTCGCCACAGCGCCGCCGGCGAGCTGCTGCTGCGCTTTCAAAGCCTCGTTGACTTTGTTCTCCATCACCGCGACGGCAGTGTTCGTACGATTTACGCTTTCCAGCGTCTGCTGGACCAGCGCCTGCATCGCGGCAAATTTTTCATCCTGCGTGCGCTGCATGGTTCGCACCTGATCCTGTAGCAGAGCCACATCGCGCTGCAGCTCCTGCATCTCTTTACTCGCGCCAAAGGCAAACGGCGCAAGCGCCAGCAGAATCCCCGGAAAAACAATGGTTGTGCGAAGCACTTTCATAACAACTCCTGTAGAGCGGGCTGAGCCACCCCCGGCCCGCCCGCTATTTCGTTACTCCCTCACTGGCCGGCCGAAAGATGCGCCCGGCGATTCTTCTGCCAGCAATCTTCGTTGGCTTCGGTGCACTGCGGACGTTCCTTGCCGTAGCTGATGGTCTTGATGCGATCGCCCGCCACGCCGAGCTGGACCAGGAAATCCTTGGCCGCGCTCGCGCGCTTATCGCCCAGCGCCAGGTTGTATTCCGCCGACCCGCGCTCGTCGCAATGACCCTCCACCACTACGGTGAAGTTCGGATCCTGCGCGAAAATCTGCTTCAACAATCCGGCATCGCGCGTCAAAGCGTCGCGCGCGTCGTTGCGAATATCGCTCTTGTCGTAATCGAAGTACGCATCCTGCGATTGCTGCTGCAGCATCTCGGCGCTGCTCAGCCTCGGACCGGTACTCGGCGGAGGCGGCGGAGGCGGCGTGTTCACCGTCACCGTGACCGTGCGCGTGTCCGAGCCTCCCGGACCATTCGCCGTCAATGTATATGTAGTGGTGCTGGTTGGGAAGACTTGCCGCTGTCCCTGGCTCTGCACCGCGCCGACGCCATGATCGATGGACATATCCGTGGCGTTGC
The DNA here is from genome assembly GCA_035295865.1 of Bryobacteraceae bacterium. Classification (GTDB taxonomy): domain Bacteria; phylum Acidobacteriota; class Terriglobia; order Bryobacterales; family Bryobacteraceae; genus Palsa-89. Next base: position 11,599 of record DATGIH010000412.1, read on the forward strand.
TGATGGACCAGCTCAAAGTGGACGACTGGCCTCGCTCAATGGTGGATGGCTCCGCCGTAAAGCTGTTGACCGATGCTCTGGCGACGCTCGGCGGCGCTGGTTCCGTGTGCGGGGCCGGCGGCGGCGGAGGCGGCGGAACTTTCTTCTTGCAACCCGGAGCCACCGCTGCCAACGTCAATACCAGCAGTGTGGCCGCAAACCTGGAAGCGTGCAATCTGTCACTTACGCTCATCGGTGAACAATCTCCTCTTCTCTCGATCTATTGAGTGCCCTTAGTCCAAACGGGCTTTTCATTATTGCCTTGCGTGGTTAGTTGCTGCACCTGCGTGCCATCCGCCAACATAGTATAAATCTGCGTGTTGCGTCCGCGCTTCGACGAGAACACAATGTGGACGCCATCCGGCGCCCAGTTCGGATTCTCATTCCGCCCGGCTCCATGGGTCAGTTGCACAAGTTCTTGACTGGCTACATCCATTATAAAAATGTTAAAGTTCCCCGGCTCGAAACCGCGCGACCACACAAACGCGATGTGCTGGCCATCGGGACTCCACGCGGGATTGGCGCAATCCCCTTCGCCCGTCGTCAGGCGAGCGACATCGGTGCCGTCAATGTTCATTCTATAAACTTGCGGTGTGCCGCCACGTCCGGAAAGGAACACAATGTCGGCGCCGGTTTTCGGATTCGCCTTCGCTTCCACTTCGAGCGAGCGCGTGTTGGTGACGCGATGGAAATTTCCGCCGTCAATATCGGTCATGAAAATTTGCGAGATGCCGGCCGACGCAGTGGAGTAAATAAGCAGATGCCGATTGTCCGGCATGAAATCCGATGCCGCGTTCATCGATGCGTTTTGATTCAGATACACCAGCTTACGTCCTGTTTCGAGCGAATGCACGTAAATTTTTGGTTGATCTTCGGTGGCCGGATGTCCAGGCGTCGCGGCGCGCATCGGGTACGTGGTGAACGCAATCTTGGTGCCGTCGGATGAGACCACGGGGAATGTGGTGATGGTGCGATAAGACGTGAACTGTTTTTGATCGGACCCATCGTAGTTCATGGACCAGATTTCTTTGTGGCCGGTACGATCAGAAACGAAGTAGATGCGCGAGCCCATCAGGCTCGATCCGCCGAATAGTTTCAGGATGTCGGCGGCGAATTCCTGCGCGACTTTACGCGAGCCGGATTCGTCCGGGGAGCCGACGTAGACTTTGGCGAGCAACTGGGCGGAGCTTGTACTGGTTTGCTGGACGTCGTACAGCCAACCATAAAGCGTCAATTGGCCGTTCTGAGCAGCGGTGTATCCGAAAGCTAAGTAGCGACCGTTGACGGGAGGGGACGACCAATCGGAAAACCACGGACCTTGGCTTTTCCCGTTCACTGGCGGACGGAAATCCGCAGGTTGTTGCGGAACGGTGAGCGGATACATGGTTTTCGGAATCAGCTTCAACTGGCCGGAGTTCTGCAGTTCGTTCCAGACGACCCGGTTGAAGGTGCCCATGAGAGGCTGTGCATCGCCAGCACCGCGGAAATCGGGCACGGCGATGGGAGGCTTCTCGCCCGGCGTGACCACGATGGGGCGTTTAATTTCAGCATTTTGAGCAAGACCAAGCGCACCGGCACAGAGGAAAAGAATAGTTCGTTTCATCGTTTTAATTGGAACTGGAGTTCTACACCCGCTACGTTTCGCTCATATCCGGCGGGCAACGGCGGAAATGGAGAAGCATCCATCACCGCGCGGAGCGCCGAAAAATCCATGGTGCTGTTGCCACTGGACTGCGCGACCTTTGCATTTCGAATGGACCCATCGCGTTGAATCTCGAAAGTGATCACAGCCACCGGCGTCATTTGTCCCGCGAGAGCGGAGTTTTGCCATTTTTCGGTGACGCGTTGCGCGACCAGATCCGCATATGCACCAAATCGGCTGCCCAAAGTATTGTTCTGTCCCAGTCCGACTTCGCCGCCTGGCTTCTGAAAGATTGGCGTTTGCGCCGCGGGCGCTTGCGAAGAAGTCAGTTCATTTTCTCGGAGCGGATGCTGCCGATAAATCTGCTGTGACTGCTGTCGCGGCTGCTTCTTCAAATCTTTCGCTTTGATTGGAATCGCTTTTTCATCGGGCACCCTAACCTGATGCTTAGGTTCCGGCTTCGGCGCTTGCTGCACCTGCGATTCCGTGTCGTTCGCCACCGGATTCTTCGGTCCCGGCCGCTGGGGGAGGGGAATGCTGTTGACTACGCTGACTGGCACTGCATCGCCAAAGTGAGTCTGGCCCCCAAAAATGTCCCGATGGCTCTGAAAGGTCATTGTGGAAACGATCAACGCTCCAAACACTGCCGCATGCAGGACAATCGACTGCACGAACGATCCGCGCAGCGAATCCTGCTGATCGAGAATGTCCATGCGTTCTGGCATCGCTATCGTTTCTTTCCCGTTTTATCTTCCGGCTGCGTGACTACGTTCACTCCCATTTTTGCATCGCCCAGGATGGCCATTACTTGCGCGACCGGATCCCACGTAGTCCGGCTGTCGGCGCGCAAATATACGGACTTGGCGCCCTTGAACCGTTGCCGCACCGTTTCCGCGAGCAAATTGATGTTCACCGGTTTGTCATTGAGGTACGTTGCGCCATCTTTCGTGATGTTGATGACAGGCAAATCCTGAACGCTCTCCCGCGATGGCTTTACCTTGGGAACTTCCACTTCCATCCCAAACTCCATCACGTGCGCGGTGAGCATGAAGATGATCAACAGCACCAGCACCACGTCCACCAGCGGAACGATGTTGATTTCGGCTAGCGATGTTGTGCCGCGGAACCGGCTGCGCCGTCCGCCTCCGCCCGATGAACTGCCGGCTGAAAACGCCATGGTGATTTACTCGAAGCTTCGGTCTAGCATGTTCATGAACTCCAGCATGAAGTCTTCCATGCGCGCGCCAAATTCCTTAATCGCGGTTCCGAACATGTTGTAAAAGATTGCGGCGGGGATGGCGGCCGCCAACCCCAAGGCTGTAGTGATCAAGGCTTCGGAAATTCCGGGCGCCACGGCGCGCAAACTCGCGGCGCCCGCCGTAGACAATTGCTGGAATGCGTCGATGATGCCCCACACCGTGCCGAACAATCCGACGAACGGCGTCACGGTGGCGGTGGTGGCGAGCAAACTCATGTTGCGCTCCAGCCGCGTGATTTCTTCGCTCATGCCCAACTGCAAAGTTCGCTCCAACGCCACCGGATTCGTCACGCTGCCGCGCGATTTCATCTGGCGCGCCACTTCGGTGTAGCCGAAATCGAAAACCGTCACCAGCGGCGATCGCCGGAACTGCTCGCTCGCCATGGCCACCGCGTCCAAATTCGCCGCTTTACGAAAAGCGCGCAGGAATACCCGGTTGGCCGAGCGCACGCGCCGGAACACCGCCCACTTGGAAAAGATCACGGACCAGGAAAGCAGCGAGAAGATCAACAGAATCGCCATCACCGCCCGGGGCAGCGGGCCGGATTGTAATACCAGATCCCAAAGACTCAACCAAGCTCCTTTCCAGTCGCTCTAAACCATTCTAGCGTGCGAGGGCTTTTGTCTCGGCTGCTTGGAAACAAAAGTACCCTATTCTGTTTTACGGTTACATCTTCTGTTGTACAGTATGACGCGGGCTCGTGGCAACACACTCGCAGCCACTCCGTTAGACGAAGCAAAACCAACTATAATTTCATCGAGTGTTGCTGGAACTTCTCGTCGAGAATTACGCCGTGGTGGAGCGTGTCCGCGTCCGATTTCACGGCGGACTGAATCTGTTGACCGGAGAGACCGGAAGCGGCAAATCCATTGTGGTGGATGCACTTGGACTGGTGCTGGGCGGCCGCGCTTCGGCCGATATGGTGCGCGCGGATACGGATCGTGCCCGGATTTCGGCGATCTTCGAAGCGCCCCAGCAGCCGGCCTGTCGGGAACTGCTGGAGAACGCCGGCGTAGTGGTGGAAGACGGCGAACTGCTGATCGAGCGCGAGGTGCTGGCCGGCGGAAAATCGCGCGCGTTTCTTGGGAATCGACCGGTCACCGTCGCATTGCTGCGCGAGATCGCGCCGTTTCTCGGCGACATCCACGGCCAGCACGACCAACAGCAGCTTTTTTCGCCGGATTCGCAGTTGGAGTTGCTGGATGATTTCGCCGGAGCGGATGCGGCGCGCAATCGTGTGTCCGAAATTTTCCGCCAGTGGCACGGGTTTCAGCATGAACTTGCGGAACTCGAGAAATCCGAGCAGGAAAAACTGCGGCTCGCGGATCTGTGGAGCTTCCAGAAAAAAGAGATTGAAGCCGCTGCGCTGAAATCGGGCGAAGATGCGGAGCTCGAAAACGAGCGGAGCGTCTTGAAGAACGTCGCGCGGTTGCAGGAAAGCGCCGGCGCGGCTTATTCCGCGTTGTACGATTCGCCCGAGAGCGCGTCGGCGCAGGTTCGCATCGCGATGAAGAAGCTTGACGATCTCGCGCGCATCGATGCCACGCTTGCGCCCTTGCTTGAAACGCTGAAATCGGCGGCTATCGGAGTAGAGGAGGCATCATTTGCGATCCGCGATTATTTGGACGGGTTGGAAGCGGATCCCGACCGTCTGGAGCACGTGGAATCGCGGCTGGAGTTGATCGACAAGCTGAAGCGCAAGTACGGGTCTAGCCTTGCCGAAGTGCTGGAGTTTCTCGAAAACGTGAGTGCGCAGCTTTCGCTCGTCGAAAACGCGGGCGCGCGTAAGGCGCAACTGGCCGCTGATGCCGCGCGAGCGAGTGAGGCCTATCGCGAAGCGGCTGCCGCGCTCACCAAGCTAAGAAAATCCGCTGCGGAAAAACTGACGCGCAAAGTGGAAGCTGAATTGGGATCGCTGGCGCTGGAAAAAGCGGTCTTTCGGATCAGTGTGCAGCCAGCCAGCTGGTCCGCGCAAGGCGCCGATCGCGTGGAGTTTTTGATTTCGGCGAATCCCGGCGAGGAGCCGCGTCCACTGGACAAAGTGGCATCGGGCGGCGAGCTGTCGCGCATTGCGCTTGCGCTGAAGACGTCGGCCGGCCGCGCGGCCCGAGCCAATTCCGTGCAGCGGACGTTGGTGTTCGACGAAATCGACACCGGCATCGGCGGCGGCGTGGCGGAGGCGGTCGGACGGCGTTTGAAGAAACTATCCGGCGCAAGCCAGGTGCTATGCGTCACGCATCTCGCGCAGGTCGCCGGATTCGCCGATCATCATTATTTCGTCGAAAAACGCGAGGTGAAAGGCCGCACGGTGGCGGAAGTGGAAGAGCTGGCTGGTCCCGCGCGGACGCGCGAAATCGGACGCATGCTCTCCGGCCAGCGCGTGACACCCGAAGCGCTAAAACAGGCCGAGCACCTGATCCGCGTGGGCCAGGCGTCTGGGTCGTCTTAATTTTACTTGACAACACAAAGTACTTCGTACTAACATTGGCCATGATACGCATCGCACTGGCCGCTTTTGCACTGGTGATGGCAAGCTGCGGGTCCCGCAATCTTCCCGCCTTGATCGGCGCCGCCCGATCGGGACGCACGGATTTGATCGCAACATTGGTGAAGCAGGGCGCCGATCCCAACCAGCGCGCGGGCGTGAACGGCTGGACGCCGCTAATGCACGCAATCCACAAAAACCAGAAAGGTTCGGTCGCGGCGCTGCTCGATGCAGGCGCGGACATCGACTATCGCGGCGCGGATGGCAGCACTCCGCTGATGATGGCGGCGGGTTACGGCTACACCGACATCGTGAATCTGCTGCTCGACCGCGGGGCGGATCCGCGCCTGCAAACCAACGACGGCTCAAACGCTCTGACGTACGCGGTGCTAGGCGCCAACGATATGGATCGTTTCACCGTGACAGATTGCCAAGGACCGACAATCAAGGCTCTCGTCACGCGCGCTCCCGGATTGAAGCTGCAAGCTTCGCCGGCCGCGTTGAAATCCGCTGCGGTGTTTAAAATCAAGAGCTGCGCCGGAGTGGCCGCGCTGCTCGGAACAAAATATCCGTAATCTGCAAGGTGCTATTCTGACGGACGAGTGAAAGCGCTGCGTTCCTCCGAGTGGCTGCTGATCGGCTACTTCGCCTACGTTGCGTTGATCCCGGGCCCCCGGCTGCCGCTATTCATTGCAGCGGGAATCATCGGGTTGCTCGCGTTCGGCGAGGCACGCGGCAATCGAGAATTCTTCAGCATCGCGCGCGATTGGCTTCCGCTTGCGCTCACGCTGATGGCGTACCGCGAAATGGATTTCTTCACGCCGCTTTCGCCAGAGCACAAGCTGGAGTTCCAATGGGTCCAGTGGGACCGCACGCTGCTGCACGATTGGGGCGTCCAACGGGCCATCGAATCGCTGGGCGCTGTGATTCCGTCGTATCTCGAGCTTTGCTATCTGCTGGTTTACGCCGTGGGGCCGTTCACTGTCGCGGTGCTCTACCTCGCCCGCCATCGCGAGCGGGTCAACCGGGTTCTGTTCCTGTACCTGCTCGGAACACTGCTCGCGTACGCGATGTTTCCGTTTTTTCTGTCGCAACCGCCACGAACGCTCTTTGCAAATCAGGACGTGCCCGCGGTGATGACAGCGTTGCGAAGGTTCAACCTGTGGATCGTCAACGGATACGGCATCCATTCGAGCGTCTTCCCCAGCGCGCACGTATCGTCGGCTTTCTCGGCCGGATGGGCCTTACTAAAATATCTTCCGGAGCGTAAGCGGTATGGAAGGGGAATGTTGATTTACGCCGTGAGTGTGGCGATCGCCACGGTGTACGGACGATATCACTATGCGGCGGATGTGGTGGCTGGTTTTGCAGTAAGTCTGATTGCTTTGGCCGCGAATAAACGCAAATAAACGCAGATTCTTATCCGCGTTTATCTGCGTTCATCCGCGGCCCAAAAATTTCTACTTCTCTTCCGCCTCTTCCGGCTCTTCCCCATCGTGCCGGCCTTCTTTTACGGCCTGCAACCGCTCTTCGCGGCGCTTGGCGCGTTCGGCGGCTCGTTTCACGAGTTCGGAACCGACCAGTTCGAGCATCGCTTGCTCGGCGCCGTCGCCTTTGCGGAAGCCCAGCCGCACGATGCGCGTGTAGCCGCCGTTGCGTTGTCCGAAGCGGGTGCCCAATTTGTCGAATAGCTTTTTCACCGATGCCGGAGTTAACAACACTTGCGCCGCTTGACGCCGCGCGTGCAGCGTGTCTTCCTTTGCCAGCGTGATCATCCGTTCCACCAGCGGTCTTGCAGCCTTGGCTTTCGGAACCGTGGTGATGATTCGTTCCTGATCGATGACGCTGGTTACCAGACCGCGCAGCAAAGCCTTGCGCGCTCCGATGTTGCGTTTTAACTTATATCCGTCAACTCCGTGGCGCATGGCTTACTCCGTCACCTCGTCCTGCTCGGGCTCTTCGTCGTCGAGATCCGATCCGCTATACGGCGGTAGGGAAGATCCACCCGGCGCCGGAACCAAGCGGCCCTGCGCATCGAACTTCATTCCGAATCCGAGGCCCAAATTGGACAGGATTTCCTTGATTTCGTTGAGCGATTTGCGCCCGAAATTCTTGGTGCGCAGCATTTCCGCTTCGGTTCGCTGCACCAGATCGCCGATGGTCTGAATATTGGCGTTCTTCAGGCAGTTGTAGGAACGGACGCTCAACTCGAGTTCTTCCACCGACCGGTTGAGCACTTCGTTCATCTGGTTCATGGCGCGCTCGGCCGGCTCTTCGGTGGTTTCCGGCAGCTCTTCGAAGTTGATGAAGATCGTCATGTGATCTTTGAGCAGCTTCGATGCCTGGCCGATGGCGTCTTGCGGCGAGATGGCTCCGTTAGTCCAGACTTCGAGCGTGAGCTTGTCGTAATCGGTCATCTGGCCCAGGCGCGCGGCTTCCACCATGAAGTTGACTTTACGGACAGGCGAGTGGACCGAGTCGATCGGGATATAGCCGAGTGGCAGGTCCTCGTCGTAATTGCGGTCGGCCGCGACGTAGCCACGTCCTGACTTCAGGCGCATTTCGATGTTGAGTTTGCCGCCTTCGCCCACCATCGCGATGGGCATGTTGCGGTCCAGCACCTCGACGTCCGCGTCGGTTTCGATCTGGCCGCTCAGCACCTGGCCGGGCTTGTCCACTTTAAGACGAGCGACGCGGGTGCCTTCGCCGATCATCTTGAACGGAACCTGCTTGAGGTTCAGGATGATGTCGGTAGCATCCTCGACCACGCCGGGGATGGGGCTGAATTCATGCGCCACGCCTTCGATGCGGACGGAAGTAATGGCGGCGCCTTCGATGGAGCTCAGCAGCACGCGCCGCAATCCGGTTCCGATGGTGGATCCAAATCCGCGCTCAAACGGTTGAGCGGTAAACATTCCGTAGCGCTCGGTGAGCGTTTCGGTATTGGCGACTAATCGTTTCGGCTTCTGAAAACCTTTAAACATAAAATCGGTTCCTCGGTTCTTCCGTTCATCGGTTCTTCTATTCCTTAATCCCGGATCATCGCGGTTTCCCGAACCGAAGGACTAAAGAACCGAAGAACTTTTATTTACTGTACAGCTCGACGATCAACTGTTCGTTCAGTTGAATCTGCACGAGCTCTTCCCGCTTCGGTTGCGCCAGCATTTTGCCTTTGAGATTTTCCCGATCCACTTCGAGCCAATTCGGCGAAGGCGCGTGCGCGGTGGCGTCGCGGGCGGCCAGGATCGTGGGGTTGTTTTTGCTTTTTTCGTGAACTTCGATGACGTCGTTGGGACGGACCTGATAGGACGGGATGTCAACCTTGTTGCCATTCACCAGCAGATGGCCGTGCCGGACCAATTGCCGCGATTGGTTGCGGCTGGTTCCGAAGCCCATGCGGTAGACCACGTTGTCCAGACGCCGCTCCAGCGAATTCAGTAGATGCTCGCCGGTGACGCCTTTGGTGGCGAATGCTTTTTCAAACAGATTGCGGAATTGGCCCTCCAGCAATCCGTAATAGCGGCGGGCTTTTTGCTTCTCGCGCAACTGCAGTCCATAACCAACCAGCTTGGGCTTGCGATCCTTACCATGCTGGCCGGGAGCGAAGTTCCGCTTTTCGATGGCACACTTTTCGGTGTGGCAGCGCTCCCCTTTGAGGAACAACTTCATTCCCTCTCTCCGGCACAACCGGCAGACAGGGCCAATATATTTAGCCATTCTCTTTCCAATAACCTTCTTTCAAAAGGTGCAGTTTACAGCTCAAAGAGCCTTCGTCCTGCTTTCTACCGCTTCACTGACGATTGCCCAGCGTCAAACGCGCCGGCGTTTTGGAGGCCGGCAACCATTATGTGGTATCGGCGTCCGATCTTTAATCGACCTTACTTCAATCCCCGCTGTCGCGAGCGCACGCACGGCGGATTCCCGGCCGGCGCCCGGACCACTCACTCTCACTTCCACCGTTCGCAGCCCGTACTCTTTGGCTTTCGTCGCGGCCGTCAACGACGCCTGCTGCGCGGCGAACGGAGTTCCCTTGCGCGATCCACGGAATCCGAGCGATCCCGAGCTTGACCAGGACAGAACGTTTCCGACCAGATCGGTGAACGTAACGATGGTGTTGTTGAACGACGCCTGCACGTGCACCAGGCCGCTCGATACATTTTTCTTTTCCTTCTTCTTGAAGGTCTTTTTCTTGGTTGCTTTCTTCTCTGGAGCTTTGGCCATCTGGGATCCTTATGTCTTCGCTGTCGCCTTCTTCTTGCCTGCGATGGTTGCGCGTCGTGGACCTTTGCGCGTGCGCGCATTGGTGTGCGTCCGCTGTCCGCGGACCGGCAGGCCGCGGCGATGCCGTACACCCCGGTAGGAGCCCATTTCGATGAGGCGCTTGATGTTCATCGAAAGTTCCTTGCGCAGGTCGCCTTCCACCGCGCCTTCATTTTCAATCAGCGTACGGATTTTGTTGACCTCGTCTTCGGTCAGGTCGGCGATCTTCTTGTTCGCATCCACACCGGCCCGGTGCAGCAGCGAGAGCGAACGGGTCCGCCCGATGCCGTAAATATAGGTGAGCCCGATTTCGGCCCGCTTCTTTGCTGGTAAATCCACACCTGCGATACGCGCCATAGTTGATCCTTTATCCCTGCCGCTGCTTGTGCTTCGGATTCGTGCAGATCACCCGCACCACGCCCTCGCGGTGGATCACCTTGCACTTGTCGCACATCTTTTTTACCGACGCTCGAACTTTCATTTTTTCTCCAACAGTCTCACGATTCTTCCGCGTCCCGGATCATGCGGCGATAACTCCACCTGCACTCGATCTCCCGGACGAACTCGCACAAAATTCGTCTTGGTGGTTCCCGCCGGATGCGCCAGAACCAGATCCTGATTCTCCAGCTTCACCCGGACCACCGCGTGGGGCAGCAGCTCAACGACAATCGCTTCTACCGAAGTTACGCCACCCACCAAACAAACGCTCCCTTGCGGTCGCGGTTCAGTTTTACGCGACCCGCTTAAGGCCTGGTCAAAACCCACGGCCCATCCGCCGTGACCGCTACGCAATGCTCAAAATGAGCGGACACCGAACCGTCTTTCGTTACGGCCGTCCACTTGTCCTTCAAAACTTTCATGTCCGCAGCACCGGCGTTCACCATTGGCTCGATCGCCAGCACCATTCCTTCTTTCAATCGCGGATTCTCGTTCCTGCGATCCACGTAATTCGGAATCTGCGGCTCTTCGTGCAGCTTGGTGCCGATTCCGTGTCCTACCATCTCACGCACTACCGTAAATCCGTTTCCAACCACGTGCTGCTCAACCGTTCCGCAAATGTCAAACAGGCGGTTGCCCGGCCGCGCCTTGTCGATGGCCAATTCCAGCGATTCCTGCGTCACTTTCAACAGCCGCTTGGTGGATTCGCTGATCTCGCCCACTGGCACCGTGATCGCTGAGTCGCCGTAATATCCATTCAGCTGCACGCCCGTGTCGATGGAAACGATGTCGCCCTTTTTCAACTTAGTCCGCGACGGCATTCCGTGCACAATCTGCTCGTTCACCGACGTACACAAAACGTATGGATACTTGCTTCCCGCGGCCTGCGTGTAATAACCCTTGAAGGCGGGCTTTGCGCCCGCATCCTTCATCATCTTCTCGGCCGCGTCCTCCAACTCCTGTGTCGTGACGCCTTCCTCCACCATCTTTTCCAACTCGTGCAAAATCTGGTACACCAACAGACCGCTGCGACGCATCTGCTCCAGTTCTTTGCTGTTTTTCCGGATAATCATCCTCGATCAAGCCGGTTCGGAGGCGCACACCACCGCCCCGACGAAGGAAGTTTGATAACTCAAGTGTAGCATACGCCGGAAACTCATGATTTACGTACCAGTTCGGCGTCCGCGGATGCGTCCGGAGCGCGGCGTAAAACCTTCGTAGTGGCGCATAATTAATTGCGCTTCTACCTGATTTACTGTGTCCATCGCGACACCGACCACGATCAGGAGCGAGGTACCGCCGAAGAAGAAGTTCACGTTCAGCCCGTCCAGCAGCCAGCGCGGGAAATAGGTGTCGATAAAGTTGCCGACCAGTGGCAGCCGCTGCAGCTTGATGCCTTGGATCATGATGGTCGGAATGATCGACAGAATCGATAGATACAGCCCGCCCACCACCGTGATCTTGGTCAGGATTTTGTTCATGTAGTCGGCGGTGTTTTTGCCCGGCCGGATGCCCGGGATGAATCCGCCGTACTTACGCATGTTGTCTGCCGCTTCATTCGGATTGAAGATGATCGACACGTAGAAGAAGCAGAAGAAAATGATCAGTAGCGTGAAGAGTATGTAGTAAAGAGGCTGTGCACCGCCGATGGAAGTCAGCAATCCGCTCAGGAACGCGCTGTTTTTCACCACCTGCCAACTCATCAGAGTCTGGGGAAACGCAAGCAGCGAGGAAGCAAAGATCACAGGAATGACGCCGCCGGCGTTCACTTTCAAAGGCAGGTGCGTGGATTGTCCGCCCATCATGCGGCGCCCCACCACGCGCTTGGCGTATTGCACCGGAATGCGGCGTTCGCCGCGTTCGACCAGAACGATGAAAGCGACCACAGCGATCATCACCACCAGAATCACGATCAGGTGAATCGGCGTCCAGTCCTTGAGTTGGAACACATGCTGGTAAATGTTGTTGATCGCGTTCGGAATCCCGACCACGATGCCGGTGAAGATGATCAGCGACATCCCGTTGCCGATGCCGCGCTCGGTAATCTGTTCGCCCAGCCACATGATGAACGCCGTGCCGGTGGTCAGGCTGAGCATCGTCATCAGGATGAATCCGAAGCCGGGATTGAGAACGAATCCGCCTTCGGAACGCATAAGGCCTTCCGCGATTCCGAAAGATTGAATCAGCGCGAGGATTACGGTGAGGTAACGGGTCCATTGCGTGATTTTGCGCCGTCCCAGCTCGCCTTCTTTTTGGAGCTTCTCGAGCGTCGGAACCACCACGGTCATCAACTGCAGAATGATGGATGCGGTGATGTACGGCATGATGCCGAGCGCGAAAATGGTCAGCCGGCGCAGCATGCCGCCGCTGAACAGGTCGATGAACCCGAACAACGTGCCTTGATTTTGCTGGAAGAACGCTTGCAGCCGGTTCGCGTCGATGCCCGGCGTGGGAATATGCCCGCCCAGGCGATAGATCGCCAGCATGCCCAGCGTGAACAGAATACGCTTCCGCAGGTCCGGAATCTTGAAGATGTTTGCGACGGCTTCGAAGAACTTCATTTTTCGACTACCTCAACACAGCCTCTACGACTCGCTTCCGATTACCGCTCCGCTTCCGCCGGCCTTCTGGATTTTCTCCAGAGCCGATTTGGAAAACACATGCGCCTGCACCGTGATTTTGCGCGTAAGGTCCCCCGAACCCAAAACTTTGAGCCCGGTGCCAAGCTTCTTGATGACGCCCAATTCGAGCAGACGGCCTGGATCGAACTTGTTGCCTTCCAACTGCTCCAGACGGCCGACGTTCACGATGGCGTACTCTTTGCGGAAAATGTTGGTGAATCCGCGTTTCGGCAAACGGCGGTGCAGCGGCATCTGTCCGCCTTCAAATCCGCGCATGATGCTGTAACCGGAAATGGAGCGCGCGCCCTTGGCGCCGCGGCCGGAATATTTTCCACGGCCGGTTCCCATGCCCTGCCCGACGCGCTGCCGCTTTTGCTTCTGCCCAGCCGGCGGTTTGAGATTACTGAGGTTCATAAATTAGTCCTTCACGATAGCCAGCAAATGCGGAACCTTCTTCACCATGCCGCGAAACACCGGCGTATCCGGCCGTTCCACCGTTCGATTCATGGTCTTCAATCCGAGCGACCGCACAATCGACTTATGCTTCTCGGGGCAGCAAATCGGGCTGCCAATCAACTTGATTTTAATTTTCGCGTCCGCCATACAATTTCGTATCTCGTTTCTCGTTCATCGTTTCTCGTTTCAAAGACAGCGCCCAACCGGAAACGGGCAACGAGAAACGGATCTACATCACTTTCTCCGCCGCCAGTCCCCGCATCTCCGCCACTTGCGCCTTGTCGCGAAGCTGTTCCAGCGCGTTGATCGTCGCCTTCACCACGTTATGCGGATTGTGCGAGCCGATCGATTTAGTCAGCACATTCGGAATCCCCACCGCTTGAATGACCGCCCGCACCGGGCCGCCGGCAATCACGCCGGTTCCTTCCGGCGCCGGCTTCAGCAGCACCATGCCGCTTCCAAAGCGGCCGAGCACCGCATGCAGGATGGTGGTTTCGAGGACGTTGATCTTCCGGAGATTTTTCTTCGCTGACTCAATGCCCTTTTTGATCGCAGCCGGAACTTCTTTCGCTTTCCCCGTTCCGAATCCGACGATCCGCGCTCCGGGATCGCCGATCACAACCAATGCGGAAAAGCTCAAATTCTTACCGCCCTTCACCACTTTGGTGACGCGGTTGATCGAGACGACCTGCTCTTTCAAGTTCAGAGAATTGGCGTCGATCCGTTTCTGTGTCGGTGTTGCGGCCATTCGTTAAAACTCCAATCCCGCTTTGCGGGCGGCATCCGCGAGCGCCTTGATGCGCCCGTGATACAAATATCCGCCCCGGTCGAATACTACCTTGGTGACGCCTTGCGCTTTCGCGCGTTCAGCGATCAGTTTGCCTACTTGCTCCGCTCCGGCCACGTTGCCGCCGGTCGCGGTCTTTCCTTTTTCCGCCTTCTCGGATTTCTTTTCGTCGGCTTTCTTTTCTCCCGCCTTTTCGCCGGATGAAGCCGCTGCGAGTGTATGTCCCTTGCGGTCGTCAATCACCTGGGCATAAATGTGATTCAAGCTGCGAAACACCGCGAGCCTCGGCCGCTCCCCGGTGCCGCGCACCCGCCTGCGGATGCGGGTATGCACTCGAACCCGAACGTCGTTCTTAGAAGATCTCGGCATTTACTTCGCTCCCGCCCCGCTCGCTCCGGTTTTGCCGACCTTCTTGCGCAGCACTTCACCGGTGTAGCGGACGCCTTTGTTCTTGTATGGATCGGGTGGACGTAGCGCGCGCATGTTCGCCGCCACTTGCCCGATTAACTGTTTGTCATGCCCGGAGAGGACCAGGTGGGTTTGCTTGTCGATCTTCAGATCCACGCCATCCGGTAGCAGCAGCTCGATCGGATGCGAATAGCCCAGCGTGAACGTCGCGATCTTACCCTTCACGTCGGCGCGATAGCCGACGCCTGTGATGTCCAACTCGCGCGTGAATCCGGTGGAAACACCTTGAATCGCCGAAGCTGCCAGCGCGCGCGTCAGACCGTGCAGCGCCGCTTGCTTCTCGTTATCGCGCGTGAACTCGAGTTCCTTGTCGCTTTGCTTGGCGTGGATCCCCGCGGGCAGCGGCACTTCGAGCTTGCCCTTTGGTCCTTCCACCTTCATGGTTTCGCCGAGCGCGATCTTTACGCCCTTCGGCAGCGGAATCGGTTTCTTTCCAACTCTCGACATAAACTTAACCTCTTCTGTCCCCCACGCACCCGGTTCTGTACTCCACGCACCGGGCGTGGCGCGCGCACTCCTGCGTGCCGCGTTCACACTCGTGTGAACGCCATGATAAAACTACCAAAGCTGACACAAAATCTCCCCGCCCACATGCTCCTTGCGGGCCGCCTGCCCGGTCATCACCCCGCGCGCCG
Source organism: Bryobacteraceae bacterium (assembly GCA_035295865.1). Taxonomy (GTDB): domain Bacteria; phylum Acidobacteriota; class Terriglobia; order Bryobacterales; family Bryobacteraceae; genus Palsa-89. Next base: position 26,689 of record DATGIH010000412.1, read on the forward strand.
TGGTCAGGATGCTGATCCCGAGACCGCCCAGCACCTTGGGAACTTCCCGGCTTCCCACATAAACCCGGCATCCGGGACGCGATACGCGCTCGATGCGCGAGATCACCGGTACGTTGCCCGGCGTGTATTTCAGATAAATGCGGATGCTCTTCTTCGCGCCGTCCTCGGTCATCTTGAAGTTCATGATGAAGCCTTCTTCTTTGAGGATGCGCGCGATCTCCATTTTCAGCTTGGAGGCCGGGACGTCCACTTTGGGGTGGCGCGCCAGCGCGGCGTTACGAATTCGCGTCAGCATGTCGCCGATTGGATCGGATGTTCCCATGTTTACCTCCTATTCACCAACTTGCCTTGATCACGCCGGGAACTTCACCGGCCAGCGCCAGCTTCCGGAAACAGATCCGGCATAGATTGAACTTGCGCAGATACCCGCGCGGACGCCCGCACCGGAAACACCGGTTGCGATGCCGGATTTTGTACTTCAGCTTCTTAGCTTCTTTCGCGATCTTGGCCGTAGTTGCCATTTTTACCTTATCTTCCTCGACTCCCTTGAATCCCTAGAATTCCTGAATGCGCAGTCATGGACGCGGACGGCGATTACTGCCGGAACGGCATCCCCATGTGTTTCAGCAGCGCCAGCCCTTCGGCGTCCGAGCGTGCCGTTGTCGTGATCGAAATGTTCATGCCCTTGATCTTTTCCACTTTGTTGTAATCGATCTCGGGAAAAATTAGCTGATCCTTGATACCCAGCGTGTAATTGCCGCGGCCGTCGAACGACTTGGTGGAAACGCCGCGAAAATCGCGCACGCGCGGCAGCGCCACGTTCATCAGGCGATCCAGAAATTCGTACATGCGGTCGCCCCGCAGCGTCACCATGGTCCCGATCGGCATGCCTTCGCGCAGCTTGAACGCCGCGATGGATTTCTTGGCCTTGGTCACCACCGGCTTCTGCCCGGCGATCTGAGTCAGTTCGTTTACCGCGCCATCCATGAGCTTGCCGTTCTGCGTGGCTTCGCCCAATCCGATATTCAACGCGACTTTATCGATCTTCGGCACCGCCATCGCGTTCTTGTATCCGAACTCCTTCACCAGGGCCGGAATCACGTTTTTCTTGTAATGCTGTCTGAGTCTCGCCTCGCTCATTGCTTAGTCCTTACGCTCTTTTTTCGAGCACCTCGCCGGTCTTCTTCGCCACGCGCACCCGATGCGCGGAAGCGCCCGAGCCTTCCATCTTGTACCCGACGCGCGTCGCCTGCCCGCCGGAAGTCAAAAGCATTACGTTCGAAATCGCGATGTGACTCTCTTTCTCCGCGATTCCACCCTTGATCTGCTTGCCCGGATTCGGACGCGTATGCCGCTTGATCATCGACACGCCTTCCACCAGAACCATTCCGCGCAAGCGGTCCACTTCGAGCACCCGGCCCGTCTTATCCTTGTCGCGCCCGGCGATCACTTTCACCTGATCGTCCTTCTTGATCCGGATTTTGTGGCGCTTGCCCACCGGAGCGTGCTTGCCGCGCCGCATCATCGGCTTCGGTCGAGGCATCTTAAATGACCTCCGGCGCGAGCGAAACAATCTTCATGAACTTCTTGTCGCGCAGCTCACGAGCCACCGGACCGAACACGCGCGTTCCCACCGGCTCGCCCACTTCGTTGATCAGCACGGCCGCGTTCGAATCGAACCTGATGTAGGTGCCATCCTTGCGCCGCGATTCTTTGCGCATGCGAACGATCACGCAACGCACTACTTTGCCCTTCTTGATGGGCGATTCTGGAGTCGCTTCCTTGACGCTCGCGGTGATCACATCGCCCAACCCCGCGCGCAATCCAAGATCGCCGCCGCGAGGCAGAATGCACTGCAGTTTGCGCGCGCCGCTGTTGTCGGCGACGTCCAGCCAGGTCCGCATCCCAATCATGACGATTTCCTCCTCGGCGACTTCGCGCCCGACGTCGGCTGCGTGGTGTCGAGGTCAACTGCCTCAGGCGCCACGGCCACTTGCACGGCCTTGCGCAGGATCTCCTCAAGCCGCCATCTCTTCAGCTTGCTCAACGGACGGCACTCGATGATGCGCACCACATCGCCCACCTGAGCCTTGCGCTCTTCGTCGTGCGCGTAAAATTTATTGCGCTTGCGGATGGTCCGCTTATAAACCGGATGCGATACGCGGCGCGTCACCTCCACCACAATGGTCTTCGCCATTTTGGCGGAGACGACCTGCCCCACCTTCTCGTTCTTGTTGCCCATTTTCTTGGGCTCGGCTGCTTTGGTCTCGGTGGCCATCGTTATTTACCCTTCTTCTTTTTCTTGGCTACCGGCTCCGGCGCCGTTTCCGGATGCAACTCGCGGTCGCGCAGAATGGTGAGCATCCGCGCCCGATCCTTCCGCATGCTCCTCAGCTTCTTCAGGCCATCGGTCTGACCCATCGCCATCTGAAACCGCAGCCGGAAGGATTGTTCGCGAAAATCGGCGCTCTGGCGTTTCAATTCCGCGCTGTCGAGTTCCCGTACTTTATCCGCTTTCATATTTAGGCTCCAGCAAAATCGCGCGAAACCACTTTCGTCGGCAGCGGCAGCTTTCCAGCAGCCAAGCGAAATGCCTCCTCAGCCGTGGCTTTCGGCACGCCTTCCATTTCGAATAAAATCTTCCCCGGACGGATCACGCACACCCACTGCTCGGGAGCGCCTTTACCTTTTCCCATGCGGGTTTCAGCCGGCTTTTTGGTGATCGGCTTATCCGGAAACAACCGGATCCAAACTTTTCCGCCGCGCTTAATAAAGCGCGTCATCGCGACGCGCGCCGCTTCAATCTGCCGGTCGGTAATCCAACCGCAGCGCAGCGCCTTCAATCCGTACTCGCCGAACGCGAGCGTGGAACCGCGCCAGGCTTTCCCGGTCATGCGGCCGCGCTGCTGCTTTCTGTACTTAACCTTCTTCGGCATCAACATGGCGTTATTCTTCCTTCTTCTCGGCCGGGGTTTCCGTTGCCGCGGATTCCACAGGCGCGCTCTCGTGCTTCAGTTCCTGCTTCCAGGTCGGTTGCGGAGGAGCCAGCGGCGGAATAATGGGAGCCGCTTTGGCCGATGCCAAATCGGGCGCGGACTGCACGGCGGGAGCGGGTGGTTCCTGCGCCAGTGGCGCGGGAGCCGGTGGACGGCGTTCGCGGCGATCGCGCAGCGGCTGGCGGCGCGGCTCCGGATCGTTGCGCAACGAATCCCGGCGCGTCTGACCTTCGATAATTTCACCCTTGTATGTCCAGCATTTCACGCCGATCACGCCGTACGTCGTGTAAGCTTGCGCGAATCCATAATCCAGATCGGCGCGTAGCGTGTGCAGGGGAAGCTGGCCTTGCAGATACCATTCCGAGCGCGCGATTTCAGCGCCATTCAATCGGCCCGAGACTCGGACCTTAATTCCCTTGCATCCGAAACGCAGCGCCGAATCCACCGCCTTGCGCATCGCTCTGCGGAACGCCACGCGCTTTTCCAGCTGCAGCGCAATGGATTCCGCCACCAGCTGGGCATCCAATTCCGGCTTATGCACTTCCTGAATATCGATGAAAACCTCACGCTTGGTTTTCTTGGCCAGATCCTGCTTCAGCTTTTCGATCTCAGCGCCCTTGCGGCCGATGATGATGCCGGGACGCGACGTGCGAATGGTGACGCGCAGCTTGTTGCCCGGACGATCCACTTCCACCGAGCTCACGCCTGCGGCCTTCAACCGGTCGCGCAGCGAGTCCTTGAGATCCAGATCTTCCTTGAGCAGCTTCGCGTAATCTGCCTTGGCGAACCAGCGCGAGCGCCAGGTTTTGGTAACGCCCAGCCGAAATCCGTACGGATGTACTTTCTGTCCCACTAGTTCTTCTCCCCGCCCGTATTCTTCTCGCCCACCTTCACCACAATGTGCGCCATGCGCCGCTGATAACGGTAAGCGCGGCCCATCGGAGCCGGCCGGATGCGCTTCATACGCGGCCCTTCATTAACGTAGGCTTCCGTCACGATCAACTCGTCCACATCCACGTCGTTCGAGCGATTCTCCGCGTTGGCGATCGCCGAGCGCAAAACTTTTTCCACCACCGGCGCCATGCGCTTATTGGTCGCGCGCAGGATGTTGATCGCCGTTCCGGCTTTCTGGCCGCGGATCAAATCCACCACCAGCCGCGCCTTCTGCGGCGATGTTCGAACGTATCGAGCTTCTGCCTTAGCCATATCTTCCTCGTCTTCCCGAGTTCCTAATCCCTACGAAGGTTTCGCCGTCTTCTCCGAACCCGCGGCAGGGGCCGCCGCTGCCTTCACCGAATGCCCCCGGAACTGCCGCGTCGGCGAAAACTCGCCGAGCTTCCGTCCCACCATGTTCTCGGTCACATACACCGGGATGAACTTCTTGCCGTTATGCACCGCGAGCGTATGCCCAATGAACTCGGGCAAAATGGTGGAACGCCGCGACCAGGTCCGCACCACTTTCTTTTCGCTCTTGTCATTCATCGCCGTGACCTTCTTCACCAGATGGTCATCGGTGAACGGCCCTTTTTTTAACGATCTGCTCATAATCCCTAGTCCCGAGCCTCCAGCCCCTACTTCTTGCCTTTTCTACTGACGATCCACTTGTCGGTGCGCTTGTTATTTCGCGTTTTGAACCCGCGCGTCGGCTGGCCCCAGGGCGTCACCGGATGCCGTCCGCCCGCCGTTTTGCCTTCGCCGCCGCCATGCGGATGATCCACCGGATTCATCGACACGCCGCGATTGTGCGGCTTCTTGCCCAACCAGCGCGACTTCCCCGCCTTGCCGTGCGATTCGTTCTCGTGCTCGACGTTGCCCACCTGGCCGATGGTCGCCATACATTCCACCTGCACGCGCCGGACTTCGCCCGAAGGTAGCTTCAATAACGCAATCCCCGCTTCGCGCGACACCAACTGCGCTTGAGCGCCCGCCGATCGCGCCATCTGCGCGCCTTTTCCAGGCCGCAGCTCCACGTTGTGCACCACGGTGCCGGCCGGGATATTCTGCAGCGGCAGAGCGTTACCAACCAGGATGTCGGCTTCCGCGCCCGAACTTACGGTGCGTCCCACCGTCAATCCAACGGGACAAATGATGTAGCGCTTTTCGCCGTCCGCGTAATTCAACAGCGCGATGCGCGCCGAGCGGTTCGGATCGTATTCGATCGCCGCAACTTTCGCCGGGATGCCGAATTTGTCGCGCTTGAAATCGATGGTCCGGTAAGCCTGCTTGGCCCCGCCGCCGCGGAAGCGCGAAGAAATCTGACCGAAGCTATTGCGCCCGCCCGTTCGCTTCTTGACGCCTTCCACCAGCGATTTCTCGGGCGTCTGCTTGGTGATCTCGTCCCGCGTCACCACGCTCATGAACCGGCGCGATGCTGTCGTGGGATTGTATTTCTTCATTCCCATGCTGCTAGATCTCCGTGTACTCGGGCATCTTTTCGCCCGCCTTCAGCGTCACGTACGCCTTCTTCCAGTCGGAGCGATAGCCGGCGAATCTTCCGCGGCGCCGCAATTTTCCAACTTGGTTCGTGGTCCGGACTCCGGCCACTTTCACCTTGAACAATTTCTCAACTGCGGCCTTCACCAGCACTTTGTTGGCTTCCGGCGCAACCTCGAAACACAGCGTGCGCTCGCTCTCTTTTTTCGCGACGCCTTTTTCGGTCACCACCGGCCGCTTGATTACCTCGTAGATGGTCATTATGCGAGCGCCTCCGACAATTTCTTCGCGGCGGTTTCCGACAACAGCACCTGGTTGTGACCCAGCAGTTGATAAACGCTCAGGTCTTTGCTTTCGACTAGCGTCACACCCGCCAGATTCCGTGTCCCCAGCGTCAGGTTGCGATTTTCGCCGTTGTCTACCACCAGAACTTTCTTGGCAACTTCGAGCTGCGTCAACACCGCGCGCATGCCCTTCGATTTGTGATCGGGCAGCGAAAAACCCTGCACCACTTTCAACTCGCCGTCGCGCAGTTTCGCGGACAACGCCGACCTCAGCGCGCCCAACAGCATCTTGCGCGGCAGCTTGTAGCTGTAATCGCGCGGTTGCGGACCGTGCGTCGTTCCGCCATGCCGCCACAGAGGCGACCGGATGGATCCCATGCGCGCCCGTCCCGTGCCTTTTTGCCGCCACAGCTTTTTGCCGGATCCGGAAACTTCGTGCCGCGTCTTGGTCTTGGCGTTGCCGCCGCGCGCTCCCGCTTGCGAATGCCGCACGGCTTCGTAGAGCAGGTGCTCGTTCACCGGCGCCGCGAACACTTCATCCGCCAGCTCGAGCGAGCCGACTACCTGGTTATTCAAATCGACTACGTCAACACTCGGCATGGTTGGTTACCTCTTCGCCCTTCTCACCAGCACATACCCGCCATTGGGACCCGGCACCGCGCCCTTCACCACCAGCACGTTGTCCTCGGCCACCACATCCACCACTTCGAGATTCCGCACCGTCACGTTCTGCGCTCCACTGTGACCGGCCATGCGCGTTCCGGGAAAAACGCGCGACGGAAAGCTCGACGCGCCAATCGAACCGGGAGCGCGATGGAACATCGATCCATGCGATTCCGGACCGCCCTTGAAATGATGCCGCTTGATCAGTCCGGTAAAGCCGCGGCCCTTGCTCACGCCGATGACGTCCACTTTGTCCGCCGGCTTGAACTGGTCCACAAGCACGCGGTCGCCCTGCTTCAGATCGTCGTCACCCGGCCGCATTTTAATTTCGCGCAGATACTTTACGCCGTCCGCGCTGGCTTTCTTTAAATGCCCCGCCGCGGCCTTGGTCGCGCGCGCCGCTTTGGCGAATTCCACCAACCCAAGCTGCACCGCATCGTAACCGTCCGAGGTCGGAGTCTTGCGCTGCACCACCACGCAGGGACCGGCCTTCAAGAGCGTGACAGGCACCACCTGCCCGTCCGCGCGGAACACCTGGGACATCCCGATCTTCTTGCCTAAAATTCCTGGACTCATGAAAACCTCTGGGAACTTCTATTTCCCTTTTCCGAATGCTTTAATCTCGACGTCCACGCCCGCCGGCAGATCCAGCTTCATCAGCGCATCCACCGTGTCCTGCGTCGGCTCCAAAATATCCAGCAGCCGTTTGTGGGTGCGGATCTCGAACTGCTCGCGCGATTTCTTGTCCACGTGCGGCGATCGCAAAACCGTGTACCGGTTCTTAATCGTCGGCAGCGGAATCGGACCCGCCACCTGTGCCCCGGTTCTCTTCGCCGTATCGACAATCTCCGTCGTCGATTGGTCGAGAATCCGATGATCGTACGCCTTCAGGCGGATGCGGATGCGTTCGCGTAGACTCAATTTCGCTCCCTTTCGGTCATTTCAAGAATCCGAGGAAAACCACTTTTCCCCGGATTCCCAAATGGTTCCCTATTCAAAAATTTCCGTTACCGTCCCAGCGCCCACGGTTCTTCCACCCTCACGAATAGCAAACCGCAGCCCCTTATCCATCGCCACCGGCGTGATCAACTCCACCACCAGACTCACGTTGTCACCCGGCATCACCATCTCGGTGCCTTCCGGCAACTGAGTTACACCCGTCACGTCCGTCGTCCGGAAATAGAATTGTGGACGATACCCCTTGAAGAACGGCGTGTGCCGTCCGCCTTCATCTTTGCTCAGCACGTAAATCTCGCCCTTGAACTTCTTGAACGGCTTGATCGAGCCCGGCTTGGCGATCACCTGCCCGCGCTCCACGTCGTCCTTTTCAATGCCGCGCAGCAGCAACCCGACGTTGTCACCGGCCTCGCCCGTGTCCAGCAGCTTCTTGAACATCTCGACGCCCGTCACAACCGTCTTGCGAGTATCGCGGAATCCCACGATCTCCATTTCCTCGCCTACCTTGCAAACACCCTTCTCGATGCGGCCCGTCACCACCGTTCCACGGCCCTGGATCGAGAAAAT